>DAWM01000064.1:7672-7808 GCA_002505945.1 Candidatus Woesearchaeota archaeon UBA119
CTGAGGAATTTTTGGGATTAAAACTGAACTTAGTGAATGGGGGATATCATCTTATGAATAATGAAAAGAAAAACGGGATATTCGGAGCAGAGCTTACGCCTGCCATGAAACAATACCTTGATGTAAAAAAGCAGTA
>DAWM01000003.1 GCA_002505945.1 Candidatus Woesearchaeota archaeon UBA119
ACTCATTATAATACCCCACATCCTGACACTGTACGTGCGCCCATTCCATACTATCACATTCCTTAACCACATCATAGCCTAGCTTACCAATCGTACAATTATGATCAAAGAATACCCCAATACAATACTTATTCGACTCCGGCACCTCTTTATAACCACAACCATAACCCGTCCTTGCAAAGCCAAACGGCCAATAGTAAACATAGCTTCCACAATCCGTACAATCCTGGCAACAATCACTATTGCTGTGTGTACTGTGAGTACTATGGGTGCTATGGGTGCTATGTGTGCTATGGGTGCTATGACTCGAATGATGCTGGTGCTCTCCTACTGCATAATCACCATCTGTGCTTGCTCGTGCAGAATTTGTGTGAGACTGGGCTGCTTTGACACTGCCTATTAGTGAAGAACCAATCACCACAACTCCCAAACCCAGCAATGCCTGCTTTGCTATACTTGCATCCTCAGATGAAATAAAGGTGCTGACATTCTTGCGGATTCGGTTCTTTATACTCCTCAACCTTGATAACGCTTCCATTCTTTATCTAATCTAAAACATACCAATATTTATTTGTTTTGGTTTAAAGATTAAAACAAACTCTTCTTATTCAGCCTTTGAATTGCTCTTTCTTAGACAAACCAATGATTCCCTTAAAAACATCCTGGAACATCCCTGCTCTCTCCAATACTTCTTTCTCCCTCTCCTTATCTAAAACAGGGAGATGCCTCTCTTTCTTTATCTTACCTATCTTTCGGGCTATTTCAAGCCTTCGTTTTAGCAAGTCAATAATCTCATCATCAATCTTATCTATTTCCTTTCTAAGTTCTTGAATTCCTTCCAACTCAACCACCTCAAATATGAATCAGCCAAGCTAAAAGACATCATAGCTTCAACAACAGGTATTGCTTTTGGCACGATACAAGGATCAAATCTTCCTTTCAGATTCAGCTTTACATCCTTTCCTGCTTGCAAATCAACACTATCCTGCTCTTTAAAGATTGAGGAAGTCGGCTTAAAAGCAACCCTGGCAATTATTGGCATTCCATCGCTTATTCCCCCCAGGATTCCACCGCAATTGTTTGTCTTAGTTACGACCTTTCCTTTATTAAAGGCAAAGGGATCATTGGCTTCACTGCCTTTGAGCTCAGATGCCTTAAAACCCAAGCCGAACTCAACCCCTTTAACAGCAGGAATCATGAAAAAAGCTTTTGAAAGATTGGCCTCAAGGTCGTCCTCAAAGAAGCCACCCAGGCCAGGAGGAACATCAAGGGCAATACTCTCAACTATCCCTCCAACACTGTCCCCTTCATCTTTTGTCTTTTTTATTAATTCCAGCATTTGATTATAAGCCAAGTCATCCGGGCAATAAGGATTGTTGGATTCAAATACATCTTTCAAACTCAACCTTTCTGTCTTGATATTTCCTATTGATTTTGCATAGGCCTTAACCCGGATTCCTGCCTTTGCGAGTATTTCTCTTGCAAAGTAACCTGCTACTACAATCCCAAAGGTCAGCCTTCCAGAGAACATTCCTCCCCCCCTATAATCATTAAAGCCAAAGTATTTCATATAAGCAGAATAATCACTATGGCCTGGCCTTGGAATATTCCTTATTTTCTCATAATATGATGAATCCACATCCTTGTTCTTCGCTATGGCAACCACAGGTCCTCCAGTCGTATATCCCTTAAATACCCCAGAAAGAAATTCAGGCCTATCTGTTTCCTTTCTTTTAGTTGATAACTCAGGGATGCCCTTCCTTCTTTCTAATTCAGTCATTATCTTCTTTTCCTCTATCTTAATGCCAGGAGGAACTCCATCAATCTGAACCCCTACGCTTCTTCCATGGCTCTCTCCAAACAAGGAAAACCTAAGTAATCTGCCTATCATTTACATAACACCTCATTCAAATGCTTAAAAAAATCAGGATAAGATTTTTTTATACAGCTTTCGTTGAGTATTTTACTCTTTGTTTCCGCGCCCAATGCTGCTATAGCCAATGCCATTGCGATTCTATGGTCGTTATGAGGCTCTAAGACAGCACCTTTCAACTTGCCTCCCTGAATCTGGATACCTTCATCGAACTCCTTTATACTTGCTCCCATCTTACCAAGATTTAAAGCCATACTCCTTATCCTGTCACTTTCTTTATATCTTAATTGCGGTGCTCTAAGGAGAGTTTCTCCTTTTGAATAAGCTCCCAACACTGCTAATATAGGAAAGAGATCTGGGAAATCACTGCAATCAACCTCAATTCCATTCAATTCTCTCTTTTCAACCTCAATATAATTCCTTAACTGAACAACCCTTGCTCCAAACCTTTCCAGAAGCTTTACAATAACCATATCTCCTTGCACATCATTCATATCAAGCCCTAAAACCCTTATCTTTCCAAAGATGGCGCCAGCCGTCAAGAAAAAAGCCGCGGAGGAATAATCCCCAGGAATAGAGAATGAAGAGGTTTTAATGCCCTTTTTAACAGAGATTACATTATCCTTAATATCATATCTGACACCTGCTTGGCTTAGACACCTGAGAGTAATATCAACATAGGGTTTAGAAACCAACTCTCCAACAATCTCTATCTCCAAGCCAAGCTTTGCACCTAAGAAGAGCAGGGCAGTAACAAACTGGGAAGAGATGTTTCCTGGAATTTGTAAGTGTTTTTTCTTAAGCTCTTTATCAACATCCTTAAACCCTCTAACCCTAACAGGCAATCTCCCA
>DAWM01000075.1 GCA_002505945.1 Candidatus Woesearchaeota archaeon UBA119
ACCATATTGCTTGATGTGGATGTAAGGACGATGTTCTCTCTGCTCAAGGTAAGCAGTGAAAAGATTAAGGATAAGATGATAAAAAAAGTAGAAGAGAGGGTAACCTCTCTGAAGGATGAAAGTGGAAGAATTATCACAGCTGAAAAGGTAGAAGAAGCGATGATAAAGGGTTTTGAGCAAGCGCTTAATATTAAACTTATAGAAGGGAAGTTAAGTGATAAAGAGCTCGAGATTGCCAGAAAACTCTATGAAGAGAAATACTCCACAAAGGAATGGAATTACCTAAGATGAAAAGGCATATTGATTACAAGGCTCCTCAAGGAAAGCTCTTGAGGATTGATTTGAATGTTGAAGAAAACATAATCAAGGATATTAATATTACCGGGGATTTCTTTGTGTATCCTGAGGGGGCGATAGTTGTTATTGAGAATTCTTTGAAGGGAAAAAAGATAAATGAAGTAAATGATGTTTTTGATAAGATTATAAAGCAGGAAAATATCCAGGTTATTGGATTTGATGGCCTTGATTTAGTTTCAGCTCTTTCTCGGATTTAATCACATCTAATCTAACTCTTTTATCGTTTAATAGGTAGACGAGGATGAATACGAAAATCTCGGTAAGCAAGGTTGCTGTGGCCGCTCCTTCAATACCATACGGGGCAATTAAAAGGAAATTAAGCAGGATGTTTAACCCTGCCCCTAAGCCCACTGCGAGCATCCATTTCTTTTGTTTATGGCTCATCAGCAAAGAATTCCCCCAGAGCATCCCGTAAAAACTGACTGCTCCAGTAACAAAAAGGATGATTAAGGCCGCATACCCTTGAACATAATCCGAGCCATATATTAAGTAAAGAATATTCTTGGATAATAAAGAAAGTATAATAATAACTGGAATAAGGATGATAACACTCTTCCCCGCTACTCCTTTAATTAATCTTCTATATTTCCTAAACCAGTTCCTATGAAAGAGAAAAGAGAATCTTGGTTTGACCACTTCAGGAAGAAGGGATACTGCTCCTTGGAAAATGAATAAAAGATTGTAAGCAGCCGCATATATTCCAACTGCAACATCTCCTTTGATAAAGGAGAGCATTACTGAATCAATTCTTATGTATATCAAGGTAAAAATTATTCCTAATGCGAATGGCCAGGATCTCTTAAGCAAGGGAAGAAGCTTTATCTTATGCCTTTTATGATTGGCTTTCACAAACCTCTTGCGGGTAATGAAAAAGTTGATTATTCCTGTCAGGCCTTCAATAACAGCATATGCTATTGCTAATTCAACTATTCCCTGCCCTGTTATAAGAAGGAAAAGCACAGTAGAGAATAGGAAGATGCTTTTCATAGCGGAAATCTTAGCCAATACCTCCATTTTTTCCAAGCCCTTGAATATGGCAAACAGAAAAAGGTTGAACTGTTCAAATACCACAAAAGTCCCGAATAAAATTACAGTTACAAGCACTTCAGTGCTTTTTCCCATAAAAAGTGTAGAGAAAGCAATTACCGCTATTGTGGCAATTCCTAATAAGACCTTCAGAAGACAGGAATTAGAGAAAAGGGATTGCTTTAATTGTTTCTCGACTTAGCCCTTCTCCGATGCTCAACCAAAAGCTGTTTTTGAGAATAGTCTGCTTGAGGTTTCTGTTTTTTAGCAGCTTCTCATCATATCTAAAACGCTCATTTTTATCCTTTTTATGATTTAAATAAAACAAAAGTTTTAAATATTCTTCTGAGGCTAAGTAAAATGTGTTACTTTTTAGAGGCAATAACAAAATGGGTTTAAATTCTTTTAAGAGAGGTCAGGCTACCCTGTATATTATTATTGCCTTAGTTGTTGTGATGCTGATTTCTCTTCTTTTCATCTTTCTTAGGCCGGATATAAGCCCAGATGATGTTGTTCCTCCAGATTACCAGCCTGTTTCAAACTATTTAAAGACATGTTTAAAAGAGTCTGCCAAATCATCTATTAAGGAGCTAGGGTTCTTTGGCGGCTATTCGTATAAATACAAGGATGATTTTGCTATGGTTGCCGACCAGCCAACCCTTTCTGATGGTGTTAATTTCCCTAGGAATAGTGATTATTTCTTGCCTTATTGGTATCATATGTCTTCTCCTGATTCCTGTCTTTCTAATTGTGATTTTGAATCTCAGGTTCCCACCCTTGAAATGGTAAAGAACCAGCTTGCTTGGATGATTGAGGAGGATATGAAGTCTTGTGTTGAAACAGCCCAATCAACTATGGAGGACTTTGAAATCAAGCCTAAGGATGAACCAATGGTTAATGTTACTTTAACAAGTGAAGAAGCAATATTTGACTTGAATTATCCCTTGGATATGCTTAAGAAAGGTAGTGATGCTCCTGCAAAGTTAAGCAAGATGAGAGTATCTCTCAGGGCTCCTCTTCTTAAGATGTATAATATCGCAAAGGAGATTACTGCTCTGGATGCTGAGTATTACCCTTTTGAGAAATATGTAATAGATATGATTGTGGCTAATTCTGATCTCTCTCAAGATAAGCTTCCTCCTTTTTATGCCTTAATGATTGGTTTCCATGCCCCGGTCTTTTGGAATGCATTGGATACCAAAGAGGATTTGGGCAATCTTATGGCTGCCTACACTAATCTTTTTATGCTTAATGGCTCTAAGAATTATAGGCATATAGAGGGAGAGACTGAACTGGACAGAATGTTCTGGAAGAGGTTTGCGCTCCAATTGTATGGGCTTGGGGATTTCAGCGATATTTCTTATAATGCCTATTTTGATCCTTCTTGGAATTATTATTTTACTTTCGGCGGGGATTATATTGCTGGTCCGGAAACGATAGGCCAGGATTCTGTGTTGCCTATTCCCATGCCTTTGTCACGCTATGTTGTTCCTTATGATGTGTCTATGCCTTTGGTAATATCATTAACAGATGAGAATGCTTTAGAAGGAGAGGGCTTGAGTTTTAATTTTGCTCTGGAGTTGAACATAAGAGCCTCTGAGCCGTTCCGCTCTGAATCCGAGCTTTATGGCGGCTTTGAAAGCATGTTATGCCTGCCTCAGAATTATCAATCAAAGAATTATACTATAAAGGTGGTTGATTATGATGGAGAAGGGGTTGAAGGTGCTACGGTTACATTCTCTTCTGGAGGAGAGACCTGTCCAATAGGTAAGACTGATGAGAATGGGGAGATTAACTCAAGAATGCCTTGTGGAATGGGCTATATATCAGCAGTGAAGAAAGGTTTCCTTTCAAAGGAGGAGCCTGCATTAATCCAGCCGGATTCCGGAGGCGAATTCAAGATAACACTATTAGAGGAGAAAACTGTTAAAGCTGATGTCAAGAAGATGGTGTATGATGGAGATTCCTTTAATTCAAGGCCTATGCTTTTGGATAAGAAGGATATGGCTGTTATAAACCTAGAAAGGGTTTCGGCTTCAGGAGCTCAGGATTACTCAAGGGCTTTGGTAATTAATGGAAGCGAAGCACCTAAGAATCTTACGCTTGTTGAAGGGGATTACAAGATAAACGGTTTCCTGATTAATATGGAGCCTGTTACCATCCCTAAGAAAGAGATCTGTATAGGTGTTGATCCAGTATGCGTTGATACTGTAGAATTAAAATCCTTTGATATGAATAGCACTTTCCTTGGAAAGGTTGTATTCAATGAAACCAATACCTGGCATTATGATGGAACGGAAGAAGGCATATTAAACTTTTACCTGTTTGCTTTTGATTCCATCGCAAGTTATGATGATTTAGAGTTGTTAGGAGAAATGGATGATCTGATGTCAAGGCATCTGCCTAAGCTCAAGCCAAAGTTTTTGGAGGAAAGGTGAATAAGATGAGGAAGATTCTATTGATTGGAATTTTGTTGATTTTTGCTTTGAACCTCTCGCTTGTTCTTTCAGTAGATATGAACCTAAGCATAGTTGGAAAGGACAATATTGAAGGAGTAAGGCGGATAGAGGATTATTCACTTTTCAAGATGAATTTCTCAGGGGTTGAGGCAACTGAGCTTCCTTCAGACAGCATAAAAATTAATGATGTTGGTGTGGATGCAACCTGTACATCTCCCTCGGAAAAATTCTTTACCTGCGAATATCAAACCCCGATTAATTATGTTACAGATCCCTCAATAAATTATAATGTCAAGCTTGAGATAGGAGGGAAGGTGTTGGCTTCTGAGAGGATGAATCTTTATGTTGATGGCCTAGGCCCAGAGATTCTATCGGTTAAAGGTATTCCAAGTGGTTTCAAGCCCGCTGATTCTTTTAAGGTAAAGGTTACTGCAAGGGAGAAAGGTGTTGAAGAAGGAAGCTTTTGTGCTGGCTTTGACTATATAAGCATATATCAAGAGGATCCTCTGACTCCTGCTGTGAAACATGTTGTGGAGACAGAGGATTGCTATATTAGCAATCAGGAGATTGAGGTAGAGGGATCCCAGCTTACTACTGGAAAGCTCTGTGTTGCAGGCGTTGATGTGCTAGCCCAGGTTTCCGAGAAGCCTATATGCAAGGATATTGTGGTGGATTCAGAGCCTCCTCGTGTGCAGAATGTTATGCTTTACAGCAATGGAAAGCCCCTTGAATATGTTAGGGAAGGATTGACTTATAGGGTTATTCCTAAGGCCAATATAACAGAGAATGGTCCTTTGAAGGCTTCAAAGGTAATCGCTAATTTCTCTTCAATCAAACAAGGATATGTCAAGTTGAAACCTATGGAATGTAATGAAGTGGGAGAGAATCTCTATGAGTGTGAATGGACTCAGTTGAATTTCAGGCTGAGCGAACCGAAAGAACTTCCCGTTGAGATAAATGTTACTGATGAAGCAGGTCATAGTGTAGAGCAGCAGTTCTCTTTTGATATCCAGCTGGATTCAGATGGTCCAAGTGTGAATGAGATAACCACTTTATATGGCAAGTATGAAGGCGTGAATTATCTAGGCGAAACCAGTGTTGTTGTCTTGGATATAAGTGATTCTCAATCAGGTATCTCCCCTGAGAATATTTTTATAGATGCCTCTGATGTGCAAGCAGGCTCTAAAATCAGCCCTGATTATTGTGAGGAACAGATCTGCTATTTTGAGAATTTCAAGACAGGGCTGTCTCATGATGGCTCTGGAGAGATAAAGGTGCATTCAGATTCTAAGGATAATGCTGGGAATGAGCTTGATGAATATGCTGGGGAAGGTTTTATAGTGGATAAGAAAGCCCCGGAATTTCATAATGTAACTTTTAGAAGCAGCGAGGGGATGAGCGAGCTTAAAGGCGGCGATACCTTGGTTGTAACTGTTTATGTTAAAGACGATACTCAGGTATATATAAGCGGTAATTTCTCAAAGGTGGCAAGAGGAGAAGTGCAGGAGAGTGCCTGTGAGTTTAACGCTGATGCTTCTATGTGGAAATGCGTATTAGATGTGCCGAACTTAATAAGCGGTTCCCAAGCAGAAGTAAAATATAAGATAAGGGATTTTACAAATAATACTATTGAGAAGACTGCTAATGTGCTGGTTAATATCCCTTATATGGGTCCTAATCCGGATTATTGGGAGCTGACTGATGTGCAGGTGTCTGAGCCAGGATTGGATGTTGAGGTTTCGGCAGTAGTTGAACAGAATGTTTTCGTTACCTTTTTCTTTAATGCCAAGATAGGAGAGCAGCTCAAGTTAGCGGAGATGAAGGTGATATCCTGCGATGGAGCGGATTTTGAGAACTTCAATGTGATGCTTCCTGATGTGCCTGGAAACTCTGTTTCTGTTCCTGTTGTTATGAAAGTAGGCAGAGGAGAGCTAGATCCCACGACCATTCAAACAAGTTGCACTTTAGAATTGTATACAAAGAGAGGCAAGCAATTGACTGCTAACCCTGAGAAGGAAGAAGTAGAGTTTGAGATTCCCGTGTTTGAAGGTATTTCAGGGATGTCCTCTTCAGACATGACCGAGAAGATAAAAGCCGAGATAGAATGGTTGGATTGGACAGTTACTGTTGTCGAGCCAGTTCAAACTTTTTATGAAACATCCCGAGGATTATGTGAGGCTCTTGATAAATTAACAAAAGGTACAGCCGGATTCAATGTAATCTCCGAACCACTTAAAAATATACTATCTGGTGTTGGTTTAGGTATGTTAGCAAGTTCTATTGATGCAAGTGCTATTGCTGCTACATTAGGAGAAGATGCATTTGTGAAAACTTTGTCCAAATTTTGTGGCCATGTGAGTTGTTCTGCTCGCTCAGATATAGAATTCTTACCTGATTTCCCAGAAAAGCTGGGATTATATGACTTTGGCAAGCCTGCTGTTGGTGATAGTTTGTTATATGATACGATTACACTTTGTTTACCTGGAATGGTTTCTGGGGCATATGATTATCTGAAAATAGAGTGTTCAAGATTGGATTGTTATGGAAAGGCTTTAGAAAAAGGCACACCTCTTGATTATTGTGAGCAGGTAGTAGGATATGCTTATTGTACGGAGATTGGAGGAGATGTACTTGGATTCTTACCCTCCTTTTCTATGTGGAAAGAGGTTGGTTCTGCAGTTAAAGATTTGTTTAGCAATCCACTTTCTTTTGTTGGTGGAATTGTTTCTTTTGTTTGTGGTCCTGATGCTTTTGCACCTTCTCCGACCACGACTTTAGGCTCTGCTTGCAGAACGAGTAACCTTTTGGTTCAAACTGCTGATTTGGGAAAGTTAGTTTACGATGCTGTTGACTTGGGTAAACAGTTATTTAGTGATAAAGAGGAAACAAAAAGTTATTGTCGCCAGGTTATTAACAAGTATTCTAAGTATGTTGATTAGGTAAAATGAGATTCCAACAAGGAGAAGAAAATGCATACAATGACAAGAGGAGATTGCTTCTCGGGCTCATCGTTTTAATAGTTCTTATTATGGTTGGAATAGTTATATATTACCTTGTTGACTTTGGTTATATTGCCGTTCCTGACATTAATGATGAGAAACCAGATGATGTTGGGGCGAACAATACATCGGTTAATGAAACTCATCCCAAAGGCAAAGAAGGGGATGAGCTGGAATTCAGTATTATGCTGGTTGATGGCTATAATGATTTGACTCTTGCTCCCTATGTTAGAGAGGGTTCTGATTATTACTGGGATGATGACATTATTCTCTATGTTAATGTGTCTGATTTCGGTTTCTTCAGGGGCAAGGATTACAAGTTTGTTATGTTGAACGGTGCTTTAGAGGTTATAGGGCCAACTGGAGAGAAAATAGTGCCCTTCTCAGACGAGAACGCGATTGAATTAGACCAGTCTCTTCCCTTGAAATCTGAAATGATACCTTTCATACTCACAATAGAAACCAATTACCCTCAACTGCGTCAGTATGGTTTAGTAGGGCGCTACAAAGCAACATTGACTATAACAGATAATGTTTTGGAAGAGACAGAATCGAAAACTATTTATTTCAATCTCAATAAAGGATGATTATGATGAAAAAAATTCATGAGAGAAAGATTGCTTTGATGTTTGTCTTGTCTGTTTTTCTTATCTTGCTCTCTTTAAATGCACAAGAAGGAATTTGTGATGGAGATGATCCCGTCTCTATTACAAAAGATTATCTTTCTTCTTTAGAGAATGAGAACTTTGACATACAGCAGCAATCGGCAGTTTTTGACTTAGATTCTGAATTATCCGGAATAAATATTGAAGATTATGACAAATTCTACGAGGAAGTTACTAAAGGAGAGGACTATGGTCATCATGTGACGGCTGCATTTAACGAATGGATGATAGATAAAGTAGAGAATAAACTGAAATACGCAGAGGAGGCCTATTATCATTATACCGAGATAGGCGATTCAAAAGATAATGATGCTGATAAATATCAAATGTATGAACAAGGAGCAAAGATTGTTCTTGAGGGATATGAGATTGATTATGAGAATTTTGATGGATCAATCTCGGAATTGCATGAAGTCTTAGATGATACATATTATGAGTTTTGGCGGAGTAGAACGGAGAATGATAATGATGATGAATTTGCTTTCTATAACCAGATATCTTCTACAGCCACATCAGATGAAGCGAAAGCAGTACTTTATCTCTGGATGACAAAGAATGCAGGAGATTCTGAGGGCAAAGCGAGATTTGCAGTCCTTGCCTCAAATAAATTTGAAAGTATTGCTAAAAACGCAAAAGATAATAGACAGAAAGCTATGTGTTATTTAATGGCTGCTGAGGTTTTGCCAGAACCTTCTGAGGAAAAAGATAAACTGGGATATCAGAAGACTAAACGGCTTTTGATGCTGGAGTCTTATAAGTCAGAGTATAAATACTTAGATTCCTTAGAGAACTCCGAGAATAAATATTCAGAGTTGAGGGATCTAGCGTCTAGAATATCCCAGCTAAAGGATTTCGGAGAGGATTTGAAAGACGAACAGAATCTGTATGAGGAAGTTGTTAAGACGATTGAGGATATGCCTGGTTGGACTGCTTTTTCATGGCGCTTAAGAGAGTCAGTTGATGCGATTAATTTGGGCAAGGCGTTATCCCATAAACTATATAGAGACGTCGGCTTCTACAAAACTATTCAGGACTGGTGGGATGAAGATTTTTTAGGGCAACTTACGGAATTTTTTGATACTTCTGAAGTTGGCAAAATCCTAACAGGTAATCCTGAAGATGTTCTCTGCTGGAATGTTCTCAAGTTAAAGGGCAGTTCCTATTCCTCAACAAGCGATGGCCGTATGGGCAGCTTCATAGCAGGAGACCGAAGAAAGTTTACATACGATGATGACAGTATTGAATACCTCTACAAAATAACCTTTATGATTGATGCTGCTCTTGACTCTAGAACAGGAAAGATGAACTATACGATAAAGGTATATGATGCGAGCGGAAATGAATTCCATCTGGATATTGATAACGATGGCAAGGCGGATATATGGAGAGAAACTGAGGATTCCTATGCCTCTTCAAGGGAACAGCCGATTGCTTGGTACTCCTCAAAAAGATATGATGAGGCCTGCATAGAGTTCTATAATGTTGATGATTTTGTATCTGATTTCAAGAGACTTCTCAAGGATAATGACAACAAGATATGCACAAAGCTGGCAGAAGCAAAAAAGATTTATGTAAACCAGGAAGACACTGATCAAGGAAACACCCAACAGGATGATGATAATGATGACTGCGCGAACTGTTAAGCAATACTTCATACTTTATCTGTTAGACTTTGCAATCATATCATTTCCTCTTTTAGTATTGAAATATATCTTGGCTGTCCTTTCTCCTGCATTGTCGAACCTTATGCGCTTGGCCCAGCTCAACTTCAGCATGACTCAAGAGGGCTTAGAACAGGCCAAATCCTCTTTAGGCTATACCCAGCTTAGCTTTTTCTTAGTTGTTGCATTGGCAGTTTTTCTAGTCTTCTACCTATTCTTCATT
>DAWM01000010.1 GCA_002505945.1 Candidatus Woesearchaeota archaeon UBA119
ATGAAGATATTAATTCTCGGAATGAATTCCGAGAATTAATATCTTCATAATATTTGATATGGTTTATCAAGGGATAACCTGTTTCTAATGCTGATTGCACCACCATGTCATCTTTAAGTCTCAGTTCTTTAATGAAATCATTGTAAACCATTTGAAAACTGCTTACCTTTATTCCAGTCTGAATATCCGCTTCTCGCTCCGCCTCCTTTGTATCTATTCTTCTATTGGTTATTATCAGCATATCTATATCAGAATCATCCCTATAAGTGTTTTTCGCAGTAGAACCAAACAATATTACGAAAATTGGCTGCTCGGGCAGGAAATTTAGGTATGTTTCTACGGCTTTTTTCCTGATGATGGGAAGCTTATCATATCTTTCGATGTCAAAGTACGATAAAATAAGATATACTTTCTTGCTTTTCTTCAATGAGAAGAATCTCATGTTTCCTTTCTTGTAGGAAGAAAGAACATTGCTTCCCTCTAGCTTATTTAGGAATCTGTAAACACTGTTCTCATTCAATCCGGTTTGCTTAGCAATCTCCCTTAGATGGATACTTGTCTTCTTAGCGTAAAAAAGCTTCAGTATTTTGGTATAGCCTTTTTGAATTATGTTTAACATGCTTAAACAAATGTTATATTTATTTAAACATTTAAATAGTTTTCGTTTTAAAAACAAAAAATATCAAAAGAAATTTTTTTATATTATTAGGAAGAGGTTTGTGGTATGAAAGAGAGAAAGATTATTTTTCATGCGACTAGCCCAGAGAATCTTGAATCTATTCTGAATTGTAATTGTATCAAACCATCTGGAGGAAGGTATGGAACGGGTGTTTATTGCAGGCAGAGTTTTGTTGATTCAGTAAATTATAATGATTGTGTTTTTGGTATATACCTAAGAGGGCTGGAGGACAAAGCTGCCATTCCCGGCAATAAGTTGGGAAAATGGATTGTTTTCAAGGATAAAGTGCCTATGGATCACATAAAATACATCATAAGGTTCAAACCTGAAGAAGAGCCCAATGAGAGCATCCTGAAGGAGGATAAAAACGGAATTCTCTTCTATGAAGTGCCCTTCTCTAATGAGGTTGACAAGCAAGAGAAGGTTGTAGATGTTTCTAATGATATATTCCAGCATGCCGATGAATCTCTCATATATCCTCCACGATACGATAGGATAAAGGTATGCCGCAATTATTCTTTAGAATAAGTAGACTCCTCAATTCCGGAATCAAAGGGTTTGCTCCTCTATGGACAAATAGGAAGGCAGAAACTATTTAAAGTAAAGCATAATATTTGTAAGAAAAATGCAAAGATTTAATTTCAGTTATGATAGGGAAAGTGACGATTTGTTCTTATTTAATCCAAAGTCTAAATCAAAAGGAAGCGTTGAATTAGGAAACATTATATTTGATTACAACAATAAAAAAGAATTTGTCGGTATTCAGGTTATGAAGGCTTCAAAAATGATTAAAGACTTGACTAACGAGAAGATCAATATGGTAAAAAAGGTTTTAAATAGCTTGAAGAGCTGCAAAGTTGATGTTAAAAAGAAAAATAACCTGCTAATCATAAAAATATATTTGCTTAGTGAATTGAAGAATATTTCTCCTGTGATTTCGATACCTCGTATTGCGAAATCGAGTCCTGCTCTGGCCTATGCTTAAAAATAAACCAAAGTTTTATATAACATCCTTCTTGGCTTTATTATAGGTGTTTTTTATGGAAACTGTTAATGAGAATTCAGTTGTAACGATTGAATATACTGGAAAACTCGAGGACGGAAGGGTCTTTGATACTACTGAAGGCAAACAGCCTTTCAAGGTTGCTCTTGGAAAAGGGCTTATCATCAAGGGCTTGGAAAAGGCGTTAATTGGCAAGAAAGAAGGGGATGAGTTTGATGTTGAGCTCAAAAGCGATGAGGCTTATGGCCCTAAAAGAGAAGGCTTGACGCAGGAACTGCCTAAGAACTCTCTGCCTGAGAAGATCCCTAGAGAAAAGGGTGTTGTTATGCAGTTGAGTTACCCTGATGGTAAAAATGTTCTTGCTACTATCGTTGATGTCAAGGATGACAAGGTAAAGGTAGATTTAAATCATCCTTTGGCTGGAAAGGATTTGAATTTCCATATCAAGGTCTTAAAAGTAGAAGAACAACAAAATCAAAATAAAGAAGAAAAAAAGGATTAAACATTTCTTTTGTGGAAAGATTATATACGAGAGATTATTAACGAATAAACACGAGAGGGAAAATCCCCTCAGAAACATAGGGAAGATTTGAGGTATAGAGCTAAATCTTTTGGCCTCTCCGGTAACTTGTTTTTCAGCTCTTCCTTTAGAGAATCATTTATAGGGTAATCCTTATTATACGCTTTAAAGCGGTTCCTTGCCCCCTCATCCGCATACAATGTACGAACCAAATCAGTTAAATCTTTTCTAAGCTCAAAACGCCTCATATCATAAGAACCAGGTCTTTCCTGTACATAGACCCAAGGCTTCTGATTAACTAAACCATAGTAGAACTCTTTTAAACCAATATCCTTCTTTTTCGGCACTATCTGACCTATATAGTGCAAAGAATCAAAAGACCACTCCATATGCTATTGTGTTGTTCTGAGGTTTATTAAGCATTTCGGTTATGAAGATGTAATTTTATTGCTCATTAGAAGTGTAAAGCCCAATGTGCGTTCCAAGAATGCTTTCTAACTCTTCTGGCTCATTGCGCAGACTATCACTCAGGTTTTCAAGTTTCTTATACTTAGAACTGCATTTCTTCATCCTTTGCCAGGCCTCATCATTATTAACCAAGAAATCAATTAAACTCTTAAAGAT
>DAWM01000078.1:0-389 GCA_002505945.1 Candidatus Woesearchaeota archaeon UBA119
CAATGCTTAGGATTGAACTTAGGACTTTGGTCTTCTTGTTGTGATATCTCTTCCTGATTTTCACATTGACCACTCTTTTCATAGGGTTTGTGTATTACTCCTATATAAAAGTTTCCAAATCTGAGCTAATAATCCGCAATCTCCAAGTCTTTTTTGGCGTTCATCAGCCATTTTTGGCTTAGAATGGCTTTTTATCTTATATGTTTCTCTATATCTGGTCTCTAACTTCTAAGCGTTTACTAGCCAATCTAATAAGGGTCTTATCTCAATGTCCTTTCTTTTCTCTTCTTGGTTCATTGTTAACATCAAGCCTTTCTTAAGCTTGAAGGTTCGCATGGCTTTCCTTAATCCGTTTATCTCTCTGGCTTCGTTTTCTTTGTTAATCTCAT
>DAWM01000078.1:600-954 GCA_002505945.1 Candidatus Woesearchaeota archaeon UBA119
TTCGTTTTCTTTGTTAATCTCATAGCATACTTGGATAGCTCCAATAATCTTTCTCCCTTCCTTGATTATGAAATCACACTCTGCTCCTTTCTTGAAATAGAAAACCTGCTCTCCTTTTCTCTTAAGTTCAGTCAACACTACTGTTTCCATAAGCCTGCCAATGTCCTTGCTCAAAGAGAAGGATGCGTTCTTTGCCAATCCAGTATCAATCGCATAGGATTTTCTTGGCCCTTGCTTAGCTGAATAGTTCTCAACAGGCAGAATAATAAAAGCATCCTCAAAGTAATCAACAAAGTTGTATAGACTATCCTTGCTTATTTTCATGCCTCTTGATTTGAAGTCATTGTAGCATTT
>DAWM01000078.1:1136-8840 GCA_002505945.1 Candidatus Woesearchaeota archaeon UBA119
GTATATTACCAAAAGGATTTGAAGTCATTGTAGCATTTGTTTATACTGAATTCCTTGCCCGTTTGGGAAAGTAGGTGTCTTAGCAGTTCCTTGACTGCAACCGGCTTGGATATGGAGTACCGTTCTACAATGTCTCTGTAAAGCATAACCTCAAAATAGCTTTGCATGGTCTTTTTATAGACCTCTTCTTCCATAAGAACTGTTTCAGGGAAACCTCCTTTTTCAAGATACTCCTCTAGGAGATTCATTGCTTTGGCTTTTCCCTTGGTAGAATTAATGTTTCCATCTATGCCTTTAAAGTTAAGATACTCTTTGAAGGAAAGGGGGAAAATCTCATAGCTGATAGCCCTTCCTCTCAAACTGGTTGCAATCTCCTTGCTAAGCAACTTTGCAGATGAACCCGTAAGAAAGATGTTTCTGGTTATTGTGTCATGTAGTCTTCGAACAAAAGATTGCCATTCCTTTGCCTCTTGTATCTCATCAAAAAATAAGTATATCTCTTTTTCTTTCTTTTCAGGATAAAGCTCAAAATATGCATCAATGATTAGTTGAAGTTCATTGGGCTTAAACCTTAATCGTTCATCCTCAAAGTTAATATAAAGAATGTTTGTTTTGTCCTTTATCTTTGACATCAGTTGGTAAAGCATATAGGTCTTTCCTGCTCTTCTTGGTCCGATCAATGTAATGATTTTGTTACTCTTCAAAGGCACATCTATGTCTCTTTGAGTTAGTTGTGGCAATTCCCTCTCATGAAAATCGGATATTATGGTTTTTAGGGCATTCTTGAGTTCCATATTGGTTGGTAAGCAGCAGTTATTTATACGTCTTTCCTTATCAGAAGGAAAGAATAAGGAAAAGTTTCCTTCTCATAAGGAAACATCAGAACAAGAGGTATAGGTTTTTAGAAGGATAAAACCAAAACTTGCCCATTCAATCGCCTCTTCAATGTCCTTCTTCGTCACATTATTCTTACGGAATTGTGCTTCTATTTCTTTAGCCAAGATTTTGAATCTTGTTTTCTTCTCAAGCATTACCCACCACCAGATTCCGGTTATTAAAAGTTTATTCTGTTTAATCTCGTGAAAAAAACGATTCCGTGCATCAAAGAACATATTGCTGAATTCTTGCCAACTCATATAAACTGGTTCAATCTTAACATTGTATCTGTTGTTGATAATATTTGTTTTCTCTTCAATATCCTCTTTAGTTTCGTTGAATACAAGCAAAACATCTACATCGCTTTCTTTGTTGTACTTTTTATTGGCATAAGAACCAAAGATGAGAGTTAAAAGCGGTTTGTTGTCCAGAATTGCAAGCATGTCTTTTATAGAATCCTGAATATCTTTTGGCAACTCTGCAAACCTGCTATATTCTACTTGGCTTAGGTATGGAACTATTTTCGTGCTTTTATAGTTGATGAAGAACTTTAGGTTCCTTCCCTCTTGCCTAGACCGAACTACCTTTTCCTTTATCAGTTTATTTAAAGCATATTTCACCGAAGGGATTCCGAGATTTAGTGCTCTGGCCAACGCCCTAACATGCATACCTGGTTTGAGGTATATCTGTTTCAAAAGTTTTATTTCTGTCTTCATGAAATATATAATATATCATATGATATATAAAACTTTGTTTGTCTAGAAACATTTAGATATTGATAGTTATATCAACTGATATAACATGGCTGCTACAGCAGGTTTTATGCGGAGGGAGGACATTTTGAGGTATCCCCAACTGTATACCATTCTTATGGTAGAGGATTTTATAAAAAAGAACGATGGTTGTTATAAAAGGAGAGAACTCTGGGAATCCCTTCCTAAAAAGATATCTATTGATTCTGAAGGCAAGATAGGATGGATATATTACCCTGAATTAGCCAATCAGTATTTTAATCAGAAAGAATGAAATCTAACTTCCTCAGCCCTTCCAAAGACCCAGCCATACATAAAAATTTAAATACGAAATCTCTTTTGGAGGCATATGCTAAAGAAATTCAGGTCTAGTTTTGCTGTTGCTTTTGTGGTCGCTTTAGTGTTGTATATTTATACTATTCTTTCTCCCTATGCCTTTTCAGACGCTTTTGAGATAAAGGTTCTTATGGTTCTCATTGTTGCTGGTCTTCTTACCTTGCTTAGCTGGATTAATTTCCATGCTTTGAGCAAGTTCTTTGAGAGATTGGCTAACAAGAAGAATCCATTTAGAAAGATGTCGTACTGGCTTCATATCTTGTTTGAGAAGGCCGACATGAGGAAGACCTTGAATATTCTCTTTCAAATCCTTTTGGTAATATACCTCATTCTCCTGCTTGTAAATGAATTTGTTTCTATATCCTTTAATCTCAATTATCTATTGATTCCTGTTATTGCTTTTGGGGTGCTGACTGCCATCTTCCCATATAAACCTAAGGAAGAGAAGAAGGATCTTAGAAAGAAGCTTGTTGAATATACCTCTGGAATGATACTTACCTTTATCCTGGGCATTGTGGGTGCAGTGCTTATCTTCATAAAGACAAGAGACCTTGGCTGGATAAGCTATCTTATTTCAGCAATATCAGGCATCCTTATAATATTAGTTGGTTTTTTAATATATCAGGAAGATGAGGAAGATGAAGAGGAACTTGTAATAGAAGAGAATTATATGAGATATGGGAAATACACGCTTTTTATTCTGCTTTGTATCTCTATAGCATTATCTTTCTTCATTGGTTGGAATGCCTTTCGAATAGTGTTCGGCGCTGTATATGTTTTGTTCCTCCCTGGATTTGCTATGAGTTTCATATTCTTTGACAAGGGCAATATAGATCTTCTGGAAAGGATTGCCCTAAGCTTCGCCCTAAGCATTTCTGTTGTTCCTCTAGTTGTTTTCTATCTTAACCTTATCGGCATGAAAATAAATGCTTTGAATGTCAGCTTAATAATACTTGGAATAATTTTAATATCTCTTGTTATAATCAGAAAAAAATGGTGGAAAAGCAAGAAATCATAAAGAATGTGTATTATAACCTGCTTGTAGTGCTTTTGGTAGTTGTATCCTTGTATGAGTTTAATGTGCTAACAGATTATGTTTTTAATTACTATGCCCTTGTTCTTATAGTAGGCATATTGGGCATCTTTGTCAAGGCAAGGGATAACAAGTATGTATTGCCTTTCTTTATTCTAATACTCTCTATTGCTTTGGTGGTTGCTGTCCGTGTTATCCCTTACATAGGCAATTCAGTGCCTCTTGGGTATGATCCAGGCATCTATAAAGAGATATTTGAGAGGCCTTTTCAAGGCGGCTGGGTTCTCTCACATTCTCCTCTTTTCTTCTCCTTAATTATGCATTTCTTTACCCTTATCTTTGGCTCTAATTTCGTTTTGGGCCCTCTTTTGATTGTTTTTTCATCTTTAACTATTATAACCATTTATTTCGTTGTTAAGAAATTTTTTGGAAGGAATACAGGGATTATCGCTGCTGCCCTTTTTGCTGTATCAATAGCCCAGTTTCAGACCTTTTGGTATTGCTATTACAAGAATATCATAGGCATAAATATGCTGTTGATCTCCCTGCTTTTCTTTAAGAAAGGTGCAAAGTTTAATTGGCCTTTGGTAGTCTGCGGTGGCCTGCTCTTTGGGATTCATAGGCCTGCTGCATTCCTCTTTGGCATAGGTTATTTTATTTTTTCTCTTATGGATTACAAGAATATAAAGTTTAGAGTTTCTGAAATATTAGTTATCTTATTGTTTGGAATGCTTTTGAACATTGACAGGATATATCCTTTTATAATATCTCAGTTTATTTCTACAACCTCTAATTTGGTAGGAGGCGGGGGAGGCACATTCTTCAATCTAAGAAGTTATTTCTTCTATTCAATACCTCTTTTGGCCTTTGCAATTACCGGCTTCTTTAAGGCAAAGAAGGCCCTAGCATTAAAGATTGTTGGCATATTATCTGCTGTGATTGTATTCTTCAACCTCTTCTTTCATAACCGCTTTATAATCTATTTTGACATCTTTGTTATAATCTTTGCGGCAGTTGGCTTTGACTTTTTGATAAGACGCTCCAAGGTGTTTGGCCAAGTATTGCTTTATTCCTTTTTGGCAATATTCTCTGTTTTGATAGTCATGCATTCCCTGCAAGCACAACCCTTATTAAGCGATGAAGGGTTGGATGCAATAATTAATTTAAACAATGTATTGCCATCAAACGCAAGTTTGCTAGTAACCGATAGGTTTTATTCACCATGGATAGAAGGCTATGTAGACAGGCATGTAATAGCCCCGGGCCTGTTTGACAACAACAAGATGAGTTATGAAGAATGGATAGACTTTTGGCAAGGCAATAACCAGAGTGAATACCTCTTAAGGTATTCATCACCGCTTTATGTTCATGTAGGCAGGAATCAGCCCCAATATTCCTTTGACAGCGAATGCTTCAGCCCTGTGTTCAACCATTCCAACCCCTTTATGACCTTGTATCTCTTTGAATGTGATTGATGATGAAGAAGAAAGTTTTATTTGTCACGCGAAACTACCCTCCTGTGAAAGGTGGAATAGAAAAGTATGCATATGACTTTTACAGTCATCTCAAGGAATACGAAGAGGTATCTTTACTTGCAAATACTAAGGGCAAGAAAAATTTAATTTTCTTTTTTATTAGAGTTCTTTTCTATATCTTGTTTAAGTATGATTTTACCCATGTTCATCTTGGTGATGGTGTATTATCTCTTTTCATTCCTCTAATTAGATTTTTACATCCCAAAGCAAGGATTTCAATAACGATTCATGCTTTGGATATAACATATAATAAATATTGTTATCAGAGATTTATCCCAAGATTAGTCAATAAGGCCGATAAAATTGTTTGCGTTAGTTCTAACACTCTAGATGAGTGTATTAAGCGAGGAATAGACAAAAAGAAATGCCTACTTATTCCCAACGGCATAAATTTCGCTGCAACGCCAATTTTCTCAAAAGAAGAGTTAAGCCAAAAATTAGAAGTTGATTTGAATAATAAAGTAGTCTTGTTATCCGTGGGAAGACTCATAAAGAGGAAAGGAATTACGTGGTTTCTTAACAATGTTTTTCCCAAGTTAGGAGATGAATATATCTTTTTGATTGCCGGAGCAGGTAAAGAAAGGGGTAATATTGAAAAAACCATTAAAAGAAAAGGATTATCCAAAAAAGTTTTCTTGCTCGGAAAGGTTAGCGAGAAGATGAAATTTAGTTTGTATGAACATGCTGATTTATTTGTGATGCCGAACATTCATATTGAAGGAGATGCGGAAGGTTTTGGAATTGTTTTAATAGAAGCTGCTAGTTTTGGCCTTCCTTCAGTAGCGTCTAATATAGAAGGGATTCCTGATGCAGTCATAGATGGAAAAACAGGGATTCTTGTGCAAGAGAAAGATGTAAACGGATTTGTAGAAGCAATTAAGAATATTCATCTAAAATCTTCGGTTGTTAAAAAATACGCTCAGAAATACAACTGGGATAATCTCATCAATAGATATCTTGAAGAGGTGTTTTAGAAAGTGAAGATCCTAGTATGCACAAGAGACTTGAACTTTGGAGGAGCAGGGCAGCACATTCAATCACTATTAAAAGAATTTGATGAAATTAGAGAGATTGAGATATTTTTTAAAGCAGCCGATCTAGTTTTACTCCCCTATAAATATTTTGAAGCTCAAAGCGGAGTAGGTACATTGGTGCTTCCCTTCGAAAAGCCGATGATAGTATCCAAAACAGGAGGCTTGCCCGAATTAGTCTTAGATAAAAGAGCAATTGTCCCACCTGAAAATCCAAAGCAACTGGCTAAAGCAATTGATAACATCTTTTCGGATGAAGAACTTTATTCAAAGTTAGTTTCAGATTCCAAAAAGCTAAGGGCAAAGCTCAGCTGGAACAACATAGTAAAGGATTACACGAGGCGATTGTATTGAAATTAGGCATATTTACAGATGATTTTTACCCTTTCGTTGGAGGCATAGGAAGGCATATCTATGATTTGTATTATACTAATCCTAAACTAGATTGTATTGTTTTTTCGCCTTCTCAAATAAACCTAAAAAATCATATTCCAATATCTCCCTTATGGCACAAAAAGCTAAAAAATATTTCAAGTTCTTTCTTTTTTAATAAAAAAGCTGAGGAACTTATAAAGAAATATAAACTAACCAAAATAAATATTCATTGTGGTCCAGGGGGTCTTTTCTTATGGAAAAAATTAAGTGTTCCAGTAATTGCAACTTGCCATCATACTTACTGGCAACAATCTCATTATATAAAATCTGAATTTTGGAAAAGAATTTTCATTCCCTTTGAAAAAAAGACATATCAATTAGCGGATAAAATAATTTGTGTTTCTGATGACAGCAAGAATATCTTGGTAAATAAATATGGGATCCTTCCCGAAAAAATTAAAGTAATTCCAAACGCGGTAGATACTAAATCCTTTCACCCCATGGCTCATACTCAGAAAATTCCAAACAGCATACTTTTTGTTGGTAGATTAGATAAAAGGAAGGGTATAGATTTCTTGGTAAAATCTATGCCTTATATTATTAAGAAAAACCCCAACCTAAAATTGTTCATAGGAGGAAAAGGAAAGTTAAGAAAACCTCTTGAGAAATTTATTAAGAGAAATAATATTGAATCAAATATTAAATTTTTAGGTTTTATTCCTGAGGAAAAGTTAAATGAATGGTATAATAAAGTAGAGGCGGTTGTTGTTCCTTCAATCTTTGAGGGGTTTGGAATAACAGTTATAGAGGCAATGGCTGCTGGAACCCCCGTAATAGGTAGAAATGTTGATGGAATCCGAAGCATTTTGCCACAGGAGTACCTTTTTTCAAATATAAGTGATTTAATTACTGCTCTTCAGAAGATAAACTTTTTGAGTCCTTTGATCATAAATGATTATACAAAAAATGAAATACAGAAAAAAATCGCGGACCAATATTGAAAAATGGGTCTTCATATTTGTCCTGTTTTTGATTGTTATAATCCTCTCTAAATATTTTTCTCTCATCTTGGGACTGCCCCTTTTTGGGGATGCTACAATTCAATCGGAGATTAGTAGAGATGTAGTAGAAAAAGGAGCATGGACTTCTGTTGAGCAGTATCCGTCTCAATATTTTCTTATTCAGGCCATATTATATGTTTTTTTTGGGGAAAAGGGTTTTAATACCGTAACATTGATTGGCCTTTTGTTATCGTGTTTGTTTTTGTATCTGATTGGAAAAGAACTTTTTGAAAACAAATATTTTGCTATTGTTCCTGTTTTTCTGTACCTGCTTTCATCAAAAATAGCTTTTTATTCTGCTAGAATGTATATGGAAATATTTTTGTCCTCTTTTTTTGTAATTGTATTTTACTTTCTCATAAAATACATTAAAGAAAAAAGGCGTATTTACTTATTTTTGACATTATTCTTTGCAGTCATTTGTTCAATCATAAAGCAGCAAGGCTTATTTATTCTTCTTCCTTCTGTGATAATCTTTTTTTTACTTTGGTTTTTATTTAAGGACAAAAAAGAACTTCTTTTCTTGTTGATCATTTTCTCATCCTTATTAGTTTTAGTGTTGATTCCACCTTATTTAGCAATGGCACACAACTCTGGGTATATCATTCCAGGCAATGAAGATTTTACAATCGTGAATAAGACGAACACTTTTTTGCAAACTAGATTAGACTATAATCCCGAAGAGAAAGCGTTGTATAATGACCC
>DAWM01000078.1:9049-15739 GCA_002505945.1 Candidatus Woesearchaeota archaeon UBA119
ATTGTATAATGACCCAACAATACTTGAAGCAAAAGAGAAATATTATAACACCGCTTCGAAAAGCGCGGAAAGCAGACATATAAGACCTTTTGATGTATTTGAGACTAAGATTGGTTTTGTGAGAGCTAATAGTCTTTATGTAAAAAGTTTCTGGGGCGGAAAGACATCTTTACTCCAAGAAAATTTAAATTTCATTTTAATTGTTTTGGGCTTTATTGTCCTGTTTTGCTTTTCTTTTTCAAATAAAAAATATAGGCTTTTGCTTGTTTTCTTAATCATCTTTCTAATACTGAATTATGTGCTTTTTTTAAGAAATAATGACCAAAGCCGATATCATTTATTTATTCCAATCCTTTTAGTCTTTGTGTTAATGTTGCCTTTCTCTTTACTTTTTGAACGCATTATTCCTGGTAAATCGCAGAAATTATCTAAATTTTTACTGATCTTTTTAATGCTCTTGCTATTCTTTTTAGAATTTATCCCTGTTGGGCTTTGGGAAATTGATTTCAACCAACGATGGAAAAACTCTCAAATATACTCACCAAGTAAAGGTGGTGTTGAATCTATAATTGAAACTGGAAAGTGGTTTAGAAATAGGACTGAGGAAAATATCACAATATTTATGTCTTGTGGAAACGAATTGCAATATTACTCTAATCGGAGCACATATGGCACCCCTTTTATTTATTTCCTCCCAGTTCAAGAAATAAAAGAACTTTTATATAAATATAACTTCGATTATATTTCTGTCTTTGATTCACAGATTGTTCCGGATTCGGAATGGACAAATTTTTGCTGGATTCCAAAGAGTTTTTATGATAAAATCCGGAAATCATATCCTGAGGTGTTTTCCACAAAGAGTAATGATATTCATATCTTTGAGGTAAAAAATGAAAATACTACTAATTAACGATTTAAAAACATCTCATGGAGGAGCAGAGAAGGCAGTTTATGATATGCCCATTGAAGTAAGCAACCCTGCCTCCTTTTAAGAATATCACTTAGCTTTGAGTCCTTTTTTGATCCCAGTAAACCAACTTTTTCTCTGATCCTTATTAAAAAGAAAGAATGCAATTATACCTTTGATTATGACTTGAAAAAAAATAAATGAAATAAAATGATAACTCTTCTTATTGAATCTTTTATTAAATATGATTCTATTTCTTGCAAATTGCTCCATAAAAAAAGTGCTGTTTCTTATAGAAGTATGATTTATCTTATGCCAAATAATACTTTTAGGATTGATCCAGAGGGTTATTCCATTATTTTTTGCTCTTTCACAAAAATCAGAATCCTCAAAATAGCAAAAATATTTATTATCGAAGCCGCCTAATTCTTCTAATATTTTGATTGGAATCATCATTAAGCATCCTGTTATAAATTCGGTTTCTGCCTGTTGGAGTGGCTGCTTTTTTAGGTGATACGGTCGCCCCAACCACCAGTTTATTTTTCCACCTGCAAAATCGACTTCTTTTTTGTTGTAATATTTATATATTACTCCACTTCGAATAGTTCCATTTTTTTCTTTAAATTTTACTAATTCTCTCAAAAACATCTTATCCACAACCGTGTCGTTATTCAACAATAAAACAAACTCGCTTTTATTTTCTTTCAAAACCTGTCGTATCGCAATATTATTCCCTTCTGCGAATCCATAATTCTTGTCGTTCTCGATTATGAACAGCTTCTCATTTGATTTTAGTTTATCAAATTTCTTTTTCTTTTTAAAGTAAGAGCCATCTTCTAATTCTTTTTTGGTATATTCACAAACTGAAATAGGCTTGTTTTTTGGATTATATTTGAAGTAAGGACTTTCTACTTTGATTTCTCCTTTAGCCCATCTTTTTATTTTTTCAACAGATTCTTTTTTAGATCCATTATCAACCAGAAGAACCTCATAATTATCATAATCAATCTGATACAAAGACTCTAAACATTCTATTGTATCGTCTTCTCCGTTCCAGTTTAGAACGATTATACTAACTTTTGAGTTTGCCATTTTTTTAAATATTTTATTATGAAAAATAAACAATATGTAAAACCTATGATTTCTGCAGTTATTGTTGCATATGCTGCTCCAAAATAACTATATCTTGGTATGAGTGTAAAATTTAGTATAATATTTATTATACTCGCAAGAATAGTAGAGATTAAATAAATTTTTTCCTTGTTAATGGAATTTAGAATTAATAAATTTACGTGTGAAATAGAAGATATGCCTATTGCAAAACTTAAAATCCCAAAAAGTTTTGCTCCGGCTAAAAATTCTTTTCCAAAAATTAGTTCAGTAATCTGAAAATAGAATAAATTAAATATTATTATGATAAATACGCTAAATATAATATTAATTAAATAATTTTTTTTAATTATTTTTCTAAATTCAATTATCCTGTTTTCATTATATAATTTAGATGTTAAAGGAAATAAGCTATTATAAAAAATTGCAGGCACTATTAGTATAGAATATATCATATCATACATTGCACTATATATTCCAGTGGCGGCATCGCCTTTTATAAAGGAGAGCATAAGAACATCACATTTCATGTAGATAACTACCAACATCATACTTAAAGCAAATGGCCAAGATTTTTTTAATATTGAAAATTTTATTTTTTTTAATTTAATTTTTGTTTTTTTAATAGTTTTTAAATTATATAATAAACTTATAATACTAGATAAAAGATATGATAGTATTAAAATTACTAAATTTACATTCAATGCTACTCCGATAACTACAAATATTAAAAGTGTTGTACTTTTTATTACTCTACTAATTGTTTCATATTGCATTTCTTGAAATGCTTTAAAGAAAGATCTTAAGAAATCGTTAAATGATTTTAATATAATATAAACTCCAAATAAATAAACTAAAATTCTAACTTCTTGTGATTTCCCCATAAATTGAATTATTATAAATATCAAAGCAAAAGTTACTACTCCTAAAAACAATTTTAATACAGAAACATTATCAATGTACTTTTTTGCTAGTTTCTTATCTCTTGCAACTTCTCTAATTGTTAAAGTACTTAAACCAAAATCAGCAACAACAGCAAACAAAGCAGTAAAACTCATAGCAAAAGCAAACTGTCCATAACCTTCAGTTCCTAAATATCGAGCTATTATAATCGTAAGAAGAAACATCAGCCCCCCGTTAACGCCCTCTGCGAGAAAAAGCCAAAAAGTGTTTTTGAAGATGGTTTGCTCATCAGATCTGTTTTCAAGGAACATATACCTGAAATAGTTTTTTAAACCCATAGAACTCAGCTTCTCATACTGCCTTCTAATTGTTCCTTTCATTAAATGGCACTTTTAGAAATCATCTATTTAAATCTTCCTAAAGCTCGGTCTTTCTCGGAGACAATTGGACTCTCTACCACCCAGTCTATTCCAAGCGCAGAATCATTCCAAACAATGCCTCCCTCACTTTCTTTATTGTAGAAATTATCTGCTTTATAGAAGACTATGGCTTCATCGGAAAGCACTGAAAAGCCATGTGCAAAACCTCTTGGTATGAACAATTGCTTAAAATTATCCTCAGATAAAATCTCAGAGGCATATCTGCCATAAGAGGGAGAATCTTTCCTTATGTCTACTGCAACATCGAGAATCTTTCCTTTTACCGCTCTAACAAGCTTTGCCTGTGCATAAGGCGGTCTCTGGTAATGCAGTCCTCTAATTACATTCTTAACAGAATAAGACTGGTTGTCCTGCACAAAATCAGGCAGCCCAGGAAGCTTACTTTTATTATAGCTTTCAAAGAAATAACCTCGTTCATCTCTATAAACATCCGGGGTTATGACCAATACTTCTTTTATTGATTTTCTTTCAATCTTCATTTTGCTCCTCCTTTATCTTTTTCCATGTGCTAGCCCTATGCAAACTCTCAAATGTTCCTGCATCGCTCCAAAAGCCTTTTACATACTGAAAGTCCATTTCATTATCTTTGATATACCTGTTATTCACATCTGTAATCTCCAACTCTCCCCTATGAGAAGGCTTAAGCCTGGAGATATAGT
Organism: Candidatus Woesearchaeota archaeon UBA119; assembly: GCA_002505945.1. Classification (GTDB taxonomy): domain Archaea; phylum Nanobdellota; class Nanobdellia; order Woesearchaeales; family UBA119; genus UBA119. The sequence goes on from DAWM01000078.1 coordinate 13,069, forward strand.
CATAAACCTTATTATCATAAAGATAAAGACCTGTTACTGCAAGGTTGGTTCTTGGCTTTGCTGGCTTTTCCTCTATTGAGATTACTTTCCCGTTATTTATCTCGGCAACACCAAACCTTTCAGGGGTTGAGACCTCTTTCAGGAATATCCTTGCTCCCCCCTTGAAATCGCTAATATCAAAGGAATCCTCGTATATATTATCTCCTAGAATGACTGCAATATTCTCCCTATCGGAAAAATCCTCTGTAAGGGATAGCGCTTGGGCAATTCCTCCTGCTTCTTCCTGTATTGCATAGTTAAGGGTTATTCCAAATTTCTTGCCTGATCCGAGCAATTCTAAGAAGTCTCCAGCATGTCCCCTTCCGGAAACAATCATAATCTCTTTTATCCCCATATTAATCAATGTTTGCAACGGATAGTATATCATTGGTTCGTTATATATAGGTAAAAGGTGTTTATTTGTAACCTTTGTTAAAGGGTACAACCTAGAACCTGTTCCTCCTGCTAAAATTATTCCTTTCATTTTTTACCTCCCAAGAAAATCATCTACTGCTTCTCTCCAATCCCTTAAACTATTCGTTTTGTTATTATTTAGGGCAGAATAAGCAGGTCTTTTTGCCTTGGTTTTGAATTCAGAACTGTCGCAGGGCACGACATTAACCTTTTTGTCTTTTAATATATATTTTGCAAACTCATACCATGATGTAAGCCCAGAATTAGTAATATGAAAAACACCTTTCTCATTGCAGAGCTCTTTGGTTTTTCTTGCTAAATCCTTTGTATATGTTGGATGGCCTATTTGATCTCTTACAACCTTGATTGTTTTCATCTTTTCAGCCAAATCAAGCATAGTTGTAACGAAATTTTTTCCATGTTCCCCAAATAGCCAAGAGGTTCTAATAATTATATAATCCTCAAGTACTTCTTTGATGTAGTCTTCCCCAATGGATTTAGCCAGCCCGTATGTATTTATGGGGTTTTTCTCGTCATCTTCATTATAACCTTCTTCTCTGCTACCCTCAAAAACATAATCAGTGCTATAATGGATTAGTTTGCAGTTGTTCCTAGCGCAGAAATCTGCAAGATTCTTTACCCCCACATAGTTTACTCTAAAGCATTTTTCCTTCTCATCCTCAGCATCATCCACCTTAGTATATGCGCTAGCATTAACAATAATCTGAGGTTTATATCTTTCAAGTTTAAATACATCTTCGGTTTTTGTCACATCTATATCTGAATGGCCAAACATATAATCAAAATCAAAAACTCTTTTTAATTGATAAGCTAGCATCCCGTTTGCTCCAATAAGTATTTTCATATGCTTTCCCCCTGGTGTTTTTTCTTGTAATATTCGATAGTTTCTTTTAATCCTGTTTCAAAATCATATTTGGGCTCAAAGCCCAAAGACCTTAGCTTTGAATCATTAATCGCATATCTTAAATCATGGCCAGGCCTATCTTTTATAAACTCAATCCTGTTCTGCGATACTTTCATCAGTCTGACAATCATCCGTGCAATCTCTATGTTGCTTTTCTCGTTTCTTCCAGATATACAATATGTTTCTCCAATTTTGCCTTTATGAAGTATCAAATCAATTGCTCTACAATGATCCTGAACATGAATCCAATCCCGTATATTCTCTCCTTTACCATATATTAAGATATTCTCGCCTTTAAGAATATTAGTTATAGATTTTGGAATCAGTTTCTCCTCGTGCTGCAAAGGTCCATAGTTGTTTCCGCAATTGCTTATTGTTGCTTTTATTCCAAAGGTATTAATGTAAGACCTAACTAAATGATCACTTGCAGCCTTTGAGGCGGAATAAGGAGATTTAGGGTCATAACAAGATGTCTCATCAAAAGGCTTATCAGAAAAGCCGAGAGAACCGAAAACCTCATCCGTAGAAATGTGATGGAACCTAAGGTTATGCCTTTTGACGATATTGAGAATACTCATTGTTCCCAGCACATTGGTTTCCACAAAAACATTTGGGTTTTTGATAGAATTGTCTACATGACTTTCCGCTGCAAAATGTATTATTGTGCCAATCTTGTTCTTGTTTACAACATAATCCAGAAACTCAAAGTTATTAATATCTCCTTTGATGAAATGATACTCTTTTTTTCCTTCAAACTCTTTAAGATTGTCTGGATTTGCTGCGTATGTTACTTTGTCGTAGTTGAAAATTTCTACATCCTTATATTTTCTAAACATATATTTTATAAAATTAGCTCCGATAAATCCGAGCCCCCCAGTAACCAAAATTTTTTCCATTTTTAAGAACAGATAATAAATTATTTAAATATCTTGTTATTACTTAAGTAATATATGAGTATTACTAATAAAGAAAGGATATCCTTGACTATTGATAAGAATCTCCTAAAACAGATTGATAATTCCAAGAAGGATTTTTCTAGATCAAGCTTTGTGGAAAAGATATTAAAAGAAAGATTTTCGGATAAGAAGGTGGCTGTTATTCTTGCAGGGGGGCCATCCCAAGCATTATACACAAAGGACAAACAATTAAAGCCATTATATCCTATAAGGAAAAACAAGACATTAATTGAATTTCAAATAGAAAAGTTAAAGGACGCAGGATTTAATAAGATACTTTTCATATCTAAGAAGGAAATCATTGCTGAAATCTTTAAAAAAATTGGTGAAAAGGATA
>DAWM01000078.1:16012-16740 GCA_002505945.1 Candidatus Woesearchaeota archaeon UBA119
AGCCAGTCTGGGAACAGCTCAGACCCTTTCTCTAGCAAGGGATGAAATTGAAAGCGATTTTCTTTTTCTGCCTTGTGATCATTATTTTGAATTTGACATTAAAAAGTTGGAGAATGTGCACAAAAATAGCAATGCTACTACTACTTTAGCAGTTTATTATGGCAAAAAACATGAATGGCATAAATCTTCTTTGATAGAGATTGAAGGCAATAAGATAATCAATTATGATGAAACTGCAAAATCCGATTCTAATCTGACATCGGTTTTTATAGGTTTCTCCAAGCCAAGAATCTTTGAATATATTCCTTCCTCAAAAGTAGAATATAGCCTTCAGAAAGATGTTTTTCCTGTGTTAGCTAAGGAAGGAGAGTTGAATGCTTTCCTGTTTAATTCAAATTGGCTCAATTTAGAGTAAGGTTTTTAAATATTGTTATTAAGCTTATTGAAAATGGAAAAAGTTTCAATCCTAGGAATGGGCTATGTGGGCTTTCCTCTTGCCTGCGCAGTGGCCAAAACAGGCAAATACGAGGTTATAGGCATAGATATCTCTGAAGAGAAAGTAAACAAAATCAAGAAAGGCATCTCTCCTATAAAAGATGAACAAGCGGAAAAGGATATTAAAGAAGTAAGCATAAAGGCATCTACAAACATAGAAGAAATCAAGGATTCAGACATAATCATACTTGCTGTTCCCACTCCTATAAATAAGAACAAGCACCCAGACCTTT
>DAWM01000044.1:0-1439 GCA_002505945.1 Candidatus Woesearchaeota archaeon UBA119
TTAATATCAAATGTTATCTCTTCATCTCCTTTCTCAGCTTGTTCTTTCTCATCTTGAGGATATACTTGGGGGCTTGGTGAACTGTCATCTGTTTTGCTGCCCTGAGAATCAAACATGGAGAACATCCCTGAGCTGGGCTGAGAGGCATTACTTTCCTCAGAACCCTCATGAGAACCGCCAAAGATATCTTGATTCCTTTTTCTGCCTTGCCTAGCATCTGCTAAAGATCTTAAGTATTGCGCTAACCTTCTTAAAGAATCAGCACTTTCCTCTTTCGTATCTATTTTTATTTCCATTTTAACCTATTCTAACATATACAAGTGGTGGCATTTAAAAGCATTACTATTTGTTTAGAGATTTCAATTAAATATTTATATTAAACAAGGAATCTCAAAAACATGAACGGTGCAGATAACAATCCTTTCGAAGGAGGCATGTTCCAGGATTTCAGGATGCTTCTAATAGTGCTAATCCTTGCCTCATTGGCATTAAACATCATGGATTTCTTAACAACAGCCAAGCCAGTAGAAGAACAAGCCTTAGGTAATGGGGTAATCTTTAAGGACAAGAAAGGGGATTATTATGTTAGGTATAATGTAACAGAAGAAGGGTGGTTAGGTATAAAGTATCCTATAACTATCACTGCTCCAACCAACCAGAATCACACAGATTTTCTTAAATACCTTTTGGACAAAAACGAAGGAAACAATATAAGTTGCATACTCTCTTGGTGGAAGCATGGCCATCCCATTGAAGGCATAACCAATTTAACCCCTTTCTTTAAGGCGCCTGAACCAGCGTATCTCTTCTTTGCAGATGTGAAAAAATGGGAAACCTCCAAGCAAGGAGATTTCTCAGAAAGAGGAAAGTTTAAGGAATTTGCCCAAATACTTTATAACGGGAGTACATCAGAGCTGAAAGAGTTTGCTCAAGCTAACAATTGCACCACAATCGCGGTTTTCAAGAACGACCTTTATGATTTCTTAAACATACATCAATACCTTACTTCACGAATGAGTCAGGATTTGACTGAGTTAGAGGAGGAAATAAAGAATTCTCTGTTATACAAACTAAATGCAAAACCAGCTTCGGAATTTACTTGCCAAAAGAACAACCTTGAGGTGGAATATCAAGATAATTTCTCAAGGCTATTCAGAGTTTGCTCTTGACAACATAATTCACAGTCAGCTTTATAAATCAAATAATGTAAAGAAAGAAAATGGCCGGAAAGAAGAAAAAAGTAACTGAGAGGGCTGGGTTTGTGTTTGTGTTAATAGCAATACTCTTCGCTCTTGTATCCTCAGACAGCTTTTTCTCTTACGACGAAGCCGATAGAATATCTCACGGAGAAAGAATACCATTCATGTTTTTTAACTTCTTTTTCCTTCTAGGGATTTTCTTCTTTCTTTCAGGTAAGTTCAAGTTTCATATATTCCAAA
>DAWM01000044.1:1611-9113 GCA_002505945.1 Candidatus Woesearchaeota archaeon UBA119
AAATTGATGAGAAGGATAAGAAAAAAGCTTTGAAGATAATTGCAAAGAGAATCGGATTTGTTTTAGGAATAATGATCGTGGCTTCTGGGATTGTTTATTTTCAACCTATTATTGTAATAATGGTAGAAGTGGTCTTCATTTCTGTGATATGCTTGTTTAACAAGAACAAGTTTATCCCAGAGATAGATGAAAGGGGATTTGGGTTGATCAGCATTGTATCCTTGGCTATTTCGCTTCACATCTCTAATCCTGTTGTGATTGCGATATCTGCCCTAATAACATTATTTGCGTTGTTCTCATTAATTATTAAGAAGAAGGCGGGTAATAAGATGGCTTTTTTTATCTTCTTGCTTTTCTTGTTACAATATTTATATCTTCTTGGATTCAATCTAACTAGATTATTTCTTATGCTTAAAGACATTCCTCTGTTGAGCTTTGATTTTGCACTCCACTCGTTCTCTATCGGATTCATGCTTATTGAAGGCGCAGTAATAGCAGCCCTGATTGCTTTATTTTTTAGAGGCCAAAAAGAACCTAAAGCAAAATGGCGAAAAAGAGTCAAGGAAACCTATTCTTATATGATAAGCCGGTTCAAAGAAACGCAAGCAAACATCAAAGATACATTAATCTTCTTAGGGATAATCGGACTTGTGTTGATAAACTCTTTTTTCCATTGGGTAAGCATTATCTATACTATAATGATAATACTCACAATAAAACATCTTCTATTGGACAGAAAAGCAGATGAGGAAGGCAAGACAATAAAGAACATTTCCCAGAAGAATAAGAACACATAAAGAAAAAAGTTTCTAAGTAAACTAGCCATAATAATCCGGTTTTTCAATCATTTCTTGGGCCTTGGCAGAACGGAAATAATCTTCCATCTTCTTGTAGGCCTTGCTAATTTCATCGCTTACAGAGGGCTTAACCTTCTTCAAAACCTCTTCAAAAGCAGAAGCAGAAACTTCTTTGGCCTCAGAGGATTTTCTGATGGTGAGCATCGCTGCCTCTCTGCAGATTGCCTCGATATCTGCTCCTACATAACCTTCTGTTTTCTCAGCCAATTTCCTTAAATCCACATCCTTTGCCAGAGGCATATCCTTAGTATGAATCTTAAATATAGCTAGTCTGGATTTCTCATCTGGCGAGGGTGTAAACATAATCCTGTCAAATCTGCCTGGTCTCAATAACGCAGGATCTACCATATCAGGGCGGTTTGTTGCTCCGATAATTACCACGTCATTAAGAGACTCTAACCCATCTAATTCTGTTAGAAGCTGATTGACAACTCTCTCGGTTACGCCTGACTGATCCCTGCCTCTTTTTGGGGCTAAGCTATCTATCTCATCAAAGAATATTATAGATGGAGCAGAGGTGCGGGCTTTCCTGAATACTTGGCGTATAGCTTTCTCACTCTCTCCTACCCATTTTGAGAGCAGTTCTGGACCTTTAACTAGTATAAAGTTAGCCTCAGACTGGTTGGCAACAGCCTTTGCCAACAATGTTTTTCCTGTGCCTGGAGGACCAAACAAAAGAAGACCTCTTGGAGGTCGGATCCCAAAGTTGGTAAAATACTCTGGATGCTTGAGTGGCCATTCCACTGCTTCCCTTAATTCTTCTTTTACTTCAGATAATCCTCCAATATCCTCCCATTCAATTGAAGGAACCTCTATAAGGAATTCCCTTAAAGCGCTTGGTCTTACCACCTTGAGAGCTTCCTTAAAGTCATCCATCTTTATTTTCAGTTTCTGGAGTTTTTCAGACGGCAAGGTTTCTTCTTTTTTCAAGTCTAAGTCAGGAAGGACTCTTTTAAGTGCATTCATTGCTGCTTCCTTAGCCAGGGCTGCAAGGTCTGCACCTACAAAGCCATGTGTTACCTCTGAAAGTTCCTTTATATCTACTTTCTCTAAAGGCATGTTTAAGGTATGAATTTTAAGAATCTGTTCCCTTGCCTTTTTCCCTGGGACACCTATTGCAATTTCCCTGTCAAACCGTCCAGGTCTTCTTAAAGCAGGATCAATTGAATTGGGTATGTTGGTTGCTGCGATAACTACAACCTTTCCTCTCGTTTTCAGCCCATCCATTAACGCAAGCAGTTGGGCGACTACCCTTCTTTCTACTTCTCCTTTGGTTTCTTCTCTTTTTGGAACAATGGCATCTATCTCGTCTATAAAGATTATTGAAGGGGCGTTCTTCTCAGCCTCGTCAAATTTCTTTCGGAGATTCTGCTCGCTCTGGCCATAATACTTGCTCATTATCTCTGGGCCGTTTATCAATATGAAATGTGAGTTGGATTCATTGGCAACAGCCTTTGCAAGCAGGGTCTTACCGCTGCCTGGAGGACCATGAAGCAATACTCCTTTTGGCGGCTCTATCCCCAATCTGTCAAATATCTCGGGATGTTTCAAGGGCAACTCTACCATCTCCCTTACCTTTCTAATCTCCTCATCCAAACCTCCTATACTTTCATATGTTATTCCACTGATTGTGGTTTCCTTGACCTCTACTGGTTCAGGACTATATTGCACTTCAGTTGCTTCTGTTATTATAACTGGCTTATTTCCAGGAGAAGTTGAAACTACAACGAATTTCATTCCGCCTAATCCAAAGCCAAATATATTATCCATGTTATCATCGAGAATCTTGAATATATCATCGTAGAAAGGGTTTTGGCTAAGTGTCTTTGTTCTCACTCCACTACCTCCCATAGAAGCAACATCGCCTTTAACTACAGCTCTTCCAAGAAGACCTCTCTTAAATAGATTACCTGAGGCTTTTATATACACATTCTTTTCAATAGGAGCAATGACTACTTTCTTGGCTTCCTTTACATCCGCCTTCTTGATAGTAACAAATTCACCAAGGGTAGCTCCACTATTCCGCCTTATTGAACCATCCATCCTGATTATGTTGAGACCTATATCTCCGGGATAGCATCGGGCAGCGATTGCTACTGTAAGTTTCTTCCCTTTGATGCTTACTACATCTCCAGGCCTGACATCTATCTCCTTCATAACGCTTGAGTCTATTCTAACGATACCTTTATTGACATCCTCCAGCATAGCTTCAGCTACCTTGAGATTAATGCTTCCCTTATTAGGAAAGCCGCTACCTGTTCTACCGTTTGGACTCCTTGGGTTCTCTGCCATTCTGAATTCACCCTAAATTAGTATTTATTATGTTTAATACCTATATTTCATTTCAATTAACAATCATTAATAGGTATTATGCTTAATTTTTCTAGGTATTATGCCCTTAATATTTTTACTACTTATTGATTACCCACTAATGGTTGTGTTAAGTTAAGTAATATAAAAATGTTATTAAAAGCTGTGTCTTGTGATGAGAAAGGATTTGTGTGCATAATTAAATTAAAAACAATAATTGATTAACTATGTTGCTATAAAAGGCAGAACAACAAAATTAATAAAGCCAAAAAAGCATAAAAAGGATTGGGAGAAGTGATGAGGGGTGGGCTTCCTGAGAAATACTTAATGTATGATAAAGCATAAAGGAAGGTCTATCTTAGATTTGAATTATGAGGTTTTCAATATGAACAAAAGAAACAAAGGTTATGACAAATTGCTTTTCGGTACAGCTGGAGTACCTATCTCTACCCCTAAAAGAGGTAGCGTAGAAGGGGTAAGATATCTCAAAGAGCTTGGCTTGGATGCGATGGAGCTGGAGTTTGTGAGAGGAGTAAGGATGAAGGAGGAATTGGCTAAAGAGGTCAATAAGGCTAGGAAAGATGAGGGTAAGGAATTAACAGCTCATGGGCCTTATTATATCAATCTAAACTCCAAGAAACCTGATACGGTTAAAAAAAGTAGGGAACGGATTGTTAGGACAGCGAGGATCGCCCATTTCTGTGGTGCGAAGAGCATAACATTTCATGCGGCTTATTATCAGAAGATGGATAAGGAGAAGGTTTATCAAAAGGTTAAGGAGGAGTTAAAGAAGATTATACAGGAATTAAAAGAAAAAGGTATTGAAGATGTTTGGATAAGGCCTGAACTAACTGGGAAGCCTACCCAGTTTGGTGATATTGATGAGCTTATTAGATTAAGTCAAGATGTAGAAGGGGTGTTACCCTGTATTGATTTCTCTCATAAGTTCGCCAGAGAAAGAGGAGAGTTTAATTCTAAAGAGGATTTCTCTGGGCTGCTTAATCAGTTAAAGGACGGGCTTGGTAAAGAGATTCTTTCCAATATGCATTGCCACATTTCTGGGATAGAATACGGGCCCAAGGGAGAGAAGAATCATCTAAACCTTAAAGATGCTAAGCTAAACATAAAGGCTTTGCTGCAATCCTTAAAGAACTTTGATTGTAAGGGAGTTGTAATCTGCGAGAGCCCTAATATTGAAGGAGATGCTAAGTATATGAAGGATATGTTTTACTCATTGTCTTAATCATGTTAATTTTCATTATATATTTATTATATAAGGGTATGGAAGGGTGAAGAAAATAGAAGAAAAAGATGGGAAAAAGGATGTGGAGCTGATTAAGTCGGCTTTGAGACAGGAGATGGCGGCTGAAAGAAGGTATGCTAAGCATCTTGCCAATGTAAACAACAAAAGGGTTAGGCAAGTCCTGAGGGAGCTACATGAGGCAGAAGGAAAGCACAAGGATGCTTTGGTAATTGAGATGAAGAAAAGAGTGCCTTCATTTGAGCCTGAGAAGAATGAGCTTTGGAAGTTAGAGATGAACCCTGAGATGCTTGAAGGGATTGGTGATGATGTAGAGTTGATTAAGACTATTCTAAACATTAACATTGAGAAGGAGAAGGAGGCTCTTAAGCAATACAAGGGATATGCAAATGAGACCAACAGCGACGAGTTAAAGCAGCTTTTCCTCCAGTTTGGCAGGGAGGAATATGAACATAGTGAACATTTGAAAGAATTGAATAAGGAGATGAATGGGGAATAAACAAGGTTTTTAAATTAGGAAGATTTGCTGTTTCTTATGGATAAAGAGAAGATTGAGATAAAGCCAGGATTTGAAGAGAGATACAAGAAGATATTCAAGGATGAGTACGAGCTATTTCTCAAGTATTCTTTTAAATTCCCAAAGAGAGCAATAAGGGTAAATACCTTAAGGGCAAGCATAGAAGAGGTTAAGGAACAACTGGAGAAGATATGGAATTTGGAGAGTATTCCATGGTGCGAAGAAGGTTTTTGGATTAATGGGGATAGAAGAGATATTGGCAATCATCTATTTCATCAGCTTGGTAAAGTCTATGTCCAGGAGCCTGCGAGTATGATCCCTGCGGTTGTTCTTAATCCAAAACCAGGAGAATTCGTGCTTGATATGGCCGCAGCGCCTGGCTCTAAGACCACTCAAATGGCCGCGATGATGGAGAACAAAGGTGGCATAATTGCTAATGAGAGTGATTATAAGCGGCTTAAGATGCTGGACATGAACCTTCAGAGATGTGGGGTATTGAATGCTGTAATAACAAATATGAATGGTCTCGCTTTAGGAAAGAAGAATACAAGGTTTGACAAGGTGCTCATAGATGCACCATGTTCTGGAACTGGTACAATAAGAAAGAGTTTTCTTACCTTGAAGATGTGGAATAAAAAGATGGTTGAGAAGCTTTCCAGACTGCAGGAGAAACTGCTTGAGAGTGCCTTTAATTGTGTGAAAAAAGGAGGAATTGTAGTTTATTCCACTTGTTCTTTAGAACCTTTTGAAGATGAGAGAGTTATATCTAACTTCCTAATAAAAAGAAGCGATGCAGTTCCAGAGGAAATAGAGCTACCTTTAAAAAGGGATAGCCCAATAACCGAATTCGAAAAACAGGAGTTTCATACGGGAGTAAAGAAATGCCTTAGGATTAGCCCCCAAAGGAACGATACTGATGGTTTCTTCGTCTGTCGTCTAAAGAAGCTTTGATTTCTTTTGGAACCAAACCAAAAAATTTCAAGGATACCTTTAAATAGGACTGGGTTCTACACCGACTAGAAACAAATTGTTGTAACCACTCACTAATACTAAAACAACGAAATGTTTAAATATTAGTTGTCTTACAACAACATACAAGTATTCCTCTTTATTAGGTAAGGAGGGGGGTTGAAAAAAGATGGTAAGAAAACAATTGTCGATTCTGGTTATAGGAATGTTGATGGTAAGTTTGATGGCTAACTTTAGTTTAGCTATTTATGAGCCATTGTCTGTAAGCATAGATAAGACGCTATTAGATGGAAAGGAACTTTCAGAATATGGAAGTGAGAGACTTGTAGTGACAAGAGGAGATACCTTAGAGTTGGAGATTAAGCTTAGAGTGTCACCCCAAACTGCTAAAGTAGAAGACTTGCAGGTTATCGCTATGATAACGGGATATGAGCACTCAGAGACTAACCCACTCATTGAGTCTTCAGATGTCTTTGACATTGAGAAAGACGGCGATGAAGAGTATGTCTCATATACCAAATGGGAAGAAATGGAATTAAAGCTTCCTGAGGATATGGAATCTGGCAACTATAAGTTAAGGATTATAATGTCTAACAAGGATGGTCATACATCGGTTGATGAATATAACCTTAACATTGATTGCGTTGGCTCTAAAGTATCTATTGCAGATATCATGTTGAGTCCTCACAATAATGTGCAGGCTGGCAACTATTTGATTGGAATGGTCAGAGTCAGGAATGAAGGAGAGAAAGATGAAGATAATGTAAAGGTTGTCTTGGAGATCCCTGAACTGGGTGTTCAAGCTGTGGATTACATTGATGAGTTAGAAGGATTAGACTCTGCTTCATCCGAGGAAGTTGCTATGAAGATACCTGTTTGCACTGAAGAAGGAGATTATGAGGTTAAAGCAACTGTTTACTTTGATGATCTCTATCAGAGTACAACTGCAAGCAGAAAGATTACAATTATAGAGTCTGATGCCTGTGAGCTCACAAAAGAGCCTTACAAGACTCCTGAGAAAACCATAATCTCTATTGCTAGTCAAGAGATTAGTGCTAAAGCAGGAGAGAAGGTTTATTTCCCAATTACTGTTGTGAACAGCGGAACAACCGCTACAACAGTCTCATTTGAGATTCAGGGAAATGACTGGGCAGAGATGGAGTTCAAGCCAAGCAACATGTTGATTGTTGATGGCGAGGAAAGCGAAGTACTCACTCTTTATGTGACACCTAAGGAAGATGTTGAAGGTTCAAACATGTTTTCCTTGAATGTCAAGAAAAACGGTGAGCTTGCTAAGCAGGTACCTCTTACTGTAAATATAGAAAAGGACGAAGAAGAGAATAAAGGAATTACTGATGGAGCAGACTTGAGGATAATCCTTGAGGTTGCCATAGTGGTTCTAGTGATTATCTTAGTGATAATCGGTCTTGTCCTTGCCTTCAGAAAAATGAAGGGTAGTGAAGAGGAAGACGAAACCCAGACTTATTACTAATTTTTTATTTTTTAAACCTTTTTTCTTGTTCTAATTTTTATTTGTTTCAGATAGACTTCTCTTAGGATAACTCTCAGTATCTCCGATAGGAAAATG
>DAWM01000008.1:0-1765 GCA_002505945.1 Candidatus Woesearchaeota archaeon UBA119
CTCAGCGGAATCGGAGATACTGAACTCTAACAAAAAGTTTAAAAATGGAGGGGCCAACCCAACTTAGAAAGCCCGGTTGGTGTAGCCCGGCCAATCATCCTGCCCTTTCGAGGCAGGGACTCGGGGTCAAATCCCGAACCGGGCAATCTTCTTTCTTTGCAAAAACAAAAGTTTAAATATAAAATATATGTTAAGCCGGAAATGAATGATGAAATATATTCCATTTTAATTCTTGTAATATTACTAATTCTGCCCTTTGTACTCTCGGGCTGCGATGGCTTTTTCATGTCTTCTGATCCTTGTAAGGATGATCCTGATCCAAACAGCTGTTACATGAGGGTTGCATTAGAGAAAAACACATCGTACTACTGCAGCAAGATAGGCTCCCAGGATGAAAAAGAGGATAAGAGTCTCACTCCTTTACGGGATGATTGTTATTCTAAGGTAGCCATGAGTTCAGGAGACTATTCCAGCTGCGAGAAGATTGTAGGGGGAAAGGGATCAAACCATTCAAGGGATAATTGCATTCTTTCAGTAGCAAATGCAAAGGAAGACCCTGTTGCATGTACACTTCTAAGAGGGAAGCTGCAGGCAGAATGCTTCGAGAACCTTGGCTCAAAGATATCTGTCTCTCATCTTGAGAATCTCCATAGCAAGCTAGAGAACCTGGAGAAGATGGTTGAGGGCAACCCAAAAGACAAGGATCTAAGAGAAGAACTTGAGAAGCTTAGGAAACAACAGGATTTAGTTTACAATAATGCCCCGGGCAGAGTTAAACGAGATTTTTTTAGGCAGCAAAGAGAGAAGATTCTATCCTCAATTAAAGACAAAGACGTTCTCAGAGCAATTTCAAGAGACTTCATCAAGCATAGATCCGAAAAAGGTGATAAGTCTGTTACTGAGCTTCTGGGGCAATTAGAAAACATAAAGAAGACTCAACAGACAATCAAAAGGCTTGATGAAGAAGCAAACAAGCTTGTTGACCAAATCAAAAAAGGGGTTATGGATTATGCTAAGGATGAAGCAGGTGTTGTGGCTGAAGAAGGTTGGAAATGGGCTTGGAAAAGAAGCAGCAATGAGATGAAGTGGCAGATGTCTAAATTGGAAAGGATGAAGGATGGCATTGACAGGACCAGTGCGCAATATCAGGCAATAAGCGCTAAGATTGAGCAGTTTAAGAAAGTGTATGATGAAGTTAATGGGATATATAAAAAAGTCAAGGAATACGACAGTCTTCTGGCTCAAGGTAGGATAAAAGAAGGACAGGCAAAGGTTCTGAAAGGAGCAGTATTCCTTGGCAAAGGCCTTGAATATGCAACGGGATATGTCCCTGTTTTCGGCAGCACTGCTTCCACAATAACCAAAGAGACATTTGAAGTAGTTGTAAAGCTTGCAACAGAAAGGGCTCAAAGAAGCAAATCTTTGGAGGATTGCTTTGATGATCCTGCTAACTGTGATACCGATGACATCACTGCTTATTAGAGCATATGAGAGATAAATTCAAAATGAAAGATACAAGGAAATTTAGGGGATGGGAAATACTCATATTCATTTTGTTATTATCATCGGCAGTATGGGCCAGCCAAGAAAATGATATTGATAACAAGAATGAGGAAATACTCTCAAAGGTCCTAGAGATAGATGGAGTTAAAACTGAAGAAATAACAATCTCAGGAACAACAATATATGTTAGTATTGAAGCCAGCGGAGCTGACAGCTATGACTCTGAACTTATCGGCTGGTGGGCCTCGATCTTTGCCAATTC
>DAWM01000008.1:1949-14047 GCA_002505945.1 Candidatus Woesearchaeota archaeon UBA119
CCTCGATCTTTGCCAATTCTGCGCTTCTGAAAGGATATGAAAAGGATTATCTCTTTGTAGTTATAGAAAACACTGTAAATGATGTTCCTTACGCTTATGTAAGCGCCCCAGTTGTTTCAATACAAGACCTAATGGATGGCTTGATTGACGATGCCACCTTTTGGGATGAAGTACTTATAACTGAAAGCAAACCAAAAGAGAAAGAGATTGCTGAGTTCTCAGGGCTTCCATCAGACTTAGTATACAAAACAGAACGCAGTAGAGGAACATCAGGCTTCCTGACCACCCTGTTGTGGATTATAATCATCTTAGGGGTTGCTGCCGCAATATTCATGGTAATTAAGAAGAACCCTGAGAAAACTAAAAAGATTATAGGGGATATCAAGAAGACATCTATAGAAAAGGGGAGAGTAATTAAAGCGGCTTCAATAAAGCACGGTGGCAAGGCCGCAAAATCGATAGCACATCATTCTAAAAAACTTGCTGCTCAGATTAAAGATAAGNNAGGACAGTCGAATTGATACCTTTATAACGGTAGAAGGTGCTTTGTATGGGTTAACAATTATGCTTGATCCAGGTCATGGAGGAAGTGATCCAGGAGCTACATATGAGGGAGTATATGAAAAAACATTGAATGATCGCTTAACAAAAGTATTAGCAGATAAACTCAAGGCAAAAGGTGCAAATGTTGTGTATACCAGAAAACCAGGACAAGACATAAGATTGGAATTAGAAGATCGTACTGAACTAGCAAATAGAAGCAACCCAGATCTATTTTTAAGCATACATCATGATTCATATTATCAACCAGGTTATAGTATGTTTTACAGTAGTTACCGACCAAATATTGAAACAAGTGGAGCTTATTTTAAAGATGACAATGGCAAAACACATCATATTATAAGAGAAGAGGATGGCAAAGCATATTACAACCAAGATGGAAAAGAAAAATACATTGTGATCAAGACAACAAAATATCGAGTATATGATGCAACACCCAGCTTTGCTGCTCAGATTAAAGATAAGAGCAAGAAGATTGCAGACAAATCAAAAGAAAAGATTGAGAGAATGCAAAAGGAAAGAAAAGAGAAAAGCAAAACAACACAAGAAGAGAAAAATATACAAAAAGATAACAATCAAGAAAAGAAAAACAAAGACCATGCTCAGAAAGAAGATAAAAATAAGAAACTCAAGAACAATAAATAATAACACTTTAAATAGATTTATCCCTTTTCAGTTACTACAAAAAAATAAAACAGAATAACGAAGTAATTCTTTTGTCTAAGGACCGAATGATTAATATAGGATAAAAAGGTTTTTAATTATCTGTCTTTAAATCATTTAACCGGGGGGTTTCAATGACATTTCCTTTTTTTGGTAAGAAAAAGAAGAAAGAAGATATTCCTAAGATTGATGTTGACAAGATTAAGGGTTCTGATAAGAGAAAGAAAAGCAAAAAGGATGAGCTTGAAGAACAGCTTCTTGAAGAGCTTAACGACGAGCTTAAATTTGCCCCTGAAGAAGAAAAGAAAGAAGAAATAGAGAATTTTGAGAAGGGTAAGCTAGTGAAATCTGATGGGAGCATGATAAAGAACCTTAAAGACATGATTGATTTCTTGAAGGAACTTCCCGATAAGGACTTTAATAAGTATGTAAATAAGAAGTTCAACCTTATAGCTGAATGGGCTGACAAGGATTTGAATGATGAAGGACTTTCTATAGAACTTGCGCTGCTTAAGACCAAGCAGGACATAATCTCAAAGCTTCAGGCTTATATGATAAACAACGGAAATAAAGAGGTTGATGTAGCTAAGGTTAAAGAAAGGGAAAACAAGGAAGCAGAAGAGAACAAAGAAGAGACTAAAAAGATTTCCGCAGAGAAGAAAACACCTGAAGAAGCTAAGGAAGAGTTGATGGAAGTGCCTGAAGGGAAAGAGTTCGTCTTCTTAAGAAGGAAAATAAGGTCTTTAGAACAGCTTAATCGGCTTATAATAAACCAACCTATAAAAAAGGTTGACAAGGAGATGCAGACCAAGAAAAAAGAGTTATGTGATTGGATTGAAAAAACTGTTGGAGATGAAAGGCTAGCTCAAAGGATAAAGAAGAATTATGACTTAAAGATAATCTCTGAAATAATACATAAAGAAGTGGAGTTCCTTAAAGGGCTGGCTAGTGAGGAAAAACCACGGGAAGAGAAGACTCCCAAGAAGGAAAAGAAGGTAGAAACAATTGAGGTTGGAGGAGACACGATAAAAGGTCTCCAGGATTTTCTTAATAAACTCAAGAATATGAGTCAGCAGGAATTCAATTCAAAGGTTGTGCCTAATAGAAGAGAGATTATCGACTGGGCAATAAAGGAAAGCGGAAACGAGGATCTCAGTTCTCTGTTATTCACAAAGGATGTTAAGGAATTCATAAGCAAGATAGAGTCTGCCTTATATTCCGGTAATTCTGAAGAAGAAACAAACGATAAAAAAGACAATAAGGATAAAAAATCAGGGGAGAAAGAAAAAGATAAAAAAGAGCCTGAGATAAAAAAGGAAAAAACAGGAAAGAAGGAAAAGAAATCTAAAAGCAAAGGAAAAAAGAGCAAGAAGAAAAAGATAAAAGGAAAAGATAACAAGAAAGAAGAGACAGATAAGAAAGAAGCAGGCTCTTCCAAAAAATCAAAGAAGGCTAGTAAAAGCAAGAAGAAAAGTAAAGACAGCCAAAGGAAGGAGAAAGAGAAACCAATCAGCAAAGAAAAGGATGCAGAAAATAAGGCTGAGGAAGAGAAAAACATGAAGAAAAGCAAAGAGCCCTCTGAAGTAAATGAAGAGGATGAGGAGGTTGGTTTCTTTGAGGATAATGAGCGAGCAAAGGTTGAAGAGCTTTCCTCTGAGCTTGACAATATAATACCTGAAAAGTCGAAGAAAGATAAGGAAGACAAGAAGGAAAAAGAACAAGAGAAACCAAAGCCTAAAGAAGAAAAGAAAGATGATGAAAAGAAGCAAATAAAACAGCCCAAAGAAAAGAAAAGAGAGGAACCATTAGAAAAACATTTGGCATCCCTTAAATCCAATAAAGAGCTTAGGCCTCCAAATCATCCAGAAGAGGTACAGCCGCAGAACAAGTATTTAGCTGGATTAATGGAAGCAGAGCAACAAGGAGATGATTTCTCACCTTCTTCTGATGTTGTGAATAAAAAGAAAACCAAAGATACAGAAGGCAAGAAAAAACTGATTGAAGATGAGGTGGAGCAACTCTATGAGGAAGAGAACATTCAACATCCTGGATTGAAAGATGATGAGGATGAAAGCAAGGAGATAGTCAAAAAGAAAGGCCAAACCGACACAGAACTCAAGAGAGTTAAAGAGATTGAGGACTCTCCTGAGTATAAGGATTATATTAGCAAGTATCAAGAGGTCCAGAAAGAGAACTTTAAATTAGATTTGAAACAACTGGAGAATTCTATTTATATGAAAAAAGAGGAAATTAAAGCCCTCAATGAAACATTGGAATCAAGGAGACAGCTAGTGCAACAGGAACTAGAAGATGAATTGAATAATTTCAGAAAAAAGAGGGATGAACTTTCAAATAAGATAAAGGAGCTCTCCAAAAGAAAGAATGAACTAGAAAGCGAGATTGACCAGCTATCTGAGAAAGGAAAGGAAACAAAAGAATCCAACAAAGAAGATGAGGAATTAAACAATAGAATAAAAGAACTTGAAGAGGACAAGAAAAAGCTTATAATTGAACTGGAAGAGCTAAAGAAAGAAAGGGAAATCAAAGAGGGAAAAGAGACTAAGAACAAGAGGATTGAAGACGAAAAGAAGAAATTAGAGGAAATAAGAAGAGAGATAGATAAAAGGAAAGAGGAAGTTAAAGAGCTGGATAAGGAGCTTGAAGAAAAGAAGAAGCTAAGAGAAGAGTTCAATAAAGACGAAGACAAGATTAAGAACATTCTACTACATATCAAGGAAAAGAAAGAAGAGCTTAAGAAGACGCAGGACGCTCTTGAAAAATATAAAAGCAAGGTCAAAGAAGCATATAAGCTTCACGAGGATACCAAGAAGGATTATGCTGCATTGCTCAGGGAATTCTATAAGCTTGAGAATGATAAGAAGAGCCTTGAATCCGAAAACGAGGATTTGAAGGAAGAGATTCAAGGAAGACAGAAAGTGCTCAAAGATATGGAGAAAAAGTTAAAATCTATTGAAGATGCTAAGAAGGAATTAAGTGAACTCAAAGAAGAGAAGAAAGGTCTTGAGAACAAAATAGATGAACTAAAAGAACAAAAGAACCGGCTTTCTAAAGATACAAAAGAATTAGAGAAAGAAAAAGAAGAAGTAGAGAAGCTTAAAAAAGAAAGAACATCCTTAAAGGAAGAGATAAAAGGACTCCAGACTGAGAAAAAAGAGCTGGATAAGGAAACAAAGAATACCAACAATTTTAGACCGAAAGAGAAAAGGCTGACTGAAGAAAGGGATGTCTTGAAGGGAGAGGTAGAGAAGCTTAGAGAGGAGAAGGACAAGCTGCAGCAAGAATTAAAAGAGCTGAAGGATAAAAGTAAGGAGCTTCAGAAGAGAGAGATAGATGAACTGGAATTAAAGTCAACTAAGGATAAAGATAAAATAGAGAAAGAAACCAAGCCAAAAGCCAAGGAAGCAATGAAATACTCTGTGAGCAAGATTATGCAGGGAGAAGAGGTTGATGTTGACGAGGCGGAGGAAGAAAGCCCTATAGATATTCCAGAACCTAGAAATCTCAATGAGTTGAAGCAGTTGATTGAGGCTACAAAGACCCTGTTAGAGCTAAGGATAACCACGCAAGCAAAGAAGAGTTTAGAGATAATTGAAAAAGCAATTAAAGAAATGAAAATCAGCAAACTTGAGAAAAAGCACCTTGAGGTAGAGGTAAGGCTTATGAAGTTAGAGAATAATTTAACGGAAGAGGCCTCTGCTTAAGAAGAAGCATAAAAAGACATAAAAGCAAGCATGAATTCTTAATATTAAAGTGAAACCAACTATTGTCGGGGTAGATCCTGGAACTACAGTGGGTTTATGTGTCTTAGATTTTAGGGGAAAAGTGCTTAGGATATTCTCTCAGAAAAACATATCACAGGCTGAGATAGTAAAAGAGATACTTAAACACGGGAAGCCTATTATCATATCTACAGATAAAAAGAAGGTGCCTGATTATGTGCAAGGCTTGGGAAGCTCATTGGGATGCAGGGTTTATACACCTAAAGAGGATTTAAAAAGCGAGGAGAAGAGTAGGGTTGTAGATGAACAAGGATTAAGAGAAGAAATAAATGATGACCACCAGAAGGATGCATGTGCAAGTGCATTGTTTGCTTTTAAAAGGTTCAAGGATTCTATTGAGAGGATTGAAAAGGAAGCAAAGAAGAAACCTTCGGCAAAGGTCTTTCAGAAAGTCTTTGTGGATAATAGCAATATAAAGAAGGCTTTAAGAGAGGAAGTGGAAGAGAATAGAGATGAAAATGATAAAAGTAGAAAAGCTGAGAAAGAAGTCAAAAAATCAGCTAGGGAAAGGAAAGTGGATTCAGAGCTTCAAGAACGATATAAGAAGATTAAAAGGCAAATAAAATCCTTGGAAAAGAACAACACGCTTCTTAAGAACAAGATTCAAAGGATGAGCAGCAAAGAGAAAAGCAAAGAGAAAGACAAGCTCAAGCAGATAAAGGAGGAAGTAAGAAAGGTTGTGAGGAACAATGATGCTGAGAGGAGGTTATTAAGAAACCTATTATCAAACCTTAGAGAGCACAATTCTAAGTTGAAAAGGAAACTTAAAGCAAGGAAAGCACACCAAAATAAGCTTAAGGGGTTAGCGGTAGATGAAAAGAAAGGATGCTGCTGGTATTGTAAGGAGCTCAATGAAAAGGAATTCAAGACTATGGATTTAGATAAGAACAATGAGATTATTGTTAAAGAGATTACTAATATCAAGAATTCGATCATAAAGGAATTGAAAGAACGGAAGACCGAGCTGCGTTATAAAGAGGGAAACAAAAAGATAATCAACCAACTAAAAGAGGAAGGTATTAATTTAAGCAATATTGAAGGGTTGAAATTAACAATTTTTAAAAACCTGGCGTTCTTCAACAAAAAGGCCAAGGAAGACATAATAAAAAAGAAATCTATAATGGAAGATATCATTCAAGAATATAAACATAAGAGAAAGAAATCATAAGAATCCACGAGGAGTGAGTTTTTATGCATAATGAAGGTGAAGATTATGAAGATTAATCAAGAAATGAGGGAAATAATTAGGAAGGGAGTAAGGTTTAAAGACATATTTGGACTTGAAAAGGTAAAGGAACAGGTAAAATCCGCTTTGTTCGCAGGGCACCATATTATCCTAATAGGCCCGCCTGGTGTAGGTAAGACCACTTTAGCATTGAATATCGCTAAGATGCTACCTGAAACAGAGCTGTATGATTGCCCTTTCCACTGCTCAGTTGATAATCCTCAGTGCGAATTCTGCAGGGCAGGAAAGTCCCATAAGATTAAGGTTAAAGGAGAGGAAAGGTTTGTTAGAGTACAGGGAAGTCCTGACTTGACAGAAGAGGATTTGTTTGGGGATATTGATCCTAAGAGAGCTTTGGAGTATGGACCGACTTCAATCAAGG
This sequence comes from Candidatus Woesearchaeota archaeon UBA119, assembly GCA_002505945.1. Lineage (GTDB taxonomy): Archaea > Nanobdellota > Nanobdellia > Woesearchaeales > UBA119 > UBA119. The sequence continues at coordinate 8,581 of DAWM01000008.1, forward strand.
CCTTTAGCCCGGGCAAGATTTTTAGGGCTAACAAAAAGATTTTCTTCTTTGATGAGATAAACAGATGCCCTCAAAAACTCCAGAATACCCTTCTTCAGGTATTGGCAGAGAAGAAAGCGACTATCGGCAGTTTTGAGATTGATATTGAGTCTGACTTCATTTTTATAGGCACGATGAATCCTCAAGATAAAAGCACTGAACCTTTATCAGATGTATTACTCGATAGAGTGGATTTCATAAAGGTTGGATACCCTGAGTCTACGGAGCTTGAGTATGAGATAGTAATTAATAATGGACTGAAGGAAACAGAATTTGACAAGAAATTAGCTAACATCATGATAGAACTGGTAAGAGAAATTAGGGAGCACCCTGATGTGGAGAAGGCACCATCTGTTAGGGCAAGTATTGCTCTGTTCAATAGAGCACAGGCCAATGCAACACTGAAAGTAAGGAAGAAAGTGAAGTGGGAGGATGTAAAAGACTCTTTAGTATCGGTTCTGGCTCATAGGATGGCTCTTAAGCCCTCAGTGGAATTCAATACTACTCCAGAAGATTTCTTAAAGAGGATTGTAGAAGCATTTTGGGAGAAAAAGAAAGAAAAGATAGGTGATGCAGGGTAGTAGTTTTTCTAAGGATTTCTCAGGGGATGGAGAGGAAGAAAGAGAGGAAAACAGCAAGAAAAGAGACAGTGAAGGGCTGTTAAACCAAGAAACAGAAGAACCTAAGAAAGAAAGGGAAGGAAACCTGATTACTCAGGCAGTCAATCATGGAGTAACAAACTTTACTCCTGATCTTATATTCGAGCGGCTGGTAAGCGACTATAAGGTTGCTGAACAGATGTACGGTCCTGAGATTATAAGAGAACTATCTGATTTTGATCCTAACTATGTAAAGAAGAATATCAATATCCCTGAATTCCAGAAGGAAATCAAGAAAAGAATAAGGAAGAATGTTGAAGAGCTAAAGAAAGACGAGATTCTTGACAAAGATGGGAATATCACTGATGCAGGGATTGAGCTTTCCCTCATACAAAGCTATCTTGAAGAATTGGATAACATGAAACTGTTGCCAAGCTACGGTGAAAGGCAGCATAAAAGGATTTTGGGGTTCAATACCAAAACAAAAATCTCAAACAAGAAAGAGCGCTATAGGGATGTTATACTTCCTAAAACCATCCACAGAACCCTTAGAAGAAACCACTCTGAGATTGATGAAAGGGATATCGTATGGGCGGAGAGAAAGAAAAAAGCGAATATAGAGATTATATTTGCTTTGGATACATCTGCCTCTATGAAAGGCAAGAAAATCCAATACTCTAAAATGGCGGGAGTTGGTCTTGCTTACTGGGCTACTTCCCATTCAGATAAGGTGGGCCTGATAAACTTCAGTAAAGAGCTTGAGGTTATAGTAAAACCTACAAAGGAATTCTCAAGGATTGCTATTGCTATATCCAAGGTTTCTCCTGGAGGCCAGACAGATATTAGTTTGCCCATTGAGAAGGCTTGTAAGATGGTTGATAAGGGAGATGAGAAAGAGCTGATAATAATCAGTGATGCGCTTCATACCTCTTCAAAAACATCTGAGAAGAGGGTTATTGAAAGTGTCTATAATGCAAGGGACAAAGGACTAAGGGTGTCAATTATAGGGATTCACATTAACAAGAAAGGAAGAGATTTGGCAAAACAGATTACTGATATTACCGATGGGCATCTTTATGAGGTAAAAGTTATTAAGGACATCCCAACTATAGTAATATCAGATTATGTAAGAATGAGAGGATAGGGATGGAAAGAAAGGATTGGATTCATTGGATTGTTATAGTTTCTTTATTTGTAATGGTAGTCATACTTTTCCTAAGAGTTGAGGAGGTTAAGAAAGAGTTGATTCAAACCAATAATGAATATGTTAATTACCAAGAAGAAAAAACAAGAGAGATTAGAGGTTTAAACTCTGAGATAAAGCATTTAGAGCAAGAAAAAGAGGGATTAGAGCAATCGCTTGCAGAAAAGCAAGAGGAGCTTCAAGTTCTGGAGAAAAAATATAACAATTTAGCAGAGAATTATGAAGGTTTACAGGAGGAAGCATCAAATGTTCTTAGAACTATAGATGATTATCAGCAAGAGCTGAATGAATCCATGGAATGGTTTAGGGCTAATTCTGATTTGGAAGGATTGAATGTGTCTAACAGCCTGAAGAACAAGATTGAATCTCAATTAAGGTATAGATGTATTGAGAAGGAGGGCAATAGATGCACTATAAATACGGGTTGTCTTTACTTGGTAAATTCACAGTTTCTAGAATTTGAATATCTAAATGACACCAATACTTCCTATTCTGAGGACAAACTCCAAAGCCTAAATGAATTCGTTAATAGTCAAGGGGGGGATTGCGAGGATTTTTCCCTTTTTTATAAGGCTGAACTAGCCTTCCTCTTAAATGAATGTGAGGCTTCCCCCTCAGAATATGTTTTGGTGAGCTGGCGGCCTGCTAGCGAAGAGGGCAAGAGATTTTGGCTGGATGACAGTCACCAATGGTTTATTAGGGAAGCGGCAAGGATGCTTCTTTTAGGTAATAGATATCCATATGTAGTTTGTGGCCAAATCCTTGACCCTGTTAAAAACAGAATAGGAGGTCATTGCGTGATTGCTATGTCAAAGGAAAAGATAAATAGCATAGGAGATATAGATAAGCTGAAAGGGGGCCCTTTGATTGAACCTCAAGATGGAAGATATATTGGTGAGGTGGGAGAAGATATTATACTGATTATGGAAAAAGATGATTTCTCTTACAACTCTTATATCTCCCAGATTATAACGGATGAGGATATGTTTTCTTTCTCAAGGGAAAGAGAGAGATGGGAAGGTTTTGCTTTTTTCTCAGATAAACTGGATAAAACAAAGAAGGAATTGGAACAGGAAATCAATGATTAATACCGAACTGTCTCTTCTTTTCTTCAATCTTTTTCAATAAGGATTTCATTCTGTCGGATGCAGATTGTTTTCCTATGTTGATTATCTCATTCATCTTCTGAAATTCAAATGTGGTAAAGGAAAAGAGCTCATGCAGGTCTATCATGAAATCAGGCTTGTATATCTCAATCTTGGCTTTGTAGAGTTGATTGGCTAGAGTAGAGATTGAGCGGGCCATTACTTGAAGTAATGGAGGATTTATCCTGAGTTGTATCCTTTCATAGTTAAAGGGAATGGATACGCCTATCAGAAAATCGCATTTGTCTTTCAATATTCCTAATGGAATAGGGCTGTAAATACCACCATCCACAAACCTGCTGTTGTTGATTACATATGGAGGAAAAAAGCCTGGGATTGAGGCACTTGCCTGAACAGCATCCAAAAGAAGACCGGATGAGAATTCAACTGGTTTCATATCATCTATATTATATGCTAAGGAGTAAAAGGGTATCTGAGTATCAGAGAATCCCTTATTGTCATAGAGCTTATATAATATATCATGGACCCTGTCTGCATCAAATATGCCTTTAAGAGAGAGCTTGATTTTGGTAATATTCTTAATCACATGCTCATCAAAGCTCTTGAGAATAGAGCGCATTTCCTTAGGGGTTTTTCCTAACGCATACAACCCCCCAACTACCGCACCCATGCTTGTTCCTGCAATAACATCAGCACGGATACCTGCCTCTTCCAATGCTTCTAATACTCCTAAATGGGCTATTCCTTTTGCTCCTCCTGCAGAAAGCGCAATCCCTATCTTGAACTCCTTTTCCTTATTTGATTTTATCATATTATTCATCTTCCTTATTGTTACCTTTGCCTCTTTGGACAGAATAAAGTTCCTTAACAAAGTCCAAAGTAGAAATCTCTTTTATATCCTTATCAGGCCGTAGCCTGATAAACCTCGGAAAACGCAGGGCAAAACCTGATGAATAGGTGGGACTTTTCTGGATTTCTTCATAATTAACTTCTATGATTACCTTGGGTTCCACTTCTACCAACTTGCCTTCTTGCTTTGTTTTATTCTTCTCAAGTAATTCAGTCATTTGGGAATAGGTGGTTCCGGTTGTCTCAAGCTCCTTTACACCAGTGGAAACCTTTCCGATCTCCAATAGAGAGCCGTCCTTATCTTGAACTGCTATGTAATATGAGGTAAGCCAGCCTTTGCGCTTTCCTTCACCCCATTCAGCCCTTGTTATTACTACATCCAAAGTTTCCATAACTGGCTTTACTTTCATACCATATCCTACTCTTTTTCCAGGAGAATATTGCTTATCAAGTGCCTTTATCATTACTCCTTCAAGCCCTTGATTCAAGCAATCCTCATAGAACTTCCTTAGCTTATCCAAATCATCTGAAACCAAAGCCACTGCCGGTCTTATCTTGTTTTTCTTCTTTGGTATTATATTCTCAATCTTCTCTCTTCTTTCCTCAAACCTGTTATTAATCATTGAGTTACCATCACAAAAAAGAATATCAAAAACATTTACTTCAACAGGCACCTCTCTTACCAATGAATGTATATCATACTTCCGTTTAATTCGCTGGGAGATTGATTGGAATGGACGAAAACCTCCTGTCTTCTTATCTATTCCCACAATCTCGGCATCCAACACGCATGATTTTGCCTTAACATTGTTCTTGATAACCTCTACCACATCAGGGAACTGTTTTGTAACGTCTTCAAGATTCCGAGTAAAGAGCTTAACCTCATGTTTTTCCTTATGTATCTGCATTCTGAAGCCATCATACTTATATTCGGCTTGCACCTTTGGACCTAAAGCATCCACAGCATCTTTCAGTGATTTGGCTTTGACGAAGAGCATTGAGCGAAAAGGTGTCATCACACTAACATCAAACCCCTCCAATCCTTCTATTCCATCAGAGTAGGCAACCTCAGCCACCTTTCTAATATTGTTGCTGACATTGAGTGCATGATCTATGAGCTCTTTGACATAATTGACAATCTTTTGAGCATCCTCGCTCCTTATGAGGGTATTTCTTTTAAGTTTACCCTTCTGTTTCTGGAATTCTTCATAACTCACTGCTTTTATCTCATAATCCTGTTTGATTTCCTTGGAATCAATCCAATCTTCTACCTTAACATCCTTGGTCTCTTTCTCACATGATATACATTTTGAACCAGTCGGCACCAATTTCTTGCAGTATGGGCATCTAAAGAACCTGCCTGCTTGATTTGAATTCCCTATTACCTTAGGAAGATAAGCCCACATCAAGGCATCTCTTACTGTGGCTTCAGCCACACCTGTCCTTAATTGTCCTAGAACTGACCTAACAAGGTATCGGGCTTCCAATGGATCAGTACTGGTCAATAGACGTGATAAAAGGCCGATTTTATCTGAAACAGAGCCTTCTCCTTCAGCATAAGCAATAGAGCGAACAGTCTGAAAAACCTTCTCAAGGGAAAGTTCTTTGCTAAAAAGCAGCTTTTGCTGTCTTTGATGATTGAAATGGGCTGCCACTACGCCAAGATCGCC
>DAWM01000008.1:14272-16106 GCA_002505945.1 Candidatus Woesearchaeota archaeon UBA119
TCTTGTTTGAGGAGGTACCAAAAGACCTTGATATAGCCTTGACCACAAGCTTATCCGAGAGCCCTATTTTCTCTGAAGAGACACCAGGAAACCACTGGCCTAAAAGAATAAGGGAAGAGATCCCAGCTTCCTTTCCTTTAATATCCTTAAAGAATTCCGACAAAATATATGTTTTTTTCAACCTAGAAGAGGTCTTCTCTAATTCATTGCATAGTTGAGCGAATCTTTTGAATCTCATCCTTTATTCATATAAATCCAATATATTTAAAGATTTACCAACAATCTATTTCAAACAAGATTCAAAGCAATAATCTATGAGTTGAAAAACAAAAGATTTAAATAATTATAGAACACATTCAGGATTACTAATAATTTTCTGGAGGATCAAAATGGGAATCTTTGACAAACTGAGCAAGAAACTGAGGGGTTCTGAGCCTGAGGATGAGTTTATGGGAGAGAATGATACTGAATATGTTGAATTAGATACAGAGAAAGGGGGTATAGAGTCGGACAACAAGATTCTGGTAAGGCCTTTTTCTATAGAAGACTTCTCAGATGTAAAGCCTATCCTTAACTCTTTGAGAGAAGGACATACCATTGCCCTGATTAACATTAAGAACCTTAAAGAGAAGGATATAGTAGAATTAAAAAGAGCCATTAACAAAATAAAGAAAACTGTTGATGCTATTGATGGTGATATCGCTGGTTTTGGCGAGGATTATCTTGTGGTAACGCCTGCCTTCGCTAAGATACATAGAACAAAGGAAACCAATCAACCTCAAGAAGAAGATTACTAAGGTTTATCCAGAAGAGAGGGATAGTACATCTTTGAATCATTAAGAGAGTAAATTCTGGGAGATATCATTGCTTGTGTTATGCTAGAAATACCTGAATAATACTAACTATTATATCTATATGTTTATTATTTATTCAATATCTAATCTCTTCATCAAGCTTCTTTGCTACTCTTTCTAAGCGATCCAAGATGCCTTTTGCATCCCTTCTTACTCTTTCCACCAGAGTCTGAAAGGAACTCGCACTTATTCCATATTTGCTCCTTCTGTTAACCACAAGCCCTAAATCCATGAGTTTATTGAGATGATGAATTACCGTTGCCCGAGAAAGAGCAAGCTCCTCTGAAAGTTCATCACTAGACCTCATTTCATCCTTTGACCCTGCCTTAACTAGTTGAACAAATACCCTAAAACAGGATTTATCCCTGTCCCTCACGCCAAAAAGACCTAAAGAACAGGCAAACCATTGTAGCCTCTCATTTATATTATACTCATCCTTAAAAGGAATGTTGTTCAAAACAATCCTCTGATGAAGTGAAAAGTCCCTATGCTTCATATATATAGTAGGTATACTAGGATTTTTAAAACTTTTCCAAAAAATATTTAAATTGGCTGTTTATCTCAAATAAACAGCGTTGACTTAAAGTCAACAAAGGATTAAAATGAAGGACAATAAAACAAGAAGATTCAACCTTTCGCGAACCAGGGCCATGGGGAGGTCTTTGTTGAAAGAGAAAATGGATAAGAAGAAAGAGCTAGAGGAAGAGGTAGAGCTTTACAAAGTCACAGCAAAAAGAATAGCTGCGGAGTTTGACAACTATAGAAAAAGAACTAAAGCAGAGAAGGAAAGGCAAATCAAGGAGGCTAGTGAGAGGGTCATAAAAAAGATGATTCCTTTCTTTGAGAGCATTGATTTGGCTCTAAAGAACATAAAAGAAAAGAATAAAACAGGAGAGAATAAAGATAGAAGGGATAATGATAACGAATCAATAAATCATGGGATAAGGCTGCTCCATAACCAAATGAGGAAAGTGCTGGTT
>DAWM01000059.1:0-1567 GCA_002505945.1 Candidatus Woesearchaeota archaeon UBA119
TCTGTTGTGAACTTGAGCTCGCAATAATCTGAGGAAGGTCTTGGTTCAACCCCGATCCGTCTTAATGTGTTATAATGCGGGTTATCCTCTACATCTCCTTCTATAGGCGCTGAGATAAGGGAATGGATTAATGTGCCTCTTTCTGCGGAATCAGATGGTTTATATCCTTCAATAATCTGTTCCAAGTCGTTGTTATTTAGAGAAAGACTTATCCATTTATCAATTGGGCAGCCGCCATCAATGTTTTGATAGGCCTTTTTGAAATTGAACAAACTCTTTCTAAGCTTTTCAGTAGTAGGAAGAGAGAAAAGAGAGCCGCGGAAAAAAGCCTTTTCTCTATTCTCTTTGGATACGAGCTTTTCAAATCCCGGTATATCCATAGGGAATAAAATCTCTTTGTTTTCCATGTACTTCTGAAAAGGTATTTTTACCTTAGATATGGATTGTAGGCCTTTGTTTATGCTGCGATTAGAATTAAAGAGCTCCACTAACCTTGGTTCTACCCTGCTTATTCCCAAAGAAAGATAGTTGCAATATTCTTCCACTAATTGCCTCTTGGGATTGTTCTTACCTCCCAATACTGCTTTAGCATGATCAATCAGGTTGGGATGCTTATCAAAGGCATTTGACTCAATAAGAAGGTAAGGATATTCTGATTCAAAGATATACTCCAAATTAGAATCCTTGCTTATGAACTTCAAGAGCGTAGGAGACTCTTTAGGTGGGGAGAGGCTTTGTAGAAAACCCAAAAGCTTTCTTAATGCTTTCCCTTCACATATACCTTTTACGGGAAGATTCTTGTATTGGCCTTCCAATGGTCCCAAGTCTCCTCCAATAGGTTTGAACTCAATAGGTTTCCTTAAATAATCGTTTACGAAACCGAATATCTTGTTGTCCCCTGAAGTCTTTTCCATATAGAGAGGAAGAGATTCTAATTCAAAGGCATCTATTTGCTTCTTGAAGTCTTCATAATATAGATTGGTTATCTCAGCAAATTTTAAAGCCATTATTCTCTGAGCAACTACTGTTCTCTTCCGCAATATCTCCCTCAATCTAGCAATACTTTCATTTTGCAAGCCATATAAATCCATGTCGCTTAGATATGATTTCCAGGAAAACCTGAAATGCTTATCTAGAAGTTGTGTATCAAAGAGTTCAGGATTATACTCCGAGAAGACCTTCTTCGTCTCCATCTCAAATGTCTTCTTCAAACCAAATTTCCCCGATGTTCTCCCCTCTGTAATATCAACTAATTCATAAGCTCCTTCTACTTTTTCATTATCTTTTCTGTTAAAGAATTGAACAAATGTGTTAGGCTGCACATATATCAAAGCAATCTTACCCAGTATTTCCGGATTTAGTTGAGATGGAAAACTTTTCAAAAGGATATCTGAGAAATATGAGAGCCCTGAATAAGGGTCAATCCCACCTTTCTTGTTCCTCATGTTATCGATAATAGAATAACCTCTTACGAATACTGGCAGGAAGTTCTTCAATTCATTCTCCTTGAGGGAATACCATAACACTTTCTCCCTCTCCAGATTCTCTTTGTATCTGCCTGAGAATA
>DAWM01000059.1:1788-4551 GCA_002505945.1 Candidatus Woesearchaeota archaeon UBA119
TCTTTGTATCTGCCTGAGAATATTGGATTTGAAAGTCGTTGAAAGGCCTTGCCTAAAATAAGTCTATAATCCTCTTCGTCTTTGCTTGAGACGCGAACATTGGAAAAAAGCCTGTTATATAGGTCATCTACTAAGGTATCAATTTCAGGGTTAATCTCATCAGAAGAAGATTGATAACTTTTCCCATCACCAAATAATAAATCATTTTCTAGTCTGGAAAGCTCATTAGAAACTGAATTTCCCTTGCTTTCATCTATTCGATTAGAAAGAAAAGGGAGATTAATCTCTATAAGCGCTGCCAAAGAGGATACCATTCTCACTGTGTCAACTTCACTCATTTTGCCGAATCAGCACTCCACTGCAACTGTATAGCAGAACCTCCCTCTCAAGTTGGATAAATCGTATGATTTAAACATTTGTTCTACTATAAACAATATTCTCTATTTGTTATTTTGCAGCATTTAATATTAAATATAACAATTCTTTTTAAAAGTCTGAAAATCTCATTAATATGAGCAAATATGTAGTCAGCTTTTTGGAGCCTAAACTTGATTTAGAAGGACGATTAAACTCAGAATCAGAGGTCTGCTGTTGGAGGATTAATGGGAATAGATTAGAAAACCCTTTCTTTTCGCGGGTAAGTGTTCCCTTTATCCTTCCTACAAAACCTTTATCACAAAAGGATCGGACAGAGATTGAAGACTATCTTAATCAATATAGAGAGTTTAATGTAACAGAGTATCAGAAAAAGGCAAATAAGCTAAAAAAGGAGCTTGAGGGAAAGAAAAAAAAGAATACAAAAGGGTATAAGACAAAAAAAGCACAATTAGACATAATCAATGAATTCTTGGATTCAAGCAAGGAGAGAATAAGATGGGAGATGAAGAAAACAAAAGACTATGAAAAAATTGTCCATCTTCATACCCCCTTCTTATCCAAGCTGAGTAGAGAGATATACCTTTCCTCATATCTCCCTGTTTCTGATGGAAGATTATCTATAAACAAGAATTTAGCCAGTAAAATGAGGTTTCCTTTTTCAATTGTGGAGGATAATGAGAGTAAGGATCTAGTTTTTACTGGTGAAAAAGCATCTCTGGAAACCATTGTCCAACAACCTGGATTGGCGATAGACTTTGAAACCCATAATTGGGAGAAAGTAGATGTTCCAGAAGAATATAAGGACAAAAAGACTAGCGAACTGGAGCAGATCCTTATAGAGTTTGGCAAGAACTCAGGAGAGGTAAAGAATAAACGGAGAGATCAGCTCTTAAGAGAGCTTGAGAATATCCACAACCAACTCAAAAACGAAAGGATAACTGTCGCAAACATCTCGAACCTGGATAAAGGCTTCAACTACCTGATTACTACATTAGACTTTCCAGAGAAGTATATTGAAGTGGATAACCCTCTAAGCAATAAGAAAGAGAGATTTGAGGTTATAAAATCCGAGAATCAACAAGAGGTGATTGAAAGGGTAAACAAGCTGTTTGAAGAGTTCCAACCCTTCTTTGTGTATGGACACAATCAGATGAAGTTTGATTACAATAAAGCAATGGAGCTTACCAATAACTTCAAATCAGGGGTGGAAAGAAGAAAACCCAAGCTGATGGCACAGATACCTAATGGGTATATCCAACAGGTAATTCTTCCTGGCAGGATTGACATCGACCCTTGCATATATTCTCAACTTTACATGTCCAATGCTGACAATAGATTAGATACTGTGTTCAAGACGGTTACCGGAAAAGAAACAGAAAAGACATTATCGCATGGGGAAATGATAGAGAAGACAAGGCTTGCAGAGCAAGGAAATGAAAGAGCAGCAAAAGAGATTCTTTTCTATGCTGCTCAGGATGCAATGAAATCCTATATCATAGGAGAAAAACTAAAGAAAGAACATATCCTGTTAGCTAATGTATTTAATTCCTTGCCTGCTAGGGTAGATACTTGTTCTCCAAGGAAGATGTCCTGCGATTACCATGAACATGACTATCTTAAAAGAAAAGGATATTATAGATACTTCCCATTTGAGAGGGACACAATCACACTCAATGAAAAGGCAGAAAGATTGCTTGAAAAAGAGGGCAGACTATCTTTCCAGGATTTTGAATTGGAGAAAATAGTTGAAAAATCATTGCTTGAAGCCAGGAAAAAGGGCTATGTCCATACTAAATGCTTGCCTTATATAAACCAAGAAGATAACAAGGAGAATAAACTATTCTATCTTGAGGACATCGTGCTTAGTGAACCTGAAAACGAAAATATAGTAGAGCATGAAACAAAAAGACTAAAGACAAAGAAGGGCGTTTATGAGTGTAAGCTTGTTGTCATCAATCCTTTTATTGAGACTTTCAAAGAGTTCATTGAACATGATGAGAATTTAGTCGCTCTGTATGAAGAAGCCAAGCAATCTCCTCCATTGAAGCGACTGAGGTATTCACGGGCCATCACTAACCTTTTGGAATTCCCTGTTTTCAAAAGCTTGGACAGGAACACAAACAACTTTAAGAAGGATTTCAAAGGTATTTTTTCCTCAAGTCTTGATGAGATAAAGAACTCGCTTTACAATAATATAAAACATGTCTCTGAATTATTCATGAATGATAAGGTAATCAACTTCTCTAAAGATTTATACTTAATCAAGAATGATAAAGTTAGCAGTTACCTCCTTGAAAGACTGGAAGATAAAGGTCTAGCCTTTGAGATTGGGGACGCGAGAGCTCTTTCCGGTAACAAAGGGGTAATGATAGGCACTACCTGGGA
>DAWM01000059.1:4768-7165 GCA_002505945.1 Candidatus Woesearchaeota archaeon UBA119
AGGCACTACCTGGGATTATGATTTCATGGAAGGTTTCTCTCCTCCAGATTCAAACAAGGGCGAGAAGTTTCCTTTCCAAGCGGAATTCTATGCGGATTTTCTTGATGAAATTATCTATAACAAGAATGAAAGAAAAGCACTAGAAATATTTAAGGATTACCTAAAAGCATTTGTAGAAGATGAGTTCTCAGAATCTTCCTTTGTTATAAGAAAAGAACTTAAGAGACATTTCTACGAGTATTCCTCGGCCTACAATGCTCCACAGAAAAAACATATCATTGATCAGAGAGCCAAAAAAGGAGACTCCATAGAATATTCTTATTCCAAGGAGGAGTTATACGAAAAACTTTTCGGCTACTCCTCAACTAAGTTCTCTCCTATTAAAGGTAAGCTGACAAGATTGCTTTGCTGGGTGTTTAATATTGACAATTCTTTAACTGGTAAGAACAAGAAAGAAATCTTAAGAGATGCGATTGAAAACAAAAATTACAAAGGACTCTTTAGTCTAATAGAAGAGTAAATTACAATTTTCTCATGATAAAAGCTACATTTCCGTGATTTTATTGTTTTTTGCTCGTGAAGATTTAAATTCGCGAAACCTAACATAAAGGTATGAACGCGATAAAAAACAAGAAAAATCTCAAAAAGAAAATCGGTTCGTGGATTGGCGTATCAATACTTGGTTTGGGATTGATAACAGGATCAACAGGATGTGGCACAACAAGGGTTTCATCTGAGAATCTTCACACGGTTTCTAAACAGCTTGTGGAAGAGTGGAATCAATCAACTGACAATTACCTTGAGTTATACAGATATGCAACTAAAGAAGACAATGAAGAACTAGAGAGAATTCTCAAGGATTATATATGGGATTCTATGACACGAGGAAATGAATATAAAGGGGAATTCACAATTCTTGAGGAGGAATGGAAAGGGGATTATAAAGGGATGCTTGAAACTATTGATAGAACAATCTCTAATATTCAAACAGAGGTATACAACAAATAACTGAGAGATTAGTAGAATTCTTCTCTATTGAGAATCTGATTAACAAGCCTTGAGTAATCCTTAGCTCCTCTGGATTTCTTGGAATAATCAAATATGCTTGTTCCAGAGCGAGGAGCCTCCTTGAGCTTTGAATTGACCCTAATGGGCGCTACAACCTCTCCATTAAAACCCTTTCTTATTTCCTCAAGGCTTTCTTTACAGATTTTGCTTCTAATATCATACATGGTAGGAATTACGGTAGAGATTTCAACATTATGATCAAACAACTCATTAATCTCATCAATAATCTCCACAATTCTTCTTAATCCAACAACTCCTAAATAATCGGTTGAAACTGGAACAAAGGCCTCATCAGCGTAAAGCAAGGAGTTATAATTAAGAAGGCCATTTGACGGGGGACAATCAATAAGCACATAGTCATAATTAAAGATAGATTCCAATGACCTTTTCAATATAGTTTCTCTGGAAGGCATGCCGGCCATTATCATCTCTGCATCAGCCAATTTTTTGTCTGCAATAATAGCGTCTAGGAATTCATCAACATTTATTATGACATCAGAAGGATGCTCCTTGTTTATAAGAAGGTCATAGACAGTCTTATTTCCTGCAAGGAATAAAGAACCAGTGAGATTTGCTTGAGGGTCCATATCAACCAAAAGAACCCTTCGGTTTTTTCTTGCAAGCCCTACAGCAATATTGAGCGTAGTTGTGGTCTTGCCAACTCCACCTTTCAAGTTTATGACCGCTATCTTTCTCATAGAAATCCTCTACCACGTGGAAAAGCCAGCTAGCTCTAATATAAGTTTTTCTATTCTTAAGGAGAACCCTTTAAAAAGCTAGATACAAAGTTAATAAACAACCCAAAGAACATCAATAACAACAAACCCCGCTCCAACCATAAAGAGCCGAAGCAGGGCAGTTCAAAAAAACCACAAAATTAAACTAACTTAACGTTCTTTGTTCCCTTTGGTACAGGAACAATCTTTGCTCTCTTGTGAGCATCCTTCTTTCTGCTTGAAAGATATCTTACCTTTACCCCATAAACACTTTTTCCACTTTTGGATTTATACGTCCGTGGGGTAGAAGACACTTCAACATTAACAGCTTTGTCTGGCACTACAAATTTTTTCTTCTTCTTTGTTCCTTTTACTTCATACTTAATTCTTTTTTTCTTTGCCAAAATTCCTCACCTCTTACAAAAAGTTCTAATCTTAATCCTCTGTTAAATATTATTTAAAACTTTTGTTTTTAGAACATATAGGAATAGAAAAATGTTATCAGGATTAATTTCACGAGAGCCTAGAATCAAAAAATATAGAATTATTGTATAATTGCGTAACCAATCAAACGCCATCTATTTCCTATTACCCTTGATACGGTTATCCTTGA
>DAWM01000059.1:7358-10123 GCA_002505945.1 Candidatus Woesearchaeota archaeon UBA119
GCTTGAACCCTTCTCAGCACAAACAGGAATCCTGAGCTTACATTTTATCTTATCTTTTCCGAGGGAATTCACTATTCCAACTGTAGCTGCAGAATTAACATTCAGCATCAAAGGCTCACCCATTTTAATTGGCTCTACTTGAATCTCTTCTGCTGATCCTACAACCCTATCGAGAAGATTTACTTCAAGGTTTAACTCTTCCCTAACTGGAGGCAGTTTACCTACATGTCCTATTACATTCCCCATAAGACTATCTGATTTAACATAGAAAGGATCAAGTAAGGTCTCAATCGCTATAGAGCCGCCAGGGGTTGCTTTGTCTATTTTGGTATCAGCGGTTTGTATACTTAGAATCTTGCTTTTAATGGGTTCCCAAGAATCTCTGCCTTTCTTGCTTATCTTCACTCCAGGTTTTATCTCAACCTCATCTCCAACCTTTAGGCTTCCTTGCTTAAGTGCTCCCCCTATTACGCCACCATGTATATCTTGTATAGGAGTTCCTGGCCTATTAATATCAAAGGAACGGGCAGCAAACATCAAAGGGTCTTTCTTTTCATCCCTTTTGGGAACAGGTATCTCATTTATGATTGTCTCTAAAAGCAGATTAATATTGACACTCTTAAGCGCAGACATAGGAACAATAGTACTTCCTTCAAAGGAGGTTCCCTTCAAGAAATCCTTTATTTCATTATAACTTTCCATTGCTCTTTCTTTTGTTACTAAATCAATCTTGTTCTGAACCACGATAAGATTCTTTATCCCCACAATCTCTAAAGCCATCATATGCTCTCTTGTCTGGGGCTGAGGGCATTCTTCATCCGCTGCAATCAAAAGAAGAGCCCCATCCATTATTGTAGTTCCGGCGAGCATAGTTGCCATCAATGATTCGTGTCCAGGCGCATCCACTAATGAAAACGATCTCGTTAATTTTCCTTTACTGCCACAATTGGGGCATTTCTCTGAAACAGAATATTTATTTGGGCTTTCGCATTTTGGACATTCATATACAGCAACATTAGCATAACCCAGTCTGATAGTTATACCCCTTTTCATTTCTTCAGAATGAGTATCAGTCCATTTCCCTGACAAATCCTTTACCAAAGTAGTTTTTCCATGATCCACATGTCCGATTAAACCAATATTAAGCTGTGGAATTATTTTCTTCTTGCTCATTCGGATTTTTCCTCCTTTGGCTTTTCGGAATCTGATTTCTTGTTATCCTTGCTCTCTTTCTTATCTTTATTCTCTTCCTTCTCCTTCTTAGGTTCTTCTTTATTAGATTCTTCTGACTTTGCTTCTTCTTTCTCAGATTCTGACTCTTTATCTAGTGGTTTCTTACCCTCTTTCATGATTTTCAGATTTAACTGAGAGGTACTCTCTGAAACAGTATTTCCCGCGATAGTTTTCTTTCTTCTAAGCCCTGCTCTTCTGAGATTAAAGCCTCGGCTTCTCTTTGATAAAAGCCTTCGCTTACCAGCACCTTCAATATCGTTTCTCATAGGAAAGCCGCTTGCGTCAGAACCACCAGATATCTGGAATTCATAATCTTCCAAACCTTCAATTCCTAATTCCTTTCCTGAGAATTTGTCTCCAATCTTCTTATCATAAAGATTAGAAGCATTTTCCTCATTAACCTTTTCTTGGAATGATTTTCCATCCTTTCTTCCGATTACAATCTTAATTTCTGCCATGTTCAATTCCCTTCCTTTTAATTTACAAGTAAGATATATTCTCCCTTTTAGAGATTTTCAATAAGGATTCTATGAGTGAGATTTTTACGTGATATTTAAAGTTTATGATTAAGTCATTGCAAGAAAGAAATCAAGAAGACTAACTATCATAAGATGTCTCTTTTCCTCCAAGGTTATCCATGTTTTGCCTGGCAAGTTCATCTGAAATCAACTGCCAAGTCTTTCTCTGTGCCATCTCAAGGATTGCATTTTCCTGCTCATTCTTCTCATATTGACTCTTCTCCTCAACAAAATTATTAAAATAATCTAAGATCTCTCTTTCCGAGATATTCTGGAGCCTCTTTTTAAAGTATCTCTTCTTCTTCTCATAACCTTGCTTAAAAAGATCAGGAGGGAAGTCAAGAAGGATTTTTTGAGTTATATAACCCTCAACTGCCTTCCTGACATCCCTTCCTGAAAGCTGCTTCTTAAGACAAAGCTTGCCTACCTCAGAGAAGTCGTAATGCTTGTTTTCTCCTTGTTTCAGAGCATCCCCTAAACTCTTCTGGAATATGTTATCCAAGAGCTTAGAATAGGATGCTTCATCCTCAAAAGGTTTGAAATAGAATTCCCGGGATCTTGAATGAAGTGCGCTCTCAATTCCAGAATAAGGCTTATTTGTTATAAAAACTGAGAAGAAATTTCCTTTTTCATTATCAGACAGTCCTTCTAGTTCTCCTAATAGTAAACCTCTCAAAGAACCCTCTAGGCTTCCATTGCTCTCAGGACTAAAGATAGCATCCGCTTCATCAAACACCATCATTCCTATCCCTTCTGGATTTTTTACCTTAGCAAAATCTGCTTTAAGTTTTTTCTCGCTTTCCCCATACCATTTGTCTTTTATTGATGAGTCGACGACACATGGAGTAAATTTCATACCAAGCTTTGAACAGTTATGCTTTAGATAATGCATCATTATTCTGGCCATCATAGTTTTTCCTGTGCCAGGAGGCCCTGAGAAAATAAGGGCTTTTGGTACGAAAAGAGGATTGGCTTTTTCTTCCGGTGAATACAGAAGAAGAGCATTACAAAGCT
>DAWM01000059.1:10341-12930 GCA_002505945.1 Candidatus Woesearchaeota archaeon UBA119
ATTATATCCTCAGCCAGGCTATCGTCACCTACAAAATCCTTAAAATCATATCTTTGATAAGAAGATGCACTCATATTAGATATGGCTCTTTTCTGTGCAGGGGATTTCAGATAATTCTCATCATTATCTCTCAGATAGGAATCTAGAAGAGAAAAGAAAGAATCGGTTTTATCTTTAAAGCTGGTAAGGGCTTTTTTGTTATGAAGAGCCCTAACATAATCTATAAGGCCTTCTGCAAAGACTTCAAAGAACTCCTTATCCAAACCCTTCTTCTGATAGGGCTCTATGTTCTTGAGGAAGCGGTTAAAGACTTTATTTTCTCTATTGAGGTTTCCATCTGCGTCAGTGCTCTGATAACTCGCGCGAGGAGAGCCAAAACCCTTTGAATAAGAGCTAAAGAGATTCTCTAAAGCAGTGAAGTAAAGACTATTGTTGTTGCCTAACGCAGTCCCTGAAGAGCCCTTTCCAGACTCTGTTATTACCTTTGATTCAGCCAGAACATAACTCAACTCCTCTGCCATTCTTTCAGCATAATCTGGGGGGGCATTCCCATCTTCCCTCCTGACAAGATGTTTGAAAATAGGTCCATATCTAAGCATATAATACTCTAATTGCCCAGAAATCTGCTTCTCCAAGCTCATTTTATTCCTCTCTTTCAAAGGACTCAAATTCTATGTCATTTACCTCACTAGAGAGTTTGTTTTCAATCTCTTCAAAGGTCCTGTACTTTTTATCATCAAAACTCTGCTTTATTTCCTCCATTGTTCCCAAAATCTCTTTGTTATACATTGTCTGAGGAATACTTGAATTAGCGATTTTGGAAAGCATTTTAATGTTGCCAAAGGTCTTACTCCAAAGCAAAGTGATGGTGTCAGACAACCGACCAACCTCTCCATAGACCATTTGCGCGGCCTTTGCACCATTATCAATATTTTGGAACAAGGGCTGCATTAATCTGCATCTTTCATAAGCACTTCTAGCAAAGGTGTTGGTTTCGTTCAATATGTTTCTATATTGAATCATTAAGTCTGTTGCTTTGTTGAGATCATTTATCATAGATCCCAAGGTTTCAGAGCGCATATGCGATTGAGAGATCAATGAATCAAGGTCTTTAATTCTATGTTCACAGCTCATCAAATTCTTTTTGAGTTCTCCTACCTTCTTTACCTCTAAGTTGGTATGGGCTTTTAGGGTTTCATACATCTCCTTGCCTAGATGTTGCCTCTCTACTCTTTCTTCTCTGTATTTTATTAGATTTTCATCAACTTTGGTCTTATCTTCCAGTTGGTTTATTAGGGTGCTTCGGGTTTTCTCTATTATGGAATTAGATTGTCTGTATATCCCATCTATCCCATTCAGGATTTTTTGCAGACTAGACATCTCTTTACCAACCAATTGATCATTAGTTGCATAGGATATGTCCTTACCGAACATCTTGTAGCCATTTGTTTTCATCACATGCCATATTTTCCCTAAAACTGAAGATTCAGCTCTATATTTTTTGTTGAGTTCATTCTGAATTTCAGTAGTCTCCATTAAACCATCTTGAATGAGAGATAGGTTTTTTTGAAAAGAGAAATAACGAGGAACCCTAGTTGGTAAAGCATTCATGCTTCTTTTCCCTTTTCTGATGTTATATTTTTTATCGAGAGAGTTGTAATCTTGAAGAAGTTCATCTACCGATTTGCCTGGAATCTCATTTTCCTGCTCTTGAGCTTCTCCCACTTCATTATGCCTGCCATCTTCTCCCACAGACTTAAGAACCTCTAACTGCTCATCTAATGAATTGCTTTCATATTCTTTCATAGATACCACCTCAGGTATACAGCTAAACTATGTCAGGCTGAAAAACACATACACCAAACCACTATCAAAATATAAGCAGAATTATTGTTAAAATATGCGCAAGAATTTTCGTGAAGATTGCTTGTTTTTCCTCAAAAACTCGGAAATTATTCATAAGGATAATCAAAGGACAAATAATCAAGGGGTACATTAAATTTATAAAGTTAAAGCATAACTTCCCAGTTATGGGAGATGATAAGAATTGGGTTAAGAAGTATTTTCCAGAATCTCTTTCTGAGATTCAGGGGCAGGACTCTGCTTTAGAAAGTGCTAAGAGAGAGATTGAGAATTTTAGGAATAAAAAGAAAGCAATCCTGCTTCATGGACCTTCTGGAACAGGAAAGAGCGCTTTTGTTTACGCCTATGCTAAAAGCAAGAATTTGGAGGTTATTGAGCTTAATGCCTCTGATTTTAGGAATAAAAAGGCTTTGGATGAAATTCTTTCTCAGGCATTGAAGCAGGGTTCTTTGTTTCATAAGGGAAAGATTATTCTTTTGGATGAGATTGATGGGATTTCAGGCAGGCATGATCGAGGAGGGATTTCTTACATCTCAAAAATAATCCCTAAGTCAAATTACCCAATTGTGATTACTGGGAACGATGTGTTCGATTCTAAATTTACCTCTTTGAGAAAGAAATCGGTGCTTATTCAGTTTCATAGCTTAAATTACCGCTCTATAAAGACTATTTTAGAGAAGATTTGCGAAAAAGAGGGTGGAAAGTATGAGGAATCAGCTGTTTCTT
>DAWM01000059.1:13157-13352 GCA_002505945.1 Candidatus Woesearchaeota archaeon UBA119
AAGAGGGTTTAAAATATGAGGAATCAGCTGTTTCTTCTTTGGCCAGAATGGCTGGGGGGGATGCAAGAGCTGCAATTAATGACCTCCAGATTCTTTCTGCGTCCGGGAAAAAGGTAACCTCTGATTTGGTTAAGGAGCTGGCTCCAAGAGATACTACTGAAAAGATATTTGATGCTTTACGAAGGGGTTTGAAAA
>DAWM01000028.1:0-3806 GCA_002505945.1 Candidatus Woesearchaeota archaeon UBA119
GCAGGTTTTTCCTTCTGTTGCAATCATTGCAGACATGATCACATTTGCATCAATAATTAAATCCATTTTGACTTAATCTTACATGTAATGATTTGTTTACCTTGGGGTATTTGTTGTTCTAGGACTTATCTGATTTTTATTCTAACAAACTCTATCTTTTAAATATAGATTTAAAAAATATACCAAATTTCATTGTAATCTCGGGTTCTTAATTGCCATTGCCAAAAGTTTTATATTTACTAGATAAAACTGATGACTATGCAATCAAAGAAATTTTATGAAAGTCTAGGGAAATCAAAACTAAAAGAACCGAGAGAAAGATTAGATCCAAAGAATGCATTTCTGATAAAAAGATATAGTTTATCTGGTAAAAAGATTCTGGATTTGGGATGCGGAAAAGGCGACCTTTCGTATGAATTTGCCAAAAGAAAAAACGAGGTGGTCGCAATTGATGGTTCAGAATCAATGCTGGATTACGCAAAGACTAGGAATTCACACCCAAATATTCAATATGTTTTGTTGGATATTGAAGAATTAAAACTAAAACAGAAGTTTGATTTGATTTTAGCTATCAATTCCCTTGTTCATATCAAAACTCTTGGGCCTATCTTTGTGAAGATTCACAAATTATTGAAGAAAGATTTGAAGTTTATTCTCTGTTTTCCACATCCTCTGCAAGATATTGAAGATATAAATAATTACTCAAAAGAGAAGATAATCCGAACAGAAACCAAATATGGTGTTGTTAAGCAATACTATCGACCTATTGAATTTTATATCAATAATTTAATTCAGTCCAATTTCAGACTAACAAAAGCATATGAGTTCCCTGCGAGAAAACCTGATTTCTTTATTGTTGAAAGCCAGTAGAATATTATCCTCTAAGTTTTTTCTTCATAGGAAAATATTTATGGCCATTTTTACTCCGCAGACCTGTGGTTTTTATATAATTTAAAGATTCATAAAATTTAACTGCATAAGGGCTGGAATTTAATTTTAACTCTTTTAGGTTCTTCCGCTTAGCATAACTTTCAAAATGTTTTAAGAGTTTCTTACCTATTCCTCTTCTATAGTAATGTTTTCTGACAAGAGTGCGAGTTATAAAACCTCTTTTAATATCTCCTCGTATAAAGCCAAGAATTTCTCCTCTTTCAATCGCTATAAGTATTATTCCGGTTTTAGAAAAATCTTTGATTTTTGAAGGGGTGTGTCATTTTAAGAAGTTTTGAAGCGCATTTTGTGTAACTTTTCGAGAATTATATTCTTTAAATGTCTCAATCGCAATATTTGAAACTTCTTTAGCATAATCATCCTTGAACCTCAAGATTTTCATGCTAAAATATTATACTTTTTCTTATTTATATTTATGGGATAAAACATTGTTACGGTTTTCCAAACGAACCCTCGGCTAATAGATACCGACACTATAAGCAATATCACTCAGACGATTTCAAGTCTATTTTAAGTTGTTCAAGAAAATCCTTAATGTCTTTTTCAGTCAAATCACAACATTCTGTTTCATCTTTCCAATGTTCCATAGGAAGACAAGCATTCTGAACTATTTGAATTGGCTCGTCGAAATATTTTTCCTCTACTTCATCATTTACTTTTCCTGAAAAACCTGCAATTTCTCTTGCAATTTCCTGCTGCGTTTCTATATTGTCTTCAGCTAATATTTTTTCAAAAAGATCAATATACTTTTTAATTAGGGCTTTCTTTTCCATATAATTGAGATTTCTCTATTCTTTTTATAACTTGCGCAATCGTCCTTATCATGATTTGCCTTCAGTGAGTTTTTCTTACGGGAAGAATATTATATGCACGAAATAAGAAGAAACAAATTATAAGTCCATTTAGAAAGTTTTATAGATTATTTAGTATTTCAATCAGTTATGGTTAAAAGAATTCACATTATTGGTGGTCCTGGTTCAGGAAAGACTTTTCTTGCAGAAAAATTATCCGAAAGATTAGCAATTCAAAGATATGATCTAGATGACCTATTTTGGGGTGGGAATACAAATACATTCAGTATTAAAGCAGAACCCAAAGTTCGAAACAAAAAGCTTAATTCCATCATTAAGAAAAAAGAATGGATAACTGAAGGTGTTTACGGTGGTTGGACTAAACCATGCTTCAAAGAGGCGGAGCTAATAATCATTTTAAAACCAAAAACCTTCATTCGACAATTGAGACTCATTAGACGGTTTCTGAAAAGAAAATTTTTTCTTGCCAAAAACAAGAAAAAGGAAACGTTTAATGGGTTCCTTAATCTTCTTAAATGGAGTAAAAGCTATTACATGAACAATTTTCCAGATATATCCAAAGAGATTGAACCCTACGAAGAAAAAACCATGACCATAACCAAGCCAAGAATAGATGTGATGAGATTCTAACACAAATAGCCGGAAAGTAAAAAAGACTTGAAAGGACTAGAACTGATACTTTTTTCCTTTAACTATTCTAGTTTTGTTTGTTATATATGTGCCTAAGTTTTTAAATAACTTTATATAGTTTTCAGCTTTATAATTCGTTATGTCCGAACTAAAAATACTTTTTCATGGAAGTCCCAGCAAAGTAATTGGTAATAAAATAATCCCCTCACGAGCAGATGATTCTGATGAAAGACCTGAAAACAATCAGTTTGGGATTTATGCAACAGATAGAAAAGATTTAGCTATAGTTATAGCAATTCTTAGATGCAAAGATGTAATTGGGGGGAGTATTGATGAATATAAAGAAGACAAACTCAATGCAAGAATCTATGGAGAATTTCCAAAACAAGAATTCATATATGTTTATCATTTGCCGGCTGGAACATTTAATCAAACCAAAATAGATAAACACCAATTTGTATCTGTAGTTGCTGTCAGGCCTGTTAAAATTGAAAAATTAAGAGTAAAGGATTTTACGCATTTAATTAGAAAAGCAACAAAAAAAGAGACTGATTATTGGATAAAAAAGTATAAAAAATAAAAACAGCCCATTAATTCTTATTCTGTGTGATAAACTTAATTCAAGTCTCAGTATAGGAAAAATAAAGAAGATTAAACTTGGTCACCCCTAATATGCCCCGCTAGCTCTTCTATTCTGCAATTGTAGATATTTAAGTTGTGCTTTTCAAGCACTTTCGTGTATTTTAAGCCGCTTCCAGTTGCCACACAAACTATTTTATCGTTCTTTTTGATTTTATCTTCATTTGCTAATTTGTTTATTGCTGCTATCGGCACTGCTGAGGCCGGCTGCACAAAAATCCCTTTCTCTGCCATCAATCTTTGCGCTTCAATAATTTCACTATCATTCACTGAGACAAATAAACCATTATATTTCCTCAATTTTCTCAGTACTTCATTCCCACTTGGAGGGTAAGGGTTCTCTATTGCATGAGCAATTGTATTAGGTTGCTTTACCTTCTCAATCCTTTCAAGTTTCCTTGAAAAGGCATCTACTAGAGGGCTGCATCCTTCAGATTGAGCGCATATCATGCGAGGCATTTTTTTAATAATCCCTGCTTTATAGAACTCAATAAAACCTTTCAGAATTCCTCGGATATTTCCTCCAGCACTTGTTGGTACTACAACATAATCTGGAATATCAAAATCAAGCTGTTCACATATCTCGAAAGAAAGGGTTTTATATCCTTCTATTCTGAAGGGAACATCTGAGTTTATAAAATAAATGCCTTGTTCTCTACCAATCTCTAGGCTTTTGAAATACAACTCTCCATAATTCCCATCAACCTTAATCAAAACAGGATTATGAATCGCAATCGGAGCTAACTTCTCATCAGGCATATGTGATCCAACTAA
>DAWM01000028.1:4060-9129 GCA_002505945.1 Candidatus Woesearchaeota archaeon UBA119
GGCCTGCCACTGAACCAGCCATATTCCCTGTTGAAACAGTTCCAATCTTTTCATAACCTAAAGACGAAGCATGCAAGACCCCTGAGATTGTGCCTCTATCTTTAAAGGACCAAGAGGGATTTTGAGTTTCGTTTTTGATGTATAATGAATTGAAACCAAGGATATCTGTTTTGACTAAAGGAGTAAAACCTTCATTTAAACTTATGCTATTATCTATTTTGAAAGGCAAGAAATCCTTGTATCTTTCTAGAATTGTCTGATTAAGTATATTCCCTTTATTGATTTGCCCTTTAGTTATCAATTCCAATTCAAGAGGCTCGTTGCATTCCCTGCATCTCGGGAAGGGTTCTCTAGGAGAATATTCTCTATTACATTTTGTGCAATGCAGTTTTAAATTCCTCAACATAGAGTATAATTTATTAGATGGATATATAAATATTTTTATCAAAAACTAAGAACTAATGAAATCACAGTAAACTTAAAAAGAAATATTTATTAACTGATTACTTTTAAAAACAATTATGGAAAGCTATGATGTAATTATTGTTGGTGCTGGGCCAGCTGGTTTAGAATGTGCAAATCAATTAAAAAATTCGGGTTTATCAGTTCTTTTGATTGAGAAGAATAAAATTATAGGGCCAAAGGTTTGCGCAGGTGGATTAACAAATCATGACCTTGAGTATCTAAACCTACCTAAGAAACTGCTTGATTGTCAGTTCAAAGAATTAACTCTTCACACACCTTTCAATACTGATATCATTAAATTGGACAAAAGCTTTATTTACACAATTGACAGAAAAACTCTTGGTCAATGGCAGCTCAAGAAGCTGAACACGGGTATTAAAGTAAGAAAAGAGTCAAGGGTTACTGATATTAAGGAGAACAGAGTTGTAATAAACGATTCTAAGAAAGTTAGATTCAAATATCTCGTGGGCGCTGATGGTTCTTCCTCTATAGTAAGAAGATTCGTTGGTTTAAAGACAAGCAATTTGGACATTGCAGTTCAATATATCATTCCCACAAAGAAATACAAGAAGATTGAGCTATTCTTTGATTCAGAATTGTTTCATTCTTGGTTTGCGTGGATTTTTCCTCATAAGGACTATGTTTCAATCGGTTGTGGTTGTAACACAAAATATCTATCAGCAAAGAAGTTAGTGGCTAATTTTAACAAATGGTTGAAAAAGAACAACATTGATATATCAAAAGGAGAGTACCAAGCTCACCCCATCAATTTTGATTATCAGGGATACAGATTCAATAACATCTTTCTGGCAGGCGACGCAGCTGGCTTAGCATCAGGCTTTAGCGGAGAAGGAATATATCCCGCACTTGTTTCTGGCGGAGAGATCGCTAAAATGATAGTTGATAAGACGTATGTTTCAGATAAGATGGAAGAACTCATGAAAATAAAGCATTTCCATAATAGAGTATTACGCTTTCTAGAGAGATCTGGACCAATTAGAAAAATTGAATATGAATTATTAGCTCTGCTGTTGAAAAGTAAATTGATTGACAAGAAGCTGATTAGTATGATTACTTGATTGTAATCAACCTGTTATTTGAAGGCTTTTTGGTAAAATATAGAAAATTCCACAAAAAATAACCGCAAGGATCACATAACTCTTTCTAATGAGCGATTAAGGATTAATTTATTAATAAGATATGATATTTGGTCCTATTATGTTCCGATTCAATGAGGTCAGAAAATTAAGTTTAATGAATTTTTTCCTGCATTTGTACTTTCTTAGTCCTGTGGCTGTCTTCTTTTTTCAACAAAGAGGATTAAACTATTTCCAGATTCTTGCATTGGAATCTGTTCTAGTATTTTTTATAGTTCTTTTTGAGCTTCCAACTGGAATCTTTGCTGATAGGTTTGGGAGGAAGAAATCTATTGTTATTGGAACATTGCTATTAGCATTAGAGCCCTTAATTTACCTTTTCGCAGATAATTTCCTTTGGTTCGCACTAGCATTTGCACTTGCCGGGATGGGAATCACATTCCATTCTGGGAGTATAGAAGCGCTTATTTATGATCATTTGAAAGCAAAGAACCTAGAAAAAGATATGAAGAAAGCTATGGGTAGTTTTGGCTCTGCTTCCTTAGTTGCTATGGTTGTTGCTCCGATTATCGGAAGTTATATTGCTAAGGATTTGATCATGCCACAATTCATTTTTCTAATCTTGATGAGCTTAGGAGCTATGCTCATTGGGTTTTTTATCTCTTTATGGATAAAGGATACGAAACAAAGAAGGGTTGAAGAGGAGAATCCTTTTTCCCTTATGAAGGATGGAGCAAAACTAATCAGGAAGAACAAATCCTTGCTTCGTATTATTTTGCTGAGCGTGTTTGCCAGCCCTTTTTTGTTTACTCTAAATTACCTTTATCAACCCTATCTCTTAAGTTCGGGAATAAACACAGCACTATTCGGAACAATATTCGCTATTGCACTATTGCTGGCTGCTTCTCTTCAGAAATATGCTTACAAAATTGAAGAGAAATTAGGGATTAAATGGACTGTTTTCCTTGCAACTATGCTGCCAGGAGTATTTTATATCATTATGGCTTTTACCTTTCATCCGATCTGGGCGATATTGCTTTTTGTTATGATAAGGGCTACAATGGGCTTAAAAGAACCCTTGTTTTCGGATTACAAAAACCTACATATTACCAGCAAAAACAGGGCGACAATCTTATCTATGATTTCAATAATTATTAGCTTGTATTTGGTGGGGATGCGACTGATTATTGGAAGATTAGCTGATATCAATTTAAGTTATTCTTTCTTGTTTATGGGGGTTGTTATAGTAATAGCATCCATCTTCTTGAGAATCGATGAAAGTCATGTGAAGACTGATCATTTAAGAGGTAAGAAGCAACTATAAGTCTATCACTTGAAGACAAATACATAACTTCCATCAGGATTCTTTTCCCATTTAGAAGGATATGGCCTATTTAAAAAATGCTCTTCTACCTTTTCTGCTAAAGTAGGATTATTCTTTCTTACAAAAGATTGGTATTTTTCACCTAAAATTTGGCTTGTTTCTGAGACTTTACCCTCAACTAAATCTAATTCTTCAGGTACATGACTAATATAAGCTAGCCATCTTGGTATTTCTAATCCAGCTTTCTTTGCTTTTGCCAATGAGACTTGAAAATATTGGCCATTCCTTATCTCATTGTTTACTTGTTTATTATATGCTTTGACTGCTTCAATTGGATACCCTAAAGCCAAGCCAGTTTCTTCATCAGTCCTAGCATCAAGTAATCTCTTCAGCGAGGGCTCATCTTTCCCCACCTGAAATAAAATCCATTCAGAATTGATTGGTTTTCCTTTTTCATTGTATATTTGCCTATTCTCGATTTTATTTTGGTTATAATAAAGACCTGATCCCTCAAGAGACTTTCTGAAATCTTCGACATCTTGAGAACTTAATTTCATATCTGATTCTCCTCTAAGCTGAATATAATTTTCCTTTTTCCGGATGCCATACCCTTCCTTAAAGTTCAATGGATCTAGCACCACCAAAGAAGCAGGTTTGAGACCGTTGGCTGTGAGATACAAGTTCAGTTCATCTCCAAGATCTAATCCTTGATTTGAGTTTGACATAGGCATATTATATAACAATCACTTATTAAGCTTTTTGAGGATATTAATGCATATTATTCAAAGATGTGGCTCTGTATTATCATAATAGCACTAATTTTATGCATTATTTTTGGAAATTAAATATAGAGTCTGATTACAGCGCCTTAACATATAAAACAGTAGTAGTATTTCCAGTTGGATAGCCATAATATCCAGGATATTCTCTAGCATCTTCTCAACCTATTCAGAGCTAAGATCACAGAGTGGCTCTGTTTCTTCATTAACACATGATTCTTCAAATTCTTTTTGTGTTTGTTCCTCAATATATGAAGCAAAACTGAAATCCAGATTGAAAAAGCCATAGGGATGCTCTCTGTCAGGGCCCATGATTTCTGATGCAGCCTGATGCAGCAGCATATAGTCCTACTCTTTTATCTAATGGTAAATCTTTTAATCCTTCATCCTTTGCATTTTTTATTGCTGCATTTATAGCTGCCTTTGTATGATCAAAAGCATAAAGAATAAACCCTTTTCGTAATAAAGGAAGATAATGTTTTTTAGAGTTCCTTTATTGTTTACTTTTAGGTAGCAACGCTTAAGAAACATTTAAATATAAATCTATATACCAAAATCCATGAAAAAGATACATCAGGACACATGGGCAGATTGTTTAGAGAATGGACTTGAATTGCCTGTTGGTGGTAGTTTCATTGATGAAAAAGTCAGGATAACACTTACTCTGGATTATGATAGCTTTCATAAAAAATTAGGAGACTATCATTCTCCTGATAGAATATTCGAGAGTTATAAGAAACAGAAAGAAAAGGTAATATCTTTTTTAAATAAACATGATGCCGAGATTGACCCTTATCTTTTTTACGTTGCATACAAAGTTCAGGGAAAAGTTGAATCTCTTCTGGAGGTTGATATAGAGAATCCACCGAATTACGGGGAAAGACTAAATAAGTATCATAATAATAACGTAAAATTGAGTGAAATGATTGGTCAAGCTATGTGTGCAGAGCAGGCTGCTTTAGGTCAATATTTACTACAAAATGTCTTAAAAGAAGGATATTCTTCTTCTTTCGTAGCGGGAGCGAGCTTAATTCCACCCGAAGTGGAAGCACACTCCTTTCTTGTAATAAGAGACCTTAATCATAAGACGTATATTTATGATATTGCTAGACCACTTTCAAAGTACAGTATTCCTAGAATCTTCGAACCTGATTTTCCATTCACATATAAATTGTTATCAGGCCCAGATAAATTAATTATGGGTGCAACAGAAATTATATTGGGTGGCAGAGCTTATTTTGGTGTAATGTTTGCTGATACTGTTATAGAAAAGAGAAAAGAACAAGAGTAGCAATAAAGCAAAAACTCCCTTAAGAGATATTACTCATTTAAAGAAAAGAATCAAGTTTAGTTCTTTTTCAATCCATGGGATATTGAGAGTTAAAATCATAAAAATCCACTGCG
>DAWM01000028.1:9449-9821 GCA_002505945.1 Candidatus Woesearchaeota archaeon UBA119
TGTGAATTTTTGTGCATAAGAAATAAATCAACGGTTTAAGGACATTCTCCTCCATAATAAGCCCATTCCTCACATTCAGTACCATTTGGCAATGTGCAGATGCCGTATTGGCCTTCTTCTCCATCTACTATTCTCAGGGTTCCACCATGCTCTTCACAATAGACAGAAGCAGGATTGGCTAATTGCTGTCCTTCATCAGATGCTTACTTCGCTGTACAACCGCTTAAGAAAACCAATAAGACAAGAATCAAAAAGAGTTTTTTCATAGCCATACCTTCATGGCATAGAAAGAATATCTCAAATATTTAAACTCTGAGTGGATGGAGTTATTAAGGCACAGCAGTTTTCCTTATGAAGATGTGCTGAAAAATT
>DAWM01000028.1:9960-11148 GCA_002505945.1 Candidatus Woesearchaeota archaeon UBA119
AATATTTAAAGCTTCCCAAATCAGTTTTTCTTTCTTCTATAACCCCTTCTTCCAGATTCTCTTCTGTTATTACTTCTTCCTCTATAGCCGCCTCTGCCATAGCTTCTAGAACGGCCCTGGGGTGCCTTATGGAAAGGCAGGCTTGGGAAATCCTCAGCTTCCAACTCTTTAACCTGCATCCTATATCTGTTAAGGATTTGATCAAATGTGTGATAATCTCTCTCAGAAAGAAGGGTAATCGCCTCGCCTGATTCCCCTGCTCTTGCTGTTCGGCCTATCCTATGGATATACTCTTCAGCGTCATCAGAGAGATCATAGTTGTAGATTCTCGGCAGATTCTTTATGTCAAGTCCTCTGGCTGCTACTGCAGACGCAACTAATACCCTAAACCTGCCTTTGTTAAACTCCTCCATAATCTTCATTCTCTTCGGCTGGTTAAGCTTCCCATGAATCATATCACAGCTAATACCATTTTTCTTTAGGTTGAATGCCACCCTTTCCACCATTGCCCGTGTAGAGCAGAACACTAGGGCACTCTCATTGTTATCCTTCTTAAGCAAATGCATAAGAAGTGAGAACTTCTCCTGTGTCTTAACATTATAGTAATATTGCTTGAGATGCTCTCTCTTTACACGAGCTCTCCCTCTGGTATAAACAGGGTTCTTCATATGTTTTCTCTTAAGGCCCTCAATCTCATCTGAGATTGTGGCTCCAAAAAGCAACACCTGCTTCTCATTCGGAATGTTCTCAAATATAAACTCTACATCATCAATAAAGCCCATATCAACCATCTTGTCGGCTTCGTCCAGCACTGCAATCTTCAGCTTAGATAAGTCAAGCTCATTTCTTTGAATCAAATCTATCAACCTGCCTGGAGTTCCTACTACAATCTCAGAAGTATGAATAGCATCAATCTGCGGATATATGGAAACTCCTCCGTGCACGGCGGCAATGTTAAGGTTGTAATGGCGAGAGAATTTCCTTAGCTCTCCAGCAATCTGAAGTGCCAATTCTCTGGTAGGAGCCATTATAAGCACCTGTATGCCTGCGCCTTCATCCACCTTTTCAACTATTGGAGCTCCAAAAGCCAAGGTTTTTCCTGAACCAGTACTGGATATTCCTATAACATCCTTTCCAGATTTAATCTCTGGGATAGCCAGTTTCTGGATTGGTGTTGGCTTTTCTAGG
>DAWM01000028.1:11350-13694 GCA_002505945.1 Candidatus Woesearchaeota archaeon UBA119
TGGTGTTGGCTTTTCTATTCCTTCCTCTTTCAAAGCTTTTATTATCTTTTCATCTAATTCTAATAATTCAAATGTCATTTTTACCTCTCTTAAAGAATCTTATTCTCTATTTTCCTAAACATTATATCTGTCATTAAAACAGAGGAATTGATGAAACAGAATAAGTATTGAACCCTCTGTTTCGCCCGTAGACTCTTTCTTAATAAGCTAGGGAAAGAATAGCCCTTTATAAAACTATGGGTATCAATTATTGCGGAGGATAATCATTTCTACATCCTTATCCTGGATTTTGGCCTTTCTTTTCTGGAAGTCAGATATATACTTAACTATCCTTTTTGAGAACATCTTCTTAACTTCGCCACTAAGAAGCCGACCTTTTCTATAATCCTCAAACAGTTTTTCCGATTCCTTATCATCAAGGAAGAAAAAGGATAGGTAGAGACAAGAGATATCATTATCAGGATCTCCTCCGAATTTCCTATGCTCCTCAACGCTTACTCTGCCTCCACTATATGATTTCATTACCTTCTTATCAATGTCTTTAAGCTTATCCTCAAAGAATATCGCGGTTTCTGGCTTGCTGGCGCTCATCTTCTCTCCTGTTAAGCCTGGAAGAAAAACAGCATGTACTATAGCAGGCTTCTTCAAGCCAAATTTAGGAGCAATATCCCTTCCAATTCGGATATGGCTGTCTTCATCAGGGCCTATAGCAACAAGAACATCATCATAATCAAACCTTGCTAGAGGTAATAATATATGCGCTGTTTGGATTGCAGGGTAAAAAAACAAACCAGGATTATCCTCCATTTTATACCCATATGTGGCCTTAATAGCAGACATTGTTATTCCTCTTGAGAATTTGATAGCTAGGTTGTATATTGAGGTATATATCTGGTCAATAATCACAAATGTCTTTTTGGGATTAAAGCCATAGGCAAGTAGTTCTTTTGCCACAGTTAATGCGTTCTTTAAAGCAGTTTCCTGCTTATCCACCTTTCCCGTTATATAACTCTCATCATCTGATAAAGGTATGAATACATCCACACCATAATTCTCTTGAAAAAAGAGATTGGTATCAAACACAATCCTATGACCGAAATGCATTCCACCAGACGGATTTATTCCAGAGACAATAGCACATCTCTTTCCCGAGTTAAGGGCTTTCAAATATCTTGGAAAATCCCTATGTGAATAGAGGAGATTCTTATTGAAGGTATAATAATCAGGAAGGTCTTTCAACTCGCTTAATGGAGAAGCCCCAAATTTTTCGACTAATTGCTTTGTTTCCTTAAATGTTCCTTCTTTAATGGTAACCATGAAAATCATCCTTTTAAGCATAGCAAACAGAATATTTTTAATAAGTTTTCCTTTTTTTAAAGAAATCAGAAAAGTTTTTAAATAACTACCTCATAAAAGTTAGATATGGCAAAGAAAAAATCAAGTTCTTCCAAGAAGACAACAAAGAAAAGAAGTGGTAAAAAGAGGACAACTAAGAAAAAGAGCAAAAGCAGAAGTTCATCAACTAAGCTCAAGGCTACTGCAACAAAGACTAAAAAAGAATCAACGAAGAAAAAACCGCAATTAAAGGATACTTTCTTTGCTAAAATTAAGAATGTTCTTTTGAATCCTACTGACTTCTTCAAATGGCTGAATGAGAAAACTATAGGCAAAGCGTTTTTATACTTCCTGGGGTTGATGACCTTATATACTATTCTTGATACAATAATCAGTTTTACTGCTATTAAAACAGTAATATCAACAATCTTCAGTGAATTAGAAATGAGCATCCCTAAGTTTTGGTTAACTGGAGGATTTTTTCCTGTAATAGTATTAGTAAGCATTATCCTGGCAATTATTGGTGTGTTTATCATCTCAGGTCTGCTGCATATTTGGATACTTATTTTTGGAGGCAAGGATGATTTCAATAAGACTTTTCAGGTTTATACTTATTCAAGAACACCTCTTTGGCTTTTTGGGTGGATCCCGTTCATATGGATTTTCGCGTGGATTTATAGTTTAATCCTGCTTATTATTGGAACACGAGAGCTTCATGGCATTAATAATAAAAGAGCAATCTGGATGTATCTTGGACCAATCTTAGTATTCTTTGCTATTATGATAATAACGGCTGTTCTACTATTCATAACGATTATAAATATCTCTTCAGCTTCTATGATTTAAAAGTTAACTCTTTGTTCTTTTTGCTAAGAAGTTCTGGGTTTTCCCTTAAGGCCTTGCAGACTTTCTTATGGTCAGAATAACAGCGAGCACAATAATTCTTTTCCTCATGGCTGTTTTGGTATTCTCTTAATATAAAATCTCTTGCCTCCAAAAATAAGTATCC
>DAWM01000028.1:13901-14249 GCA_002505945.1 Candidatus Woesearchaeota archaeon UBA119
CTTAATATAAAATCTCTTGCCTCTTCTTTGGTTGAAGGAGATCTTGCTCTCTCCATTCCTTTTATAGATTCTTCAAAGACTCTATCGGTAACTTGATTTAAAGGATCATCTTTATCTATCAAAATCAAAGGGGAGAATTTCTGGGTCTTGTAAGGGGATTGGACATACCCTTTATCATGTTCCTTGAAGAAGGCCATTTTATTGAGTCCAAGAATTATGTTGCCGTAGCCAATGCCCAGTTTCTCTTCCATTTGTTTTCCAATCTGTTTTGCATAAAAAAGAGTCTGAAGCAGGTATCTATGCTCTAAGTAGGGCGTATATCTGCTGGATTTAGTATCTATAATCATT
>DAWM01000028.1:14481-14681 GCA_002505945.1 Candidatus Woesearchaeota archaeon UBA119
GGATTTAGTATCTATAATCATTATGTCAAAATTCTCTTTTGTCTTATCCTTAAGGAATAAAAGCACATCAGGATGAAAGCTTATTGAACGACCTTCATACTCTGTTGTGAACTTGAGCTCGCAATAATCTGAGGAAGGTCTTGGTTCGACCCCGATCCGTCTTAATGTGTTATAATGCGGGTTATCCTCTACATCTCCTT
>DAWM01000082.1 GCA_002505945.1 Candidatus Woesearchaeota archaeon UBA119
TATAAACCCTGTAAAGAAATCATTAAAAGCCTTGGTAGAGATTGATGAAGCATTATCATCCAATTATTTTATATTCGGCAGCAACCTAATCCCTCTTTTTGCTTATAAATCAGAACTAGCTAAGAGAATAGATAGGGCTCCTAACCTTGCGCCTCATAAGGATATAATTATGGAATCATTCTCTCCTATACTGGAGGAAATACAACAACTTGAAAACCAAATATGCCACGGCGACCCCCATTCTCGAAACTTTGTAGTAGCATATGATGACGTCAAGCTCTTGGATTTTGAGAAACTTACCTGGGCAAACCCATTCTATGATATATGTTATTTTCTAGAACAGCCAGACATCTCAAAGAACATAAACAACAGAGAGGAATTTGGTCAAGAGGTTTTGGGCCATAAGGCATTTGATTTCTCTAAGTATCCTTTGATGGCCTCATACATTGACCTCTTACAGACAGTCCGTTCCTCAAGCTGGTATTCTAAAAGACAGGATGAGCAATATCTTGAATTAGAGAAATACTTTCGTAGCCGTGCTATTGAGAACTTAAACCACATCAAAGGGAATTTCTCCTCCCTGAAAAAGAAAAAGCTAGAAGGCCTAGTGGAAATACTAGAAAAAGAAAATAAATAAAAAAATTATCTCTTAAGCTTGAAAACCACATTTACATTAAGTGTCATTGTCTGCTTCTCTGGTGAAAGTACAGGGTTTTCTGCCTTAGCACTCTCCATCATTACGTCCCCTCTGAAATATATCGGAGGATAGTTTATCTGATTCGGCTGTATATCAATAATCTCATCAATCTTCTTGTCCATCATTTTTGCTAAGGTTTCAGCTTCCTTTCTTGCTTCTTCTACCCCTTCTTTAAGCATCTCTTCATAAAGCTCTTCTTTCTTTTCCTCGGAAAGTTCGTATGAGATGCTTTCAATGCGGTTAGCACCCATGTCAATTATATTAGAGATATACTCTCCTATTTCTCCAATATTTTTCGTTTCAATGGTAAGGGTATTATAAACCTCATATCCAACAAACTCGCTCTTTTCTGTTTCCCTATTCCATTCACTTTTCTCTCTTAAAGTGTATCTTGTTGTAGATATCTCAATCCCTTCTTTGTTTTTGTACTGCTCAACAATATTATTGTTTATGGCACTATTCTCATCAATCGCCTTTTCCGCATCATCATCTAAGCTGACAATAGAGAATACCAGCTTACCCTTGTCTGGTTCAATCTCCTTTTCAATGCTTTTTGAGACATCAAGCCTGAGCTCATCTTCTTTCTCTCTATCAAGAACATTCAGAGTGGCAAGAGAAAGACCTGCCACAAGTCCCAAAAGCAATATATTTGCCAATATCATTAATTCCTTTTTCATAGTATTCACCTCTTTGGTTAGCTTAGGGATAAGCATATCCAATTTATAAACCTTGCTTAGACTTCAATTTTCATAGAAGCTTAGGAATGCACCAGCCGGGATTCGAACCCGGATTACCAGCTTGGGAAGCTGGGGTCATAGCCATTAAACTACTGGTGCAAATAGGAAAAAGAAAACAGATTATACAATTTCTCGCGACTTTACTCTTCCTTGCTGCTGTAAGAAGGCACAGCAGATTTTGAGATAAGCATTATGTCTCCAATCGCCTTTACGAGCTGGTGAGGGACAATAACACCCTTAGCATTACTTATAACATTGCTTAAAACAGAATTCCTTGTAGCCTTTATTCTCCAGCCGAAAATCTTGTTGCTTGTAATAATGGATTCCTCAATATCCCCGAAATAATCGCCTTCATCTGTAAAAACCTTCATATCATATGTGGTGCTTATCCTTTTCATCTTTAACATCATAATCCCTCCATTTGTAATGAATACATACTATTGATTAACGATTAATATTTAAACTTTTATATTTTATGTTTTTCCTAACACTATGAACCAAGCTAAAAAAGAGCAAAACAAGCCAGAGAAGCAGTTTATTCGTTTTGTAGGCACATCACACATCGCGAAGCAGAGCTTAGAGAATGTCAAGCAGGCATTCTATGAATTCTCTCCAGATGTAGTGGCCTTAGAACTGGATTCTCAGAGAATAAAATCCCTCTATTCAACAAGTCAAGCCCAGCCCTCTTTTTTCTCTTTAATCCCCCATATAGGTTTGTTTGGGGCTTTATTTGTTAAAGTGGGCCATTTTATACAACAGAAATTAGGCAAGATGGTAGGTATTTCTCCCGGCTCAGAGATGAAGATTGCTGCCTCGCTTGCCAAAGAGCGCCAACTCCCGCTCTTGTTGATTGATAGGAATATAAACATCACGATGAGAAGGCTTTCAAAGGCCTTCACTTTTAAAGAAGGTTGCCATATATTCTGGGAGATTATAAGTGCTCCTTTCATGAAGAAGAAACGTATTAGGTTTGATCTCTCAAAGGTGCCTCCTGAAAAGATGGTAAACAAGCTGATAAAAGAAATGAAAAAGGCATATCCATCCCTTTATAAGGTTCTTATTGAGGAGAGGAACCATTATATGAAGAAGATGCTGGATGAGTTTCATAACCGCTTTCCCGAAAAAAGAATACTTGTTGTTGTAGGGGAGGGCCACAGAAGCTGGCTGGAGAAGCAACTTAAGCAGAATTAACCAAAATCAAATCAAAAGCTTTAAAAACCCTCTCTTAATTCACTTTCTAGGAAATGGCAAGATTAAGAAAATTTGTGGCTTATAGGAGATTGGAAAGACCCTATACAAGGGTTTCAAAGTTCCGTAGTAAGTCTTTCGTCAAGTCAAGGCCTCATATGAAGATAACAAGGTTTGATATGGGCAATCTGAATGGGGATTTTGAGTATGAGGTTTCCCTGATTGCGAAACAGCCTCACCAGATAAGGCAGGAAAGTATTGAATCTGCTCGACAAGCTGCAAACAGGATTCTTGAGAAAAGGCTGGGATTAGGTAATTATCATTTCAAGATTAGGAAATATCCACACCATGTTCTAAGAGAGAATCCGCTTGCTTCAGGAGCAGGAGCAGACAGGTTAAGCAAGGGCATGAAATTATCCTTCGGCAAAGTTATAGGCATAGCGATTCAGGTTGAGCAAGGAGAAAAACTAATGTCTGTGTGGGTAAATAGGGATAATGTGGACAAGGTCAAGCAAGCTTTAAAAAGGGCTTATACCAAGCTTCCTCTTTCTTATTACATAGTGGATGAGAAGGTATAATTCCTTTCTTTTTTATCTTTTAAAGAAAGTTTTATAAACTATTCTAATAGAGAATACCCTAAAGGTGGTTCAAATGTTAGAATCCTTAGGCCTAACTGGTGTTGCTCAAGAGGTTGTAGTATCCTGCATTATCTTTTTATTGGTTCTTGCTGGAGGTTACATTATTGGTAGATTCCTTAAAAAGAGGTTGTTGGCTTTAGCCAAGAAAACCAAGACCAAAGCCGATGATGTTTTTGTGGAGAAGGCATATCCCTGGCTCAACTGGATTTTCTTCATTGTGGCAGCTAGGATTGCTATAGGTTATGTTCTTAACTTTGAAACACTTCCTGCTTTTGTTGATAGTATTTTCTACTCTCTGCTTACTGTCATCATAATCCTGTTCTCTGTTCATGTTGTTCGATTGCTTATAGAGCTTCTCAATGCCTTTATTGCTAAAGAGAAAGGAATTACCGTGAAAAACCCTCTTCTGCCTTTGTTCAAAAGCGTCGCAAGGGTAGCAATCTTTATTATTGGTTTTCTCATTGTATTAGGAATTTGGGGTATAAACCTCGGGCCTTTCTTAGGTGGCCTTGGTATTGCTGGTTTAGCAGTAAGCTTTGCTGTGAAAGACAGCCTGCAAAACGTTTTTGGCGGTATTTCCCTTATCCTTGACAAAACAATGAAAGTGGGAGATAGGATACAGCTGGACGATGGCACTACTGGTATTGTTCATGATATGACCTTAAGGAGCTCCAAGATTCGCACCTGGGACAATGAAACTATTATTATCCCAAACGGAATTCTTGCTAATTCCAGGGTGCAGAATATTGAGGGCCCCGATCCTAAGGTGAGGGCGGTTGTCCCTTTCTCAGTGGCATATGGCTCAAATGTAAGACAGGTTAAGGATGTTGTATTGAAGACCATTAAGAAAATCAAGGATTGCCTAGATGATCCAGAGCCTTATGTAACATTTGATGCCATGGCAGATTCATCACTGAATTTCTCAGCTAGATTCTGGGTTGCCAATCCCAACCTGAGATATGGGGCAAGCCTTCAGGCCAGAGAGATGATTTATGATGCATTGAACAAGAACAACATAAACATTCCTTTCCCAACTCATACCATATATATGAAGAATGCTGATACTGGAAAGGAAAAGAAAGCCAGTAAAAGAACCTCAAAGAAGGCTTCAAGGAAGGACACTAAGAAATAATCCTATTTGTTCTTTATTTTTTCTCTCTTGGTTTCCATCCCTTAAAGCTCTCAATTATTTTCTCCTTTACTTCTTCTGGTTTAAGAAATATCTTGCTTTTTCCAGCCTTATCCTCTTTCAATAACCCTGAAATCCTCTCTTTCTCTTCCAAAATCTCTTTCTCGTTCATAAGGTCTGTCTTACTTATATACACATGAAGCTCTTTCCTGAGCTTCATTGTCTTGGATAAAAGCTTATCCTGCTTCTCTTTCTCGCTCAAAGGGTCATAAACGAATACAATCATGTCCCCTAACTCTCTTATCGCAAGATGAGCCTGCTTCTCAATAAGGTTCATC
>DAWM01000021.1:0-197 GCA_002505945.1 Candidatus Woesearchaeota archaeon UBA119
TGTATTCAATGTTGCTATATTCAAAGATAAGCCCTTTGTTATATATTTCAATGATAAAGGTACCCTTATCTTACGAAATCCTGAAGGAGATAAAACTATTTTAGATGAATGGTAGATAGAATGGCAGATGGGAAAAATAGATTTTTAATTGGAAAGCGAAAGCTTTTGATTACCATCATACTAATTACTTTTCTCTG
>DAWM01000021.1:384-1174 GCA_002505945.1 Candidatus Woesearchaeota archaeon UBA119
TTCTGTGTATCTGAGGGAGATATGCTTAATATTGCTTCTTTCACTAAAGATTCGGTTCTTTTTGTTTATGATAAGACTCATGTTAATGAAGCAGTGCTAAAAGGGGTTGCTCAAGATATTAACCTGACAACAGAAAATGGAATGGGGATAGCATGCTTTTTAGGGGAAACGGAGTTGCAAATAGCATATATGTTTGAATATAGCAACATTGAATACAAGGAAGTTTTTGAGGATGTTAAAGATAGATACATAATCTTCTTTGATGTAGAATCGGAAGATTACTCTCCTTTTTTTCTTATACCTGAGAAATATGAACCTTACTATAAGGAAATCAAGAGTTTAGAACAAGAGTATAAAGAGCAAGCAGGATACTATCTAAAAAAGGCAAATAGAAAAACAAAACTAGGAACTATTATCTTGGACGGTCTTTCCGATTTCTTCAAAAGAATCTTCGGCTCTCCAGAAGAGAATCAACTGGACAAACTGATTGATGAGAAAAAAGAGTATTTGGGCAAGAAAGAAACCAATTACCTTATTTTGGTAAAGAGTTTGATTGATGTAATGAATAATGAACTTAAGGAAATCATAACTGAGAGGGAATATGATATCTCTTATGATAAAGAAGAATTATTCTATTTAAAGAAAGAAGGGAAGTTCACTGCTGTGGATAGGGAAAGAGAAATTTACATAAAATGCTATGATGAAGATTCTTTTGCATTAATCTATAGCAATGGTAAAGGTTCAATTAAAGATTGCATCCTGGAATTTCAAGATATTTCTTTAGAAGGTA
>DAWM01000021.1:1401-3954 GCA_002505945.1 Candidatus Woesearchaeota archaeon UBA119
TCAAGATATTTCTTTAGAAGGTAATATGAATTTTGATGGGTTTTTTAGTAATAATCTTGATTGCAACCTCAAGGGAACTGCAAGGGTTGAGTTCTTAAGTCAAGAGATGGGGGAATATTCTCTTACTGATGTTAGTAATAATTTCATTAGCACTTTCTTCACTAATACAAATAAAGAAACCCTGGTGATTAGTGAGGACACTTCTGTCTTAGATATAATTAGCAGGTTCCAAGAAGACAGATATTATATCTCACCATCAAAGAATTTCAATATACTGATTGGAGATACATCTTTTGTTTCTAATAATAATGTATTCTCGATCAAACATGGAAAGGAAACTCATTATATTAACAGTATCTTTATTCCTAAACTTTTTGGCTCAGATATCAACAAGATGGCGTCGTGTTATGCTGGACTAGCATACTACCAAAAATATCTTGATTTGCAGGAAGAGACTTTAACCTATGATGTCTCAACTTTAGAGACTACGCCCACTGCAGATTCAACTATTACTCCTTTATCTGAGATCAGAGGATTCAGTGGAGAGGATGCACTTTCCATGTCCCGGCTTCTTCTGAATCACTTCTGCTACAACAATCTCAATGAAGAACTGAAAAAACCTCAATCGGAACTTGATGGGAGAAGAATCTCTTTTTATCTATCATCTGTTCCAGAAGCAAGCAGCATTCTCACAGCTCTCACTCCTTTATTATGGGAAGCACATCATAACCCAAAGAATATGGATGAAATCAATTTTGATAGGGTCATAGATAACTACAAAGAAGAATTGATTCTTAGGTATCTGCAGGAGGTGCTTTTTAGGGCGCAGGCAAGTGCTCAAGCAAATGATAGGTTTGGGAATTCTGATATTGGGTGGTGGAGTAAAACTTTTGAGGTTTTGGCCAATACAGGCCTTGGTTTAATAAGTCGGGCTTTGGAATCAGGGAATCTTGACAGGGCTGAGATGATAATAGGGCTAGAACTTGCTGCTCTTGAGAGTGAAAACGCATTATCTGAGAGGTTGAATTTGCAAGGATTGATTGATAAAAGAAAAGAGTATTTTAAGGAACTTTCTGAGATTGGAATAGGTAAGGCAGATATAGTAAGACTTGATTTTGGCGAACAATATGCCTTGGCCTTCCCTATGGAACTTGAAACAACGTTAGAGCTCTGCGATTCTGGAGAATATTCCCTACCCGCTTCAGGGAGGATTTATGAGGGAAACAAATACATTGCTTATGTCTTCCCAAAATTTGAATTGCTCTCTCTTGAGGACTCTAATACGGGATTTGGTGGGGAGTTTGAGGTTTTAGATAAATCAGGGGAGTTTTCAAGAATATCTGAACAAAACAGACCTTATTACCTCTATCCAGAAGATATGTTTGTTTCAGTTAGAGAGCCAACCTCTATAATAATTACTGATGAATTTATGCACAAACTAAGAGACCTGAATTCCTGCACTTTAAAGCAGGATAAAAAGGTAATACTTATTATTCCTGTGGTTAAGAACGTTAATGGAGCTGTGAGGTTTTGGGAGAATGAGTTCGGTTCTGGCTTGCCTACACAAAACAATGAATTCTGGAAGCAAACATTGAATCCACTGTTTTCCTTCTCATTAATAATTGATCCTTCCACAAATGAGAAACTCTGGTTTTACTCTGAAGCAGCTGATAGAAAATATCCAGCAGTTAAACAGATCCCGGAAGAGCTGATTGAACAAACCAGGAGCCATGATGAGATTCTCAAGAATATCAATAGGTTATATAATAAGAATGCCGAGAAGGTAAAGCAGGCTTTTTTGAATTCTGTTTATTTAGATTACTTTAAAGAGCAGCTCAATGAAGAACCCCTTGAGCAGATTGAGGAGATTACTCTAGTTGGTAAGAAGCCTAATAGAGAGAATATAATAACAAAGCTTGATTATGTTGTTCAAGATTTATTTAATCAGAGAAGGATATTTGAGAGTGAATTTCTTGCATCTACCCTCTTTTATAACATTAATGGCAAAATCTTTGGTTCTGAGGCAAGTGAAGATATTAGTAGCAAATTTCCAAATCCGGGAGAAGCAGGTTATAGTATTACAAAGGTTTTTGATGATTCTTATAAGCTTCAATTTGAAGAGGATTTCAAGCAAGAGCAGGGAATAGTTGTTGCGGACCGGTTTGAGTTATTCAAAAGAAAGCCAGTGAATATTGCTCTCCTATTGTCATATGGATTTCTCAATAGTATGAATCCTGTGTTTCTTACTGCATGGGGTATTGCTACAAAAGCGATTGGTACAGTAATGGCATCTTCCAATGTTTTAGGAAAGTCTGCTAGCTTTGTTTCTCCAATCATTGAATGCCACTTCGTTAAAAATGTTGTTGTCCGAAGAGCACTTGCCTTTGTTTTTGAAGAACTTTTTATTGAAGAAGGAACCAGTATGCTTGTAGGTCGCATTAGTCCTAATTTAGGTGATTTTGGAGAGCTGATGGTTAGTGGTTTTAACACTATGGGTAGTGGTTTTGATATTGATTTATTAATGGTTGGACAACCTCGATTAACTAGCGAGTT
>DAWM01000080.1:0-460 GCA_002505945.1 Candidatus Woesearchaeota archaeon UBA119
CTTCAATGGGTGTGAAATCAGGTATGAAGACTGAAAAAATTAAATATCCTTCTATAACGGAGTTTTCTCCAATGATAACTTTCAAAAGGTCTGAAGTTGATATTCCCATAACATATAAATTTATAGAATTATTTTTACAATCAATAATAAAACATAAGATTTCAAACAGGCAGAATTTTCTTAAATTTTTAAAAATAATAAATAGTTGTAGTGATTTTAATCAAACAGATTTTGAGATTTTAAGCGAAAAGGCATTGCCTCAGGGACATGTAGATTTGTTAGTTAAAGAGGCAGTTCCGATCGGAACATCAAAACAAATTGTAATAGAAGTTAAAACAGGTAAAGCTTCTTATAAAGACTTACTTCAACTTGTTGCTTATGTCGAAGAAATTGGGGAAGAATGTGTTGGTGGAGTTTTAATTGCCAAAGATTTCCAGAAAA
Organism: Candidatus Woesearchaeota archaeon UBA119; assembly: GCA_002505945.1. Classification (GTDB taxonomy): domain Archaea; phylum Nanobdellota; class Nanobdellia; order Woesearchaeales; family UBA119; genus UBA119. Next base: position 442 of record DAWM01000080.1, read on the forward strand.
AAGTTATGCAAAATAGGGG
>DAWM01000080.1:618-5319 GCA_002505945.1 Candidatus Woesearchaeota archaeon UBA119
AATAGGGGAGATATAAATCTAATCAAATATAATTTTTCTGATGTGGATAAAGACAAATACAGATTTTGGGAATTAGTAAATAAATTACAATTACAGAACTTTATTTCTAAAGAGGTTCTTAGATGATTCCTGTTACCCCAAAAAAAGAAAAGTGGGCTGGGAATCATCCTACTCAAAAACCTGAAGAGTTAATTCGTAGGATTTTATTAGCTTGTACAAAAGAAGGAGATTTAGTGCTGGATCCTTTTTTAGGTTCTGGAACCACATCTGCAGTAGCGATGAAAATGGGGAGAAATTCTATTGGAATTGAGAAAAATAAGAAATATTCTAGTATTATTGAAAAGAGATTAAAACCCCCGCAAAAAACCCTTAGCGAGACAAAGGTCGAGATTGTTAAGCAGTGATATCTTCTAATTTTCAATAAACAAAAATCCCATGCCGAATCCTTTTTATAGGTCTCTAAGACTCTCTTTTTATGGTAAAATTTTCACTCCATAACCATACCACAGAAAGTGATGGCCAGTTATCACCTTTAGAAGTAATTGCCCTAGCAGTTAAGAAGGGTTTTGGATTGATATCCTTTTCAGATCACGATAAGAACCTTGATATGAATCATTTGGATGAATTACTGGAAAGGAGCGATTATTCTTCTCATTATCTCTCTGATGAAGCCCGCTTGATAGAAAGCCCTGACAAATCCCGACTAGTTGTTCTAAAAGGCAATGAAGTTACTGCAGAAAGAAGCAAGGATGAAAAAAAGACCTTGTTCTCCGCCCCTTATGCTCATTTACTTGGAATAGGGTATAAAGGCCAGTTGGATTCTTGGGAGAGTATTGAGTGTACAATAAAGGATATTAAAAAGAAAGGTGGAGTGTTGATAGCGCCTCATCCAGTAGCCCCTGCATTCTGGGGAATAGGAGAAGAGAATCTTAAAAGGTATCAAGAGGATATTGATGCAATTGAGCTCAACGGTATTCTTGTGTCTATCTGGGCACCTTTCAATCGCAAGGCTAAGAGATTAGCGAAAGAGCTAAAGAAGCCTGTTATATGTGGTGCAGACTCCCATTTTAAAGGAACATACCTTGAAGGCTTCTATAACATCTCAGATTATAAGCCAAAGCTTCTCCAGAAATATCCAATGGATTGGTTAAAGGATGTTATTGATAAAAGAGAATATACTTTGATAGATTGGTATGACACAAAAAAAGCAAAGTATAAGATAATACAAGGAGGGGCAAAGAGTTTTGTTGCTGCGAGATTAAAACCCCTCATCAAAAGGGCTTTGGAGAACATCCGGAAATAGGCTTTATTGTTTTTGCTTAATCACTCAAAAGACTCTTTTCAAAATTGAAAAGTTCTGTATCAATCAGTTTTATATATCTGTTAGGATTTACAAGGACATAAAATGACTGAAGAAAAACCCAAATATATTATTTTAGGAAAGGAAGACGAACTGAATGAAATCAAAAGTCAAGACCTTAATTATAATACCCTTAAAAAGAGACTGGGATTGTCACCAGAATCACAATTCAGACTTGCTACTATTGATTCTCTTTTATATACCTGGTATGGAGATGATTATGAGAAAGTATTCTACACTGGTTCGCCAGATAAAGTAACCAAAGGTTTCTATGGTGATGACCTGTCTTATCCTAAAACAGAGAGTCCGGAACATGTGAAAAAATCGCTGGAAGCTAAAGGTATCCCTTATCAAGAAATAAATTTAGAGGAGTTGTTAAAATGCAAAGAACCGAAAGACCAACTTACCTTATTTTAGTCAATACAGCAGAACAAGGCAGACTTAATGGGAGATATACTGATAAGGAATTAATGGACAGGCTGGGCATAGAACAGGATGTTAATATTCAGTATATGGACCCAGGATATTTCCTTAACCAGCTTAAGATGGATAGGATTAAGGGCGTAGAAAAAGTGTTCTTTCCTGGTAAGCTCTATTTTACAGAAATAAAAGAAAAATTAGAAGAAAAATGGATTAACTACCAGACAATAGATGACCAGCTTGTCAAATGAATTATTCTTCTTTGACAGTAATAGGTAGCATTCCTTCTTCATACTCCATCTCTGCAATCCTTATGGGATTATACTGTATTCTCTTGAGGTCTTTGTCTTTCAGGTCAACAAAGAAAGGAGCTCCACTTGCTATCTGAAGGGCTCTGGCTCCAATAAGCCTTGAAACCTCGTATCTGTTTAGCTTATTCTCCTCTTTTTTCTCTGTTTTCTTTGCACTAGAAGTCTTCTTTGAGCTCTTCTTAGTAGTTTTCTTCTTGCTTTTCTTTGAACCCTTCTTTTTAGTGGATTTTTTCGCAGCCATACTTATCCCTCATCTATTTTCCTTTCTCTAAAACCTTTCTTAGCTCTTCACCCTTCTTGAGCGAAAGCTCTACCATCTTTTCCACTTCCTCTGTGGTAATTGGGCTTTTACCACCCTTCTGCAAAGCGCAGATTTCTCCAGAGGATAAAGTGGTAACAGTAAGCCGTGCATCTGCCACAACTTCCTCATCATGAGTGGGATCTATCAACAGATGATCCTCGTATTTATAGACTGTAACGGGAATCGGAATCTTCTTAAGCTCCAATCCCTTTTTTGTCTTCTCGTGATAGTCAACCTCGCCATCAACAACCTTTGGAAATTTTGCATCCTGAAGAGCAGCCAGTGCTGCCAATCCGCATGCATCCAGAAGGTTGCCATCGTCATTTACCGTTACAATATCAATAGATATAAACCATGCCTTTTCTCCTTCTTTCACACAAAGCTCTTTTAAATCCACAAGCTTAGATTCCCTTAAGCCCCTATCAACAACCCTTGCCAGCTCAATCGCCTCAATACTTGGAGGTCCTACCTCAAACTCAGGCGAGGCAACAGGGGATTGCTCCACATTAACCATCAATATGCCCTCATCAGGGGTATCTGGAAAAGGAGATTCCAATCCGAATTTTACCCCTGCAATAACATGAGTCTCCCCAAGCTTAACCTCGGCAGAGCCCTCAGCGGTCTTAGCGCATCCTCTGGTTATCTTAAGATCTCTATACTCGTCCATCTTCCTTTTGTCATAACGAACTCCTTCATTCAAAACCTTGAGAAAATGATTTCTTCCTGCATCATTTACCATCATAATCACCTTATTTCTTTTCAGGCTTTTCCTCAGCCTTTGCTTCCTTGAACTTGTCTTTCAATGCGTTAACCTGCTTTTCATGGATTTTGTCCATAGCCTTCTTGACCTTCTCTAATGCCTTCATCAGCATATCCTTGGAAATCTCTCCATCCATCTGAAGCAGAGTAATCCCTTTGGTCCTGTGATTCATTGCAACTGGAATGTCAGCCACAGGCCCGTCTTTGTATGCCTCTTCATCATAGCAGAGGTCCATCACAATCTTGTCATCAACCCTTCCTACAGCCACTGCACCTATCATGTCGTTCATAGGCACCCCAGCATCAGCAAGGGCTAATGCCGCTGCACAAATCCCAGCACATCTTGAGCCAGCATCCGTCTGCGGCAGTGAGATGAAGACATCCACAATAGCATTAGGGAAAGCATGGAGATCTATAACAGGCAACAAAGCATTGGTTGTTACCATAGATATCTCCTTAGCCCTTCTGCTAGGACCAGGTCTTACCCTGTCGCCTGCCCCTGAGAAAGGCATCATAGCGTAATGACACCTCAAAACTCCTTTTGCAGGGTCCTGTAGAAATCTTGGATGTGTCTGTCTTGGGCCATATACTGCAGCATAGGCAGATGTGCCGCCCATCCTGAAGAAAGCGCTTCCATCAGCTCTCGGAATAACCCCGACAGAAGCATCCATCTCTCTTAATTCATCAAAATCCCTACCATCAAGTCTTTTATCATAACTCATCTTTGATCACCTTTCTCCTCAAGTTTTTTGCCCGTTTCCTTCTCAAGCATCTGTTTGATCCTTTCGGTAAGTCCTGAAGTATGAGCTTCTTCATCAATCTTTTTGATTGTCTCGTAACCCAAAATTTCTTTCTCAGGCTGCCCAGATATCCAGATAACACCATTCTGACCAACAGTAATCTTGCAGCCAGTAGCACTCTGAATCATCTTCATCATTGAGCCTTTTTTACCGATAACCCTCGGAACCTTGAAAGGGGAAATCTTCATAATCCTGCCTGGCTGAAGCTTTCCCAGGTTATGTCCTTTAGTGGTTAAATCAACAAGCTTTTGGCTAGTAACATTAGTAATCTTTGCAGTCAACCAATCTCCAATCTGAAGGTATTTGGTTAAATCCTCGCCTTTTCTGATGTATCTGTCAAATGCATCTCTAATATTGAGAACAGCATCATATGGAGAAAGCAAATCAACTCTCCATCCTGACATCAGAATATCAACAACCTTTCCAATTACCATATCGTTTCTTTCCGGATTGTACTTGCCAGCCAAAGGAATAATCTTTATGACTCTCCCCTCAATCTGAGCTAATCCTATTCTGTTTGCATATATCTTTTCGTTCTCCCTGAAAGCAGCGCCAGAAGGAATGAAATCCATCCCGTCCGCAAGCTCCTCTCCAGGAACTACGATGTCTTTGTCTTTTACCTTTATTTCACTCATGTATATCCTCCTCGATTATGATTCTAAACGTTTGATCTCGGCATCTCCTTTTGTCATGTTGTTTATCTCATCAATTAAATCAGAGACACCAGCAGCCGGAAGCTCAAGCTCAACC
>DAWM01000019.1:0-370 GCA_002505945.1 Candidatus Woesearchaeota archaeon UBA119
AAGGTCTTCAACTCTCTTGTCAATTGAATCAATCTTTCTCTGAGCTGAATTAATGCCCTTCTTAAGCGAGGAAACATAGACAAAGTAAGATATGCTATTTTTCCATTCTTCCTCTAATTGAAGTATATCCCCTCTCAATTCCTTTAATTCGCTATCATTCACATCAGAAAGCGCATCATCTGCGGTATCTACAACATCCTTGCCAGCATGTCTGACCGCGTAAAGATAGTCATTAAGCTGCTCGGCATCAGATGTCAAGTCCGAAACATCTATATCAACCTTAGGAAGGTTAAATGCATTTAGCTCTTTTGCAAGCTCCTGCTGCAGTTTCTTATTCAGCTTCAGCCTTTCATCCAGCTTATCCAGTTGA
>DAWM01000019.1:574-9113 GCA_002505945.1 Candidatus Woesearchaeota archaeon UBA119
TTTCATCCAGCTTATCCAGTTGAGAGATGCTGTCATCAACCATCTGCTGCGAGGTTTGCAGTATAGACAGAAGCTTACTCCCAATCTCCTTGGTTATCTCTGCGCTCTCAGATTGAACATCTGCCCTAATAGAACTAATTACCTCATAAACAAGGTTCATACGAGATTCATCAACATAAAAGTCCAATACATTTCTTGCGCTAGGGTCTAGAGAAAGATTCTGAGGGATATTCACACAAGCACTAACCACACCAAGCTCTATGGCTCTTTTGCATGAAGAGATATCAGAGAAATAAACTAAATTATTATCAGAAGAGTTCAAACTCTCAATAATCCTTTGATTAAGTTCACCTGTAGCATTTCCAGAGAAACCAATATTCAATTTTGAAGTGCCGGGCGAAGATAAACTTGCCCCAATTATCAATACAATAAGCAGAGGGGCAATCAAAACTATCAGGGCCGAACCCCACGACCTAAAAAGAATCTTCACATTCTTAAAAAATATTGTAAAAGGTATCATTTAAATCATCTATTTGTTTGTCTTTTAATTATTCTTTTATTACTTGTATTATTCATGAAGGAAAGCCTGATCCAGGGAGGGATTCTTTAATCTCAACTCAATTATCTCATCTCCCTGAGCTTCCACTCTTTCTTCTATATAATTCATAAGTTCTAAAGGATTATTACATATAAACACAGCTTCAACAATCCCATCATGGTCCTCTACCACGTCCTTCATAAGAATACTGCGTTTAAACTTTCTGGCCACTTTATTAATCAAAGGCTCATAATTCCCATCGCGGGTTCTTAGGATTATTTTATGACCGCGTGAGAACCTTTCTCTTAATTCAGCTGGGGAGCCAATCTCCTTAATCCTACCTTTTTCCAGGAGAGCAACCCTAGAGCACACCCTCTCTAAATCATTTACCGAATGGCTTGAGAGAAGTATCGTAGTGCCAGCCTTATTTATTCTGCGAACAAGAGCCCATATCTTCTCCCTAAGCAAAGGGTCTAGGTCAGAGGTGGGCTCATCTAAAATCAGAAGTTTTGGATTATGAATAAGGGCGCATGCAATATCAAGCCTTCTTCTCATTCCGCCAGAAAGATTGCGAGCAAGCACCTGCTTGGACTCTGAGAGAGACATTAAATCCAATAAAGTATTGATGTTGGATTTAAGCGTATCACCTGAAATCCTATATAACTTTCCGAAGTATACAAGGTTCTCCCAAACAGTCATCTTATCATAAAAACTCGGGGTTTGAGCTGCAAAACCAAAGAAATCCTTAAACTCCCTTTTATGCTTGAATACAGAACGAAATACAGATGTATCAGAACCTTTATGCCTTTTCTTTTGCATAAGATACTTAACATCGCCTTTCTCTGGTTTAAGAAAACCAATTATACAGCTCAAAAGAGTAGTTTTTCCTGTTCCACTTGCTCCTATAATACCTAAAACCTCCCCCTCATTAAGAGAGAAAGAAACCCCCCTCAAAACAGGAAGCTTGCCAAAAGCCTTTCTTAACCCTTCCACTTGCAACAAAGGATTCCCCATGATTTAGTTAAGGTAAATACTCAGTTTTTAAACTTTGTTGTTAGACTTACGATTTATAGAAAAGCTCATTCTTGAGATATGCAAAAGTATGCTGTTTCTCTCTTTTCTTGATGCATATATAGAAACAAAAGTTTTAAATAGGGGAATAAACAAGAAAAGAACAAGAAGCATACATAACAATTACACAAAACCATTTTAAGGCAATAAAAAACATACAAAAACTACAAAAAGTAGTGTTTTTGAACACATAAAGCACACATAAAGATTACAAGAACAAAGAGATGATTGATTAAAGGAATCAGAATGGCCAAGATAGAAACTGTAAACGTAAGAATCCCAAGGAAGGTGGTGGATTGGCTAGATGATCTAATCAAGGAAGGACTCTACAAATCCCGTTCTGAAGCAATAAGAGCTTTCCTAAGAGAGTATGTTTTAAGCGAAGAGAACAGTGCCAAATCAAGCTCTTTGGAGGAGGGAGGAAATGAATGATGTATTAGTCAGCATCAGGATGCCTGCTCCGCTAGCCAAAAGACTTGGTACTTTATGTGAAAAGAACTTTTATATGGATTTGTCTGAGCAGATAAGAGCTGTGCTAAACAAGAAATTTCTAGAGCACAAAAACCAGAAATCTGGCGCTATGAAAAAGAGCTCAAATAAGCACGAAAAAGAGAAAGAATTGGAAGATATGCTAGAAAGGAATGAACAATTACTAAGAGAGTTAAAGGAATCGTTGAGGAATATAAAATGAGGAAGAAAATCAAGGAATTTGGAAAGGGAAATGGTTTAGAGAAAGGAGCCATTATTGTTTTCCTTGCATTAATTATCGGAATTGGCATTTTTTCAGAGATTGATTTGGTTTATAGTGAGGAAAACTCGACAAATACAAGCCAAACAAATGAAACCACCCCTGACCAAGAATCAACGGATACAGAGATAAAGTGGACTGGAGAGCATGGGCCTGAAGATGATATAATCGTTGAATACGAACCCAATGCAGATTATTCCTTTTGGAGTTTATGGAGCAGTTCATTAGAAAATTTTTCATTGCCCATAAGTCCAGATGGAAATGTTTCAGAAATCCAGGATTTAGATTGGAGTTGTTTTCAAGCCTTACCAGAAAATAATCTTTCTTGTACTACTAAAGGAATACCTAAAGGCAAATATACATGGGCTCTATCTCTAAAGAAGGGAGACAAGGAATATTCTACTCCTTTATTTAACTTGGAAATTGAGAGAGCTGAGCCAAACATAACATTACAGGTCTCGGAAAACATAATATATCAAAACGAGACCATAGGGATTGCAGCTGAGAATCGGGAAGATGAGGGAAAAATCTATCTTTTCATAAATGATTCCAAAATTAATGAATCTCAAAACCAGATATCAATCAACCATATATTTGATGAACCAGGTGAATATGAGATAAAACTAGTTTATAATGGCTCCGAGAACTATTTGGAGAAAACTATAGAGAAAGAGATTGGGGTGCTGCCCCTTGAATTCTCCCTCACTCTTAAAGGGAATTATACCTTAGGAGAGGAAGGCGAATTTGCCTTAGAAGCGCCAGATGGAGCTAATTCTACTGTTAAAATTTACGGGCCCAATGAAACAATGCTGGGACCTTTTGCAGAATGCACTACCCATTATTCTATCAAGAACGGGAGCTATCCTATCAGAAGAACCTTGGGTTGCATTAACAAGACTGGCCATTATTACATAAACTCAACAATAAAGTATCTAAACATAACAAGAATCCTTGAAGAAGGATACTTTGTATCAAACAATCTTGAAATCGAGATAGATGGAGAAAGAGATTTATTGGCCGGGGAAGAACTTGATTTGGAAGCCAGTGCCTCAGGAGGCCTTCCCCCCTATACATATGTATGGAAATTAGAGAATGGAACTGAAATAGAGGATAAGAATCTTAATTTGAAACTTAATGAAGAAGGAAGATATAATATTGTATTAGAAGTCAAGGATAAAGAAGATAATTCTCTAAGCGAAGAATTTATTGTTGATGTAGATGAATGGAAAGAGATTACCATTAGAGTAAAAGACTCAGCAGGGAAAGCTATTGAATCCGCTTATGTGGATTTTGGAGATAGAAGTGGTTATACGAACAAAAATGGAGAAGTAAAAGTCAAAGTTCCAGTAGGAGAACAAACATTAAGGGTCGAGAAGGATGATTACGAGGCTTATAGAAGGAATATTGCAGTCCAAGAGAAGAAAACAATTGATGTTGTCCTTGAATTAGAAGAATCCTTGGCAAGCAAACTCAACAAAATAATCCTGCTTCATCCAAAAGATGATATTGCTCTTGATTATAATGAGATTACATTTTTAGCAAGTGTGAGCAGTGCTGAGCTAGCAGAATGCAGCGTTTTCCTCAAGACTAAGAACTCAGATTGGTTTGAAGAGATAAAGAATTTTGAGGTTGAAGAAAGCTATGCCTTTGAGCTAAAGGAGCAACTGAACAAAGGAGAGTATCAATGGAAAATAGAATGCGATATCAACAACCAAAGCTTTTCATCTGATACTGCTAGTTTTGAAGTCAGAAGTAGCAAGGGAGATCAAAAACAAGAAACAACCTTAGAAGCAAGTTCAGTGGAAGAAAGCGAAAAAAGTCAAGAAAGTATTGACGCCGGTTCTTTAAGAACCAAGATAGAGGCAGGATTTGAGAATCTTGACAAACTTGACATGGAATCAAAGGCAGCAGCAGGAGTGCTTTCTGTCAAGCAAGAGCTTGAGAAGGCACTTCAAACATTTGAAAGAAAGATGCGGGACTTGAACAATCTCCAATATAGGAAAGACCTAAGCAGTGAGGAAAAGAAAGAAAAGGCAGAGGAATACCAAGAAGAGTTGGAGGATTTAGAGAAAAACACAATATCTTTCGTAGAAGTAGAGGATTCAGAAAGCTATGTCAATTACCCGAAGAATAAGGAGCTCATCCAGATTGCTTTAGACTATCAAGATGAGAAAGGTATTGTAGGCAAAATAGATGAAGAGAAACTAAAAGAACTCCAGAATAAGCTTTCTGTAGAAACTAAAGTAAGCCATGTTATACTAAGCTTTCTTGACAATCAAACAAAGAAGATTACGCTTGTAGAAAAGACCATAACATATTCTGGCGAAGAAGACAACAGAATATTCCTATTAGAGAACATATCAAAGGATTTTGCAGAATCTACAAACACTATTACATTCTTAGAAGAACAAGAAACAATCAAAAAAGATCCTTTGGTGAAATATGAATTAAAAGAAAAAATAAACTATTATACAGAGGGATTCAAGGATTTCAAGGGAGTTAAAGAAGGCCAGACTATCCTATTCTCAAATAACCTTGTTTCCACCAAGAAAAAAGGGAATCTTATCACAGGAGCCTTCAGCCTGCCGGAAGTTGATTTCACCTCACCTATGTTTGGGATAATATTGGTTTCCATTGTGCTTGCCATATACCTAATCTTTTCAACAGAAATTGGAGAAAGGATTATCAGCATTGCAGGAGCCAGTAAGAAAAGAAAGATTACCAGACTGAACTCTCTAATAAATGACTCGTTAAACTATATTGAAGAAGGGGACTTGAACAGAGCTAACATGGTTTTCAAAGAGATAAAACTTCTCTACGAAAAGATGCCTCAACGGATTAAAGAGGATGCATATGATAATGCAATAGAGGTATATGATAAAATAAACAAAGCCTATCTCTCAAAACTAGTAGATCAGACAGCCGAGAAGATTAGGAAAGGAGAAAGGCTAAACAAAGTGGATACGATGGAAAGATTAAACCAAGCTTATGAGCTTCTTAATGAAGAAGATAAAAAGGCCATGGAAGATGAAGTGGAAGACCTCCTAAAGATACTCAATAACTAAACTAAAAGAATGGAAAAGGGAATGAGGATAAAAGAGAATGAAGAGGTATGAATGAGATATATGAACAAAGGAGATTATAATACAAATAGAAATCAAAGACAAGTGAAAGGAAAGAAAGGAAAAAGAAGCAATCAAGGTGGTTGGTATAAAAAAACCGCAGCAGATAAACAAGGATATTGAACATCTCATAGAAAGAGAGCCTGCCTTAGAGAGGTTTCTAGATGAAAGAGACAAAAGAAAAAGCGACAGTAAAAAGAACTGGACAATCATTATCAGCCTTATCATATGCGCGGCAATCCTCATCACTGCCTCAGTCCTGAAATATGAAGGAATTACTGGATTACTGGTTTATCACGAGGGCAGAGGAGGATATATCTATAATATGAATTTGGTATATACAAGGCCCACTTATAATTGGGTAGCCCTTTATGGAGCTGCATTCGGAGTCGGCTTTTCACAGCCCTGGGAATACACCTTTGAGCCAGGAGGCACAGAAGAAGCCAATATGTTCTTTGACTGTGTAGAAGAAGGAAAGGATAATCTCTTGTTTGCATCTACTGTGCCTCCTGAAGAAATAATCGTGCAGGATCTTATTCCAATGTCAGCATCTGAGGTTGATGCATTCATAAACACAGACCCAAACAACTATGATTCTGCTTCAAACACCTTTACTGAAACAATGAGCATAGAGATCGGCTCAACTACAATTAAGAATATCCCAACTGCCACAACAAAGGTAGGGAATGGTACAGAAGAAGGAACCTTTAAAACAGGTCTTTTAAAGGACAGCAACGGAAACCTGGTAGTAGTTACTATCCTTAATGAAAGATTAGTCAAAGGGTTTACCAATCGTTATTATAATTATCAATTTCTCCTGCCTGTACACAACAACGAAACCACGAAGTACCACATCTTTATTGACCCTACGAACGTTTGTATCTCAGGAGACGAAGAGCCATATGTAGAAGGAATAGTTTATGGAACTGTCACTGATATAAGCGGTAATCCATTAGAGAACGTGCTTATTACGTCCGGCCCAAAATCCACGGTGACGGATGAAAACGGATTTTATAACATGACAACAGAGGCGGGGGAGACGCGGATTATTGCGATAAAGGAGAATTACCAGGTTTATGAGAGCAATATCACTATCCCGGAAGGCAATTCAACCCAGCACAACATCATTATGGAGTTGGAGGCGGAGGAGCAGAAAGAGTATGAAACCCCGCCTGCTGAACAAAACGTGGGGCCGGATTTTGGGCCGGATGTGGGCCCTGGCGAGATACCATATAGGGAAGAGAGGCCTTCTGAGATTGAGGGGAAGGAGTTTTGGATTCCTGTCAAACAGATAACCAAGAAGATTAGGGCAGCAGAGTTTGCTCAGGAGGTTATTCATATTCAGAGTTTTAAGAATACAGGGATTCAGCTTCAGTTCAATATAACAGGGGATGTAAGAAAGCTCACTATGATGGACAAGAAGGGGATGTTTATTGGAGCAAAGGGTTTGGATGATTTGACCCTTACTTTCTTTGGTAATAGTTCTCCTGGGATATATAATGGAACTCTGAATATTACTGGCGGAATTAATAATACTATCCCTATCAGCATTGAGATTCTTGACAAGGAGAAGAGTCCGGTCCAAGCATTGTTGATGGAGGTTAGCGTGCCTGAAAAGGATTATTTTCCTGGTTCCCTTGTTAGGTTTAAGACTGCACTTACTAATATGCTTACTGACCAGCAGTATCCGGTTGGGCTTACATATACTATACAGAATATAAATGGAAATGAGACTTTGTGGACGCACCAGACGAATGTGTTCCTTAGAACCTCTCTGTCTATTATAAAGAATTACGAATTGCCTCCTGATTTGTCGACTGGAGAATACATTATAAGGGCTAGTGCTAGTTATCTTGATTTGACGAGCAGCTCTACTGCTGTGTTTACTGTTACCGAGCCGTTCTATCAGCATCTCTTGTTTGGTAAGATTCGGGTTTGGCAGGCTTTCCTGATTGGAATTGGATTGGCTTTCTTGATATTCGGTCTAATTATGCTTAGGAGGGAGATTGAGGCCAAGAAGAAGTACCATCTTAAGGTGGAGTATTCGCAGCTTCCAAAGCCTGGGCCTGGCACAATATATGTTGGAAAGGTGGCTGAGACTAACAATAAGACCTATTTTGAGGTTGAGAATTTTAAGACCCACACGATTGTTGCTGGTAGTACTGGTGGTGGTAAGAGTTTTGCAGCGCAGGTGATTGTTGAGGAATTGCTTGAGAAGGATGTGGCTATTATTGCCTTTGATCCTACTGCCCAGTGGACTGGTTTCTTGAGGAAGCTGGAGAACAAAGGTCTGCTTAATCTCTATTCGGGTTTTGGGATGAAGCAGAATGCTGCTAAATCCTTTAAGGGGAATATCAGGGAGATTACTGATCCGAAGGAGATTATAAACATCAAGAAGTATATGAAGCCGGGCGAAATTCAGGTTTTCGCGCTTCATAAGCTTGACCCTAAGGACATAGATGTGTTTGTTGCCAACACTGTCAGAGAGGTATTCCATGAGGGTTTTGATGAATCGCAGGAGCTCAGGCTTTGTCTGGTTTACGATGAGGTTCATAGGCTGCTGTCTAAGTTTGGTGGTAGCGGAGAAGGCTTTATACAGATTGAAAGGGCTTGCCGAGAGTTTAGGAAGTGGGGGATAGGTGTGATCCTCATTAGTCAGGTTTTGGCTGACTTTGTTGGACAGATTAAGGCTAATATCAATACAGAGGTGCAGATGAGAACCAGGGATGAAGGAGATTTAGATAGGATTAAAACAAAGTATGGGGATGAGGTTTTGAAGAGTTTGGTCAAGGCGAGCGTAGGAACTGGAATGGTTCAGAATGCTGCCTATAACAGAGGCCGTCCTTATTTCGTGACATTTAAACCGATTAAGCATTCAGTTGAGAGGCTTTCTGATGATGAGATTGAGAAGTATAATGAGTATAATGACATAATAGACCAGATGCAGTATGAGTTGGAGCAGCTTGAGAAGCTTGACCAGGATGTGTTTGACTTGAAGTTAGAGTTAAAGCTTGCTCTGGACAAGGTAAAGGCGGGCGGCTTCAACATGGCGAAGATTTA
>DAWM01000019.1:9301-9991 GCA_002505945.1 Candidatus Woesearchaeota archaeon UBA119
TCAACATGGCGAAGATTTACATTGATGGCTTGAAGCCGCGGATTGAGAAGCTCTGGAAGAAGCTGGGCAAGAAGCCTAAGAAGTTGGAGAGAGAGAAGGTTTCAGAGGAAGAGATGAAGAAGGAGTTGGAGAGGGCTAAGATAGAGAGAGAAAAGGCGGAGGCTGAAGAAGGAGAGAAAGGGGAGAAAGATGAGGGGGATAAGAAAGAGGCATCTCCGACTGAGAGATTCAATAGGGATGTTCCTCCTAATAAGATGCTGAAGCTTAACAATGGAATGCTTGTGGTTAATCCAAGAGACTTGTATGCTGAGGTTGAAGCGATGAAGGACTCTGTATTTAAATCTCATGTCAATGACAACAAGAATGATTTCGCTGAATGGTTTAGGAATGCGGTCGGAGATTATGAGCTCGCAGACCTGCTTGAATCAACTAAGGATAGGAAGAGGATTTTAGAATTATTGGATAAGAGGAGCAAGGGAGAGAAACTGTCTAAAAGAAAGAGTAAGAAAGGGGACAGTAAGGAAGATAAGAGTAAGAAAGAAGATGAGGAGGTAGCGGTTAGTGAGCAAGCAGATGATAAGATAGAAGATAACAGGAAAAAAGAAGAAGAGGGGGATGAAGAGAGAGATGAAGAATCTCCTAGAGAAGGGGGTAGAGAAGAGAGCAGGGAAGAGAAGAAAGAGGAAGAAA
>DAWM01000019.1:10218-18956 GCA_002505945.1 Candidatus Woesearchaeota archaeon UBA119
GGAAGAGAAGAAAGAGGAAGAAAAAGAGAAAGTCAAGGAAGAAGCCAAAGAAGAAAAGAAAGAAGATGGGAATAAAGGGAAAAAGGAAGAAAGAAGTCAATATGATGAGGGAAAGATAAGTAAAGAGAACAAGGAAAAAGAAGGGAAAGAAGAAGGGAAGGGCGAAAAAGAGAAGGCTGGTGAGAAAAAAGATGATGGAGATGAAACCCCGACTAACTCAAAGAATAAAACAGATCTTGAGGGGATGCTGAAGAAGAGGGCTCCAAAGGGGAAGGAATTCAAATTCTCAAACGGCAAGGTTGCATCTAATCTTAAGGAGTTAAAGGAGATTCTGAAGGATATGCCTGAAGAGAAGTTCAGGACTTATGTTAATGAAGAGAAGCATGATTTCTCCAATTGGATAAAATATTCGCTAGAGAATGAGGAGTTTGCTGACAAGGTATCCAAGATGATGAAGAAGGACAAGCTTGTAGAGGCGTTGTCTAATGGCAGGGAAAAAGAAGAGTAATGGGGAGGAGGACTTGAGTTCAGGGGAGAGTAAAGATAATAAAGAAGATGATAAAGAGAAGAATATAGAAGATAAAGAGGTTAATAAGGAGATTAATAAAGAGGGAGAAGAAGAGGGGAAAGAAGAAAAGAAGGTTGATAAGAATGAGCTTGAGAAGGTAATGAACATTTCAGAGGAGTATCTTGAGAAAGTCAACATGATGAAGAAGTCTGCTGGAAAGGATGTGCGAGAGGGGGTTGAGAGGCTGGAAGGTTTGAAGGAAAAGATTGGGGAACTGGAGCGAGAGATTTCAGCCGCCAGAAAAACAGGAAAGGATATGTTCAACTCTTCAGCCTTGTTGAAGCTGGCTAAGGGAAAGATTGGAGTGCTTGAGATTGAGGGCGAAGAGGATGATGTAGATAAGATGGGCGGGCTTATCAAGGAGATTGAAGAGCAAATCAAGGAGGATAAGGAAAAGAAGGAGTATGATTTGAAGAGCGAGATAATGATGAAGGCAAGGGAGGAAACAAGCAAAGAGTCTAAGGACAATGCTAATGAAGATATCAATAAAGAAAAACAAGAAGGAGTATAAAGAAGAATAGATTAACATCGGCTCATTCGTGATGGAATTTAATGCTATGGTAATAAAGAAGGTGAGATTATGTGGCCCTTTAAGAAGAAACTAAGTGATGAGGACAGGATTAAACAGAACCTGGATGAGGAAAAGCAGAGAAGAGAGAATGCTAGAAAGAGCTCTAAAGAGGATGACTTTGGTGATTCAAAGCTTGGTATAGAGTTGACGAAGCTCAGCGCTAAGGTTGAGGGGTTAAGTGAGGAAAGAAAAGCCACTAATGAAAGATTCTCTAAGATTAACGAGGAGATTGGAGAGTTGAGAGGTACTTTGACAGACACCTCAAAAACTATTGCTAATCTTGAAACCGCTGCTACCAAGGCGATTGATCTTGTTGAGTCTGTCAAGCCTGAAAAGTTGATGGTTGAGGTTAGGAAGGTTGATTCTAAAGCAGAAGCTTTAAAGGCTAATATTGAGAGTAATGAGTCTCTTGTAAAGAATGTGTTGGAGCAGTTGAAGCAGGTACAAAACAAGATTGATTTCTATAAGGGAGTTGAGCAGGTTACCAAGCTTAATGATGAGATTAAGGAGGAGTTGGTTGAGATAAAGAAGAGAGAGGCTACTGTAGAGAGGCATTCCAACAAGGTTGAGTCTATGTTTGTTGAGGTTGAGAAGAAATTCTCGGAGTTTGACCAGTTTAATGATGTCACAAAGAATCTTCAGAGGAGTTTTGACAAGCTTCAAGGAGATTTTGACAAGCTCAAGGTTGAGGTGGACAAGAAAGCTGACAAGAACGAGCTGGTTAAGTTTATCAAGAAATTCAACAAGTTTGAGAAGCATACTACAAATCTCATTAACCTGCTTGATGACAAAACCAAATCAACGATGGAGGAGTTGAAGAATAAGTTTTCAAAGCTCTCCAAAGAGATTAAGGAGGAGGTTGAAGAGTCTCTCAAGAAGGTAAAGGAAGAGAACAAAGAGGAATAAGGATTTCAGATGCAGAAGCCAAAGATTATTGGGGGTTTATTAGTTGTACTTGTATTCATTGTTCTAGGTAATCAGAGCTCTTTTTCTGAGATGCAGCATGCTGATGTTTCTTTTGCCCCGCTTGAAAAGAATGTATATGGAATTAATGAAAGGATAGAGATTGGAGTGCTTCCTAAAGAGATTAATGGAATTGATGTTTCCAACGAATATGATTTGGTGATGGTTAAAGAAGATCTGAGAAGCAAGTATTTTGGGGAGTTGGTTTTTCCTTTATCGTTGAGTTTTTCTGAGCAGGGTGAATATACTATATTGCTGATTGATAACGCAAGGAGGGAGATTAGTCGTCTGGGAATTGTTGTCTCTGATGAAAAAGCTTGGGGGGGTGTGAGGAAAGATGTGGTAGATACTGGAAAGGAGTATCCCTTGCTTAAGATAAACTCAAACAGGCTTGCCAAGGGGGAAGAACTGGTGGTTTCGCTTGTTGGAGGAGATATCATAGATTCCTCATTGGAGTTATTTATAATTCATGGTGATAAGAGTTTCAAGTTGTTAGAGCTTTCCAGAGAGGTTCGATTTGCTCCTTCTGGAGAGGGAGAATATCGAGTTCAGCTTAGGGATGATGGAAAGGTTGTTGATGAGAAGAATTTCTATGTTGAGGAAGAAAGCAATGAGAATGAGATGCTGCCTGAGAGAGAAACAGAAAGAAAGGAATTTAACCTCTCTTCTCTTGGCCAGGGAAAAAGGCTTGCAACTATTCCTATGAAGATAAAGAATCATAAAGGGCAAGCCCGGCAACTCAGGGGCGAATATGGCAGTTCTTTCAGGGGAGAGTTTGTGGATGTGTTTAATCCAACTAGTAGGGTGAACAAAATCAGGTTTCATAATTTGAAGCTAAACAACCTTGATGGGATGAAAATGGAGGACATTGATAATAAAGAGGTCTGGGTGAATAGGGATAAGAGCGTGCAGTCTTTTGCAATTGATCCTCGAGCTTTGGATTTCTCATATGCTCAGATTGAACTTGAGGCAAAAGGAACTGCATTGTATAAATGCGAGGAGTATGATTTTGATGCCCAGGAATGTTTGGGTGGCTGGAAGAAAGAAAGGGACATTGTGCCTGGAGAGAATTATACTATAGTGCTTACTCCAGAGGATCCTTTATACAGCGAGCTAAACTCTTCGGTAGGATGCAGCTGTTCTGATTCGGTCAATCAGCAGAATAGCGGAACACTCTCCTGCTCTACTTTCTGTTCTTTTAATATAAACATTCCTAATGACGCAACGAGTTTCTTCCTTGAGGAGATGAAATATGACATTACTGTTACTGTGAATACTGATGGTTGTACAATGACAAATGCTCAGCAGAGCGGGGATTTTGACCATGACCAAACACATGATGATGGGGATGAGGCAACGATAGGGAGTAGCTCTTATACCTCAACTACATCAACAACCTGGACCAATTCAAGTATTGCGCAGTCCGGTTCCTACTCTTTTACTAACCTGGACTGCAGCAATTGGCCGAGCTATTGCACCTATTATGTATATATAGATTCAAGCATGGATTTCCAGGCTCCGGGCAGGTCTAGGAAAAGCCCTAGCATGAGCATATCTGTTGATGCTATCAATTATACTATTAACTATACTGAAGCGGGTTCCTTCTCGGTAACTCTGGACTCGCCGGATAACCTATTCAGAACAAATGCAACTATACAAGAATTTGCATATACGCCAAGTGATGAGGATTATTCTATCAGCAATTGCTCTATTTATACAAATGAAACCAGCTGGAGCGCAAAGAATACTACTTATTCAATCACAAATGGAAGCCAGAATACAATAACAGCAGGGTTCACTAATGAAGGGCAGTATGCCTGGAATGTGGAGTGCTGGGATTCTAATGGGAATGATGCTACTTCGGCAACAAACAGAACAATTATCATTGATAGAACTAGTCCGGAGATTACGCTTGTTGCTCCTGCAGACGAGGACACATATACTGATTCAAATGTTGTTTCTTTTATCTACAATGTGAGCGATGATTCAGATATTGATAATTGCACTTTATATATAAATGGAAGTGCCGAAGAAACAGACAGCTCAATATCAAAGGACCAAAATCAAACCATCAATTATAATCTTGAGAATGGGGATTATACTTGGTCTATAGGATGTAGGGATGAGGCAGGGAATTTTAATCAAAGCAGCTCCCGAGATCTTACTGTAGCGGTTGTCAAGCCTATCTATTATTGGAACTGGTATGAGTCTTCTTCCAATGACTGCACTACATTCCCTTGCGAAATCTCTTTAGAGCAGGAAACTGATGGAACTCAGAATTCTATTTCGGGAACAATAGCTGCTTCTTCTTCAGAGCTGGTAGTTGAGGCCGAATCTCCCTTTATGGGAGCAAATGGTGCAGAGGTATCTACCTCCAATGTGCTTTTCAGCACCTATTTCCAAACCTCTGACAGTAGGATAGAGGTGAGCTGGTGGTTATATATCCTGAATAGCTCAAATGGAGAGGAATTGATATGCTCAAATACAGGAGGGACGGCAAGTTCTTCTGGAGCAGCTACAACTGGAAGTTGCACGCCTTCAAGCGATAAAAGGCTTCTTAGTACTGACAAACTATACTATGAGATGGAATTTACTAATACGCATCCTGCCCAATCCAGAGATTTCAATCACCTTATTGACCATGCTTCAAGCTTTGTGAACATTACTGGTTTTACCCAGCTGGGAAATCTTGAAGCAACAAAAACCTCTCCATCTTCTACAGTATACATTAATCAAGGTGAGTCTTTTACATTGTCTTGCAATGCGAATTGCAGTGCTGGGACTTGCCTTTCTACAAACATGACAGCCCAGACCAATGCATCAGGAAGCTGGAGTGCTATATCTTCTTCTGGAGTTGTATCACTTAATGGAAGCGAGAATAATCCTCATACTATGGGTGATATCTTCAACACTTCCAATTCCACATCTTTCGGCTTGAATGGTTCTTCTCCAGGCTCTACCTATATAAGATGTGCTGCTCAGAGCAAGTATTCTACTTCTTATACTGAATCGGTTGAGATAAGT
The DNA here is from genome assembly GCA_002505945.1 of Candidatus Woesearchaeota archaeon UBA119. Taxonomy (GTDB): domain Archaea; phylum Nanobdellota; class Nanobdellia; order Woesearchaeales; family UBA119; genus UBA119. The sequence continues at coordinate 15,345 of DAWM01000019.1, forward strand.
GTGGCGAGTACTGAAGCCCCTGAGGTAAATCTTAGTTCTCCTGATAATGAGAGCTGGGTAAACAGCTCAAGCATTACCCTTGAATATATACCTTCATCCTACAGTGAGATTGCCAACTGCAGCTTATATGTTGATGGGGTTTTTAACCAGACCAATTCCAGCCCGATAAACAATGGAGGAACGAATAATTTTACCCTCTCATCCCTTGAACAAAAGGAATATAACTGGAGTGTTTCCTGTACTGATGCTTCTTCAAGAACAGGGAATTCTTCCACGTGGAAGTTCAATGTGGATTATGATGAGCCTTATAGGATTGAGCTTAATGAGCCTGTTGATGAGTTTAGCACTACCTCTCCAGATATTGAGTTCAACTGGACTGTATATGATAATATTGCTTCTAATATGAGTTGTGATGTAAGGATAAATGGCTCAGTCAATAAGACTATTACTGCGTATAATGCAAGTCCGGCCAACACTACAATTGAGGGTTTTGAGATTGGCTACTACACATGGGATGTTGTATGCAGGGATTGGGCGAACAATTCTAATACATCTATAACAAGAAGCTTTAACATATCAGATGAGCCGCCTTATGTCTCTCTATATTCGCCCGAGAATGAAAGCGGGACAAACGAGACAACTGTTGAGCTTACCTATAATGCATCTGATAATTTTGCGCTGGATGAGTGCGAATTGTATATCAATGGAGCATATAACCAGAGCAATCAGTCTGAGCTGATAAATGGATTAAACAACTTTAGTGTTGGTTTTGATGAAGGGATACATAATTGGAGTGTTACTTGTTATGATAACAATGGCAACAATGCTTCAACAGGTAATGCAAGCCTTTATGTTGATTTAACTAAGCCAAACATTAGCCTACAGGCTCCTGCTCCCGAAGCCTATTTCACTGATTCTGAGGTTAGTTTTTCTTACACGCCAACTGATAACTATGAAGACCTAAACTGCACCTTGTATGTGGATGGGATTGAGAATGACACTTCAACAATAAGCAGCGGAAGCCAGCGTGATGTCACCTTGGATGGATATACAGATGGAGTGCATTACTGGAATGTTAGCTGCACTGATATCGGAGGGAATATAAATTATTCGGAGACTAGGAATTTTACAATAAACCAAACTCCTGTTGTTGAGCCGATTTCTCCTTTAAATAATACACATACTAATCTGAGCAATGTTGTCTTAGAGTATAATGTAAGCGATAATGATGAGATTGGGAGTTGCAGCTTGTTCATTAATGGAACGTTTAATCAAACTAATTCCACAACCATATCAAAGGGACAAGAGAACAACTTTACACTTTCCTCTCCTTCGGAAGGGGAGTATAACTGGTCTGTGGAATGCAATGACAGCGGGGCATATAGCAATTCCAATACTTCATATGCTTGGGATTTTATTGTGGATAGAACCGGGCCAAATATCTCATTGAACCTTCCTGAGAATGATTATACAATTAATACTACGCTTTACACATTCAACTGGACAGCTGAGGACAATTTCGCTACTGGGCTGCTCTGCAACCTTAGTATAAATGACAGCGTTAATGGGAGCAATATTGAGAGTAATAATGGAGCTCCTACTCTTTATAATGTTACTGGGCTGAGGAATGGGGATTTCAATTGGAGTGTTACATGCGTGGATAATGCCACTAATACCAACACTTCTGAGAGTAGGAATTTTACAGTGCTTCTGAGCCCTAGGGTTAACTTGACAAGCCCGGAAGATGGGGATGGGGATTTGTTTCATGATGTTACCTTTAAGTATATCCCGAGTTTGGGAAGTGAGAACTTTACGAATTGTAGCCTTTGGCTTAATGGGGAGGAGAACGAAACAGAATATGACATAACTGCGAATGTGGAGAACAACTTTACTGTTAATCTGCCGGATGGGAAATATGACTGGAATGTGAAATGCTATGACACCAACAATCTTTCGGGAATGGCTCAAGAGAACTGGACTTATTATGTTGATTCAGAAGTGCCTTATGATATAGAACTGACATATCCGGAAAACGACTCTACTGTTGAAAGGAACAATGTCTCATTTAAGTTTATACCAAAGGATAAGGTTTCAGATGAGATGAGCTGTGATGTTTATCTTACTGAGGAGGGTTCTACGTATTCAATAGGCTCTAACTTGAATGCAACCAATGGAAGTGAATACACGCATTATTATACATTAAGCGATGGGACGTATAACTGGAGCGTGGACTGCACTGATAAGGCAGGAAACTTTAATGTGTCCGATACCTGGTACTTTGATGTTTTGGCGCCGCCTAATGTTACTTTAGTTGCTCCTGATAATGAAAGCTGGTTCAATGAAACAGATGTAAACCTTACTTATTTCCCATCGGATGACATCCAGATAACTGGCTGCGCCCTCTATATAAATGGGAGCTATGACCGACCGGCATCTTTTGTATTGAATAAACAGAACAATACCTTTGAGCTAAACGATCTTTCACAGGGGGAATACCTATGGAGCGTAAAATGTAATGACAGCGATGGAAACAGCTTTATGCCTGCTAATAAGACTTTCTATGTGGATAACCAGACTCCTCAGATTTCCCTTAACCATCCAACCAGCTCAGAAGAGCTGGATTCAAGCTCTGTAATATTTAATTGGACTGCGGATGATAATCTTGCAACAGAGCTCAGCTGCGACCTTTGGATTAATGGGAGCTCCAATGAAACGAATATAACAAGCAATAATGGAGCTCCGACCAATTTTACAATTGAGGGAATGGATGACGGGGATTATAACTGGAGTGTTTATTGCAGAGACAATGCTGAAAATTCCAATCAAAGCAGTATTGAGAACTTTTCAGTGCAGGAGCCGCCAAAGATAAGCTTAGGAGATCCTGTTGAGAATTATAGAAACAATTCTGTTAACATGACTCTATTTTTTACGGTAACAGACAACTCCGGTGAGATCTCACAATGTGTCTTAATACTTAATTCATTAGAGAATGAAACCAATTCCAGTGTTGAATCTGGGGTTGAGGCGAGTTTCACATTAGAGAATCTGCCGAACGGGAGCTATACATGGGATGTGAATTGTTCTGACCCTAACTCAAATTCTGATGTTAATGGGGCTCCAAAGACCTTCTATGTTGATCTGGAAGGGCCTGATGTGCAGTTGCATCATCCGAGTGATGACCAGCTATTCAACCAGAATGATATCTTGTTTAATTGGACTGCCACTGACTTTAATTCATCTGTAGAAGTTAGTTGCGACTTGTTCATAACTGATCCTGAAGGGGACATTACAGAAGAGAACATAACCAGCGTTTCAGGGCAAGTAAGCTCAAGTTATATTGAGAACCTTTCAGATGGAGAGCATTACTGGAATGTGAGCTGCACTGATGACCTGAATAATACTGATTATTCGGAAACATGGCGTTTCGTTGTCAACCAGCCTGATCTCTATATCAATACATCCTTGATTAGTTTCAACAACACTAATCCTGGCATTAATGAAACGATAAACATAACTGCAAATGTTTCCAATATTGGTGGGATTGATGCTTCAAATGCTGAGGTAGAGTTCTGGGATGGCAGGCCGGATTACGGCGGGAGCTTAATAGGAAGC
>DAWM01000019.1:19210-25443 GCA_002505945.1 Candidatus Woesearchaeota archaeon UBA119
AGAATGTTGCTTATAATGATTCTGCCTTGTTTTCAGTGGAGTGGAATATTACTGAAGGGATGCATGAGATTTTTGTATCGGCTGATCCTTCAAATAGCATAAACGAACTTAATGAAATAAATAATAATGCTACCAGGAACATATCTGTATTATGGGTTGAATGGAATTCCCCTGGGAATGAAAGCATGTTCAACTATGCTAATGTAGATTTTAACTTTACTCTACATGATTATACAGGCAGCACAATAAACTATTCTGTATACAAGAATGATGTTTTTACTGGGGAAGAAGGAGAGGAAGTTGATAATGTATCAAAGAGCGTAAATCTTAACCTGGATGAGGGTCTGAATAGAATAATTGTAGAGGCATTGGATTATCTGGATAGAAGAAAGAATTCAAGCAAACTTCATATTACTGTTGATACAAATGCTCCTACAACCGAGATATTGACTCTGAATGAGAGCTGGTTCAATCTTTCTGCTCCGAACATCAGCATTAGGATAACTGACAGCATAGACGATGTGCTTAACTACACCTTATACATCAATGATAGTTCTGAGAATCAAGGGGAAATAGGAAATAATTCTATTGAGAACATTACTTTGAGCATTAAACCGGATGGAGAATACACCTTGATATTAGAAGGAGAAGATGACGCTGGTAATAAGGGAAACAGCTCATCCACCACAATATATATTGATACTGAAAAGCCGACTATTGAACTTAACTATCCTCCTGATGAGGAGAATTTCTCCAGTTCAGAGGTAAGCTTAAACTATACCGCATATGATAACCTTGCCTCTACAGCAGAGTGTTATATAACATTGGATGGGGAGGATACTTCTCTTACTAGCGTCAATATAGGAGAAGAGAATTCTTATCTGGCTACCAGCTTAGAAGAGGGGGAGCATCTTTGGAATGTTACATGTTTTGATGAGGCAAACAATTCCAATACCTCTGAAACAAGGAGCTTTAATGTTTTCTTTCCTCCTGTGATTGGGATTATATCGCCTGAGAATCTTACCTGGAGTAATGAAAGCACTAATACATTTAGGTTTAATGTGAGCGATGAAACGGGAATAGAAAACTGCTCTATAATCCTCAATGGGGGAATCAATGATACAAATTATAATGTAATGAATAACAGCGAAAATTCCTTTGTTGTTTCTGGGATGAACAGAACGAATACATGGCAGATTGAGTGTTATGACAATACTTCTTACCATGCCTATGCTATTAGTTCTGAGAGAGTATTGTATGTTGATTTGGTTGAACCAAGCAGCACTATTACTACTTCTAATCATACATGGTTTAATTCCAATCCTTCTATCTCTATTATATTAGAGGATGATATGGCGGATCCCATAAACTATACTGTATATGTGAATGATTCATTTAATTCTGAAGGAACATTGGGGAATAGCTCTGAGGAAAGCGTTAATCTTGTTGGGTTGAGCAATGGCACGTATGAGGCAAAGGTTGAGGCAATGGATAATGCGTTGAATGCCCAGAATTCCTCATCAATAATAATCTATTACGATGATGTAGCTCCTTCAATAAACCTTACATATCCTGATAATGAGACAAACCTTGATACTGATTCAACTGAATTGAACTTCTCTGCTGAGGATAACATGGCCAATCTGCTTATATGTAATCTTACTTTGGATGATGAGATTATCCAAGAGAATTTAGAGGTAATAAATGGGAGCGAAGAGAATATAAGTGTAAATGATTTGGATGGTGGGACGCATTACTGGAATGTGAGTTGCGTAGATAATGCAACAAATATCGGATGGAGTGGTACATATGAATTCTATTCTCCTTATCCTGATTTGAAAGTGAATTCATCAAATATATTCTTCAGCGATGACTCTCCAAGCCAGGGCTCTATTGTGAATATTACTGCCACGGTTTTCAATATAGGGGGAGGGGATGCAGAAAACATAACTGTTCAGTTCTGGGAGAATGAGATAGGACAAAATCAGATTGGCAATAATCTGACTATTAATCTCTCAAATGGGGAATCAGAGAATATAAGCGTGGATTATACGGCTGAGCTGGGCACCAATGAGATTCATGTTATAGTAGATCCAAGCGATGAGATAGGAGAAGAGAATGAAACCAACAACAATGCTTCTAAAGCAATAACGGTGGAGTTCTGGCATTATGCTGGGGGAGAAACCAACGATACTATAACATTGGAGGATACCGAGCTTGAAGGGATATATCAGTGGAGGGTTTTGAATTCTACGGGCAGCAATATATTTGTGGTAGATTATGATGCAAGCATCACTTGGGATAGCCTTCAGGCTTTTGGAAGGGATACATCGGGCAATCAAAGGTATGAGGACTTTGGAGAGCTGGATGAAGAGCTGAATTCCTCTAGTTATTTTGACTCTGTGAACTCTACTTATTTAGAGAATGGGGTGCCGAAAGAAACCATTACTAAGGATGTATATGGCAAGTATATTACCAACATTCCTACAGTGAATAGCACGAATTCCACAAGCTTCAAGACAGGCATTTTATGGGACTATGGAGATGGCGGAATCACTTATTCAGGCAGCCAGGATGTTGTGTTTTTATCTATCGTAAATAAATCCCAGCAGGGTTATAATGAGACTAGAGATTTTGAGATTCGCATACCCGCCACATTAGGGCAGTTATCGGGGCCAGATAGCGACAAGGTCGCCTTCTATACCGAGATAAAGTAGAAGGGGAGTAGGAATGAATGTAGAGCAATTCAGTTCTTAGAAACATATTATAACTAAAAGTGTTCAATTGAGTCTCTGCTAAGTAAATTTTAAATAGGAGAAATGTATAAGTTTATTTGTTCAAATATAAAAAAGATTAAAAAGGGTGAGATAAAAAATGAAATTCTCATTATTATGCATAGTAGTGGCCTTTGTTTTAGTACTAACAGGATGTTCTCAAACGGTTGTTAAATATCAATGTACAGATGGTTCTTTTGTTGATTCAATTGATGCATGCCCTGAAGTAAAATGCTTAACTAACTGCCCAGAATTGAACTGTTCAGATTGTCCCATCCAGACTGAAACAGTTATTGAAACAGATTGTTCGACGTGCCCTGTTAAAACTGAAACAAAAACGGAAAAAATCTACGTCTGTCCCGACTTGACTGAAGTTAAAGATAAAGATGATTGCATCGATGCGGATTCGGAAGGATGGTATGAAGTAAAAACCTTCAGTGGTGCTGGGCAAAAACAAACTGAACCTTTCCAAATCAACTCAGATTATTGGAGGTATTCGATATCTTGTACAAATGACCCTGATAGAAATAGCATACAGGAGGCATTGTACCATCTAGATATCTTCAAAATATCTGATGATGAACCTGAACTGATTGCTGGACTAAATTATCAAAAATGCAGTTATAATAATAGTCCTAACTACATCTACCAGGGAGAAGGTCAATACTATTTTGATATGAAAGCATATTATCTCGAGTCTTGGAGTATTAAGGTAGAGGCAAAAAAATAATGAACAAAAAGAGGGAAATCCTAGAGAGAAAACTAAAAAGAATCAAGGAACAAATGTTCCGTGACAGTGTATTAGTAGTGATTGCGATATTTGTATTGATCTTTATTCCTTGGGTATCCGTTGAAGATCAGATGTTCAAGATAAGTATAGAAAATATCATTGCATTCATCGTTCTTGTTGGATGTTTTATCAGAGGTTTTCACTTAAAAAACAGAAAAGATGAACTTGAAGATGAATTGTCGGTTTACAAGGAAAAAGAAACAGAACCAAAGAAAGAATTAAAGAAAACACCCGAAAAAGAGAACGAACCAGGATATTTTTGTGAGTTTTGTCGTAAAAGATTTAAATCCAAAGAAGCATTAAGTAATCATAAAGAACATTGTAAAGTAAAAGAAGAAAAAACTGAGAAAGAGAAGAAAATCTTAGCGTGGCTACTAGGAACAATCATCTTCTTTGGCTTTTTTCTATATTTCATGATAAATAATAAGATAAATCTGATTCCTCTCGTATTAATAGCTTTTCTTATAACGCCTTTTTTTGATAAGTTTTTCAAGTGGTATAAGCAAGAAAGTAAAAAACTGAGACCTGTTGTCCTTGATTGGAGGAAAAAATCAATTGCAATAGGTGTAATTATAATATCTTTTCTCTTGATAAATTTAATTATCCCAAAGTGTCCGGAAACATGCGATGACAACAATCCATGTACTTACGACTTTTGTAGCTCAGAAACAGGATATAAATGTATGAATACAGTTAAACTTAATTGTGATGGTAATGGTATTTGTGAAATTGGAGAATATGGAAAATCTACTGACTGCCCTGACTGTGATGATGGAAATAAATGCACAGCAGATTCTTATGATCCTGGATCAAAACAATGTATACATATAGAAATAATTGGATGTAATGAATAAGATAGAATATCTTAAATCGTAATACTCTTAATCTGCTACCTTCAAAACGCTTTGAATTCTTTTTAGTTATTTGATTCTAAGCACCTTTTAAATCCCACTTTCTTTATTAATAAGATGAAACAATTGAAGGTTTTATTTTTTAGCAAGCAGATATGCAACCTCATTTGTTTGTTCATCCTGTTCCTCATAATCTAAAATATCCAAATTTGGATATTATTAAGCTTAACATCTGGCTTTATCAAAGTTGCCTAAGAGGAGAGGGATCAGGGTGGAATCCATTAAAAGATTGCAACTCTTAAACCCTTGTTAAATTCTCTAAAAGGCGAGAAATGTAGCGACAAATAATCTTGGCTGGCACTTGTTTTAGTTCTCTTTATATTGATCCGCCAAGCCTTCCCGAAAAAGCCAACATTTATATATGAAATATTAGAAAATACATATTAATATGTATAAATATGGTTTTTTGGCTGAAAAAAAGGCATTTGAAGAGGAGATTTCTAGGTTCTCAGAATCATGCCAAAAGAGTATCATATCTAAAATCAACATTATTTAACAGATTTTAACAAAAAAGAGGCGGCCGTAAGGATGAGCAAGAAGAAAATCACTATGACTATAGACGAGGAGATTTTTCTTAAGTTCAAGAAACTATGTAAGGAGAATGCTATGAAGGTTTCCTCTAAGGTGGAGCTTATGATGAGGAATTTCAACAAGGAGAAAGGGAAGAAATAATATGAGTATGAAAAATCCAAATCGGAAGGGACAATTGAAGATTACTTTACTATCTCTAATGCTGATAATTGGCTTTGCAGCCCTGGTAAGCTCAAGCCTGCTTCAGCTGGATAAGGAAACATATTATATTGGAGATGAGGTAAATATAAGTATTGAGAATCTTTCTAATTATAATCTAACTATCCAAGGCCCCAATAGTTCAAGGAGATGTATAGATTGCAACATCTCAAATATAACCATTCAGCCAAAAGATGTTGGATCGTATAAGCTAATCCTTGAGGCTGAGAACATCTCAGAAATAAAGGAATTCATGCTTAATGGCACAGAGGAAAGCAAGCCGCCTAAGCAAACAAAAAAGGAGAACAATACAACATCTAATTCATCAAAGGATGATATAATCAATAGCATCTCGGTCAAAACTGATAAAGAGATATATCGGCTTGGGGAAGAGGTTGAAATAACCATCAATTGCCAGCTAAGCTATAAGCTGATTATATCCCATAAAGACAAGAGATATTCTTCTACCTCTGATGAGAAGATTATCTGGTTTGAGCCTCAGGAAGAAGGGAAATATCAAATCATGCTTTATCCAAAAGGACGAAACGAAAACCCTACCACTTCTTTTGAGGTGGTAAGTAATATAAGTTCAGAGAAAAAGAAACTTCCTAAGAAAGTCTCTGATTCAGTAGAAGTAAAGATAAAGAACAGCAAAGGGAAAGAAAGGTCTATTCAGGCAGAGGTATTTGAAAAGGAGGGTTCAGGCAGACTAAATATCCTTTCAAACTCCGAAAGAAAGAATCTCAGGTTCTTCCCAGATGTAAAGAACATCAAGATGGTTGAATTTGAGGATGTAAGTCTTGGAGCAGGGATAGAGCTTGGGCTGGAGTCTGTGCCTTTAGATAAGGTAAAGGAACATAACAAGAACTTCATCTCATCCTTTGCTGTGAACCCTGAAAGTATTAACTTCACAAAAGGAAGGCTTGTTAAGGTAGCTGAAGGCAAAGAACTATACAAATGCAGGGACTGGAATTTCTCTGAGCAGGAATGTTGGGGCGAATGGGAAAAGGTCATGGATTTGATTCCAGG
>DAWM01000054.1:0-1718 GCA_002505945.1 Candidatus Woesearchaeota archaeon UBA119
AGTAGAAATGACTTGATAAATACTCGGTTTAGAGTGATATATGTAATACGCTAAAAAGCTTGAAACCTTTGATTTTAAAGGAATTCAGGCATTATTATTTTTTACCCTTTGCATGAAAAAATTTATGCCGCGTGATGCGAAATAAGGGATAAAAAGAAAGGAGGAAAAGACGATGAATCAAGCAAGAGTTCAGGTAGTACCGGTTCAGCAACCTAGCGTTTCCGTGATAAATAATGTTGATTTATACACAAGCATGGGACAGGTAAAACCACATAAACCTAGAGTGGCATCATACTGCAGAGTGAGTTCTGAAGAAGAACTTCAGCTAGGATCCCTTGAAAACCAAATCATTCATTACACCAATTACATTAGATCAAAACCTGAGTGGCTTTATGCAGGAGTCTATTCAGATAAGGGTAAGTCAGGAACGGATATGTCCAAGCGAACAGGCTTTAATCGGATGATTAGAAAGGCGATGAATGGAGAAATTGATATTATCATTTGTAAGTCTATTTCTAGATTTGCCCGTAATGTTGTGGATACGCTGGATATTGTGAGACAGCTTACTGAAAAAGGCGTCCAGGTCATCTTCGAAAAAGAGAGACTGAACACTAAAGACATAACCAGTTCACTACTAATAAAGATTTTGGCCACATTTGCAGAAGAAGAGAGCCGGAGTACTTCAGAAAATATTGAATGGGCTTTGAGAAAACGGTTTGAAAGAGGTGAGGTGGTTGCGGCTCAACTCTTTGGTTATAAGACGAAGAAAAACAAGGAGTGGGAGATTGTTGAAAAAGAAGCGGCCATAGTAAGAGAAGCCTATGCAATGTTTCTTTCTGGCTATAATCTGACAGATATTGCTCAGCATTTCATTCGTAGAGGATACAAGAAGCGCTCCGGAGAGATTGATTGGACATCTTCTAATATAAGCAGCTTTCTTACAAACGAAAGATACTGCGGAGATGCGCTTAGCAGAAAAACATGTACTTTGGATTTTAGATCTCATAAGACAGTAGTTAATAGGGGACATAAGCCTCAGTATTATGTTGAGGACCATCATGAGGGGATTGTGTCAAAAGAAGATTTTCAAAAGGTCCAAGAGATTATGAATGAGAACAAAACGACATCATCGAATAAAAAAGGAAGATACAAACGTTCCGCTATTACCAGCAGAATTGTCTGCGCCAGCTGTGGAAAGAACTATCATCGCTTCGGTCAGAAGGGGAAAATAACCAGATGGCGATGTTCGTCAAATGCAAAGAGCGGACTTTTATGCAAGGCTCAACCTATTGAGGAGACTAAGATAGAAGAGCTTCTCATAGAAGGTTTTGAAAAACGTTATGGCATGGGTCAGAGAACAAATGATGGCTTGCTGATTAAACAGCTTATAAAAGAGTTATCAAGTGCAGAAACCGTAAGAGAAAGAGAGCAAAATCTGTTGAGGGTGGAGCTTGAAAAGTGCCTGATTGCTGAAAACAATGCTATCTTAAAAAATCTAGATGTAGAAGACATCAAGGCTAAAAGAAAAGAAGTCGAAGAAACAATCGCTGAAAAAACAAAGTTATGGGAGGCTTTTGACAAAGACCATATCTTTAGAGAAGCATCCTTGAATAAGCTTAAAACCCTCAAGGGTTCAGATAAAGCCATTTATAAAATACTAGATATCTCTTTTATAAGAGCGTGGGTGATTCACATTACAGTGGAGTCACCTTTTTTAT
>DAWM01000054.1:1862-6755 GCA_002505945.1 Candidatus Woesearchaeota archaeon UBA119
CTCACTAAATCGATTGAAGGAATTAAAGGGTTCAGATAAAGCCATTAAAAAAATACTAGATATCTCTTTCATGAGAGCATGGGTGATTCACATTATAGTGGAGTCACCTTTTTTATTTACCATTAAGTGGATTGATGGAGAAGAAACCGTTGTCGGTCAATTTAGAGGAGGAATGTACTATGACTCAAAATAGAAACTCTTCAGCGATGAATCCTCGAGTTCGGGTAATCCCTGCGAATATGAACATGAAAAGAAGAGGGGAAGGAGAAGAAGAACCAAAGGTTAAAGTTGCAGCCTATGCAAGGGTGTCAACTCTTGAAGAAGAGCAACAGTCAAGTTATCAGCTTCAGGTTTCCTATTTTGAAGAATACATTGAAAGAAAACCGGACTGGGAACTTTATAAAGTGTACAGTGACGAGGGTGTAACAGGAACAAATACAAAGTACCGAACCGGCTTTAACCAGATGATCAAGGATGCTAAAGAAGGGAAATTTGACTACATCATCACCAAATCCATCAGCCGATTTGCACGAAATACTTTAGACTGTCTGACTTATGTGAGGATGCTTAAAAACCTAGACAAACCTGTGGGAATTATATTCGATAAAGAGGGAATTAACACATTGGATTCCCAATCAGAAACGATTCTGGTTGTCATCGCAAGCGTTATGGAGGAAGAAAGTAGAACCATAAGCGCCAATGTAAGCTGGGGTGTTCAGAAGAGATTTTCAAGAGGAATACCACACATACCGACAACCTATTTTCTCGGCTACGATGAGGATGAGGAAGGCAATCTAATTATCAATGAAGAAGAAGCCAAGATTGTAAGAAGAATATATCGAGAGTTTCTAAGCGGGAAAGGAACACCACTTATTGCCAAGGGGCTAACCAAGGATAAAGTAAAAACCGCTAGGGGAAACACCAAATGGACCAGCGATTCGGTTCTCAAGCTGATAAAAAATGAAAAATTCTGTGGTCATGCACTGTGCCAGAAGTCAGTTACTCTAGACCCTTTAACCCATAAGCGGGTGAGAAATAAAAACCACAAACCACAGTATTTCATACGAAACAATCACCCACCGATTATTTCAGAGGAAGATTGGAATGCGGCTCAGAAGGAGCTAGAACGCAGAAGTAGAATGCGCCATGATCCAGATGGGAAGTACCGAAGATGCTACAGCAACACAGCTCCTTTTTCTAACATGCTATTTTGTGGGGAGTGCGGGGTTCCGGTGCACAGAAGACGCCTTACCTCAAAGAAAAATGGCCAATCTTATAAATTCACGGTATGGCAGTGCAGGGTATCAGCGATGAAAATGGAAGCGGATTATGAATGCCATACAAAGTATATATGGGAAGAAGTCATTGAAAGAGCTTACAATGAGATGCTTCTGAAAATGACAAAAGAAATCGACCAGATTCGAATGGAAGGTGAAGCGGCCATAAAAGAGGTCAGCCTATCTGAAGAAGAAAATGCACGATTAGAAGAAGTCGAAGAAATCATTGACCGAATCAGCGATCAAATTACTGAAATGTCTATGAGAGAGAGTATCACCAATGACCCAATTTATGACGCCACCCTTAGAAATCTCATTTACGAGTCTCAAATTTACCAACAAGAACATGAAAACCTCCTGAAGAATAAAGAAGAAAGTATCTTCATGAAGAAGAACCTGGATATTCTTATTGAGTATCTACAGGGGCTGCAAGACTTCGAAACCTTCGATGCAAAAATGTTTAGAGAGACTGTTGAACGGGGTCTTATCTATGATGATTACCAAATGGAGTTTATCTTTAAATGTGGGGTCAAGCGAAAGGCCCTCGGCTGGAGGAGAGGAAAGGACCCGGTGGAACCGCTGAACTTAGATACTCTTTAAAAAATAGATTCCGAAGCCGTAATAAAAACTGAATACCTAGTGTACTTAAAATACTCCTTTGACCTTTTGAGATTGTACTTGCAATATGTTTCATACAGAGGGAACATACCAACAAGCGTAATCTTTATGAGGAAAGGAGTTTTTTAAATGGACCAAAGAGATAAGGCCATGTGGGTACACACACTGTGGGATCCGCTGGACGAGATGCATCAAAGTCCACTAAACAGCAAGAAAGAAGGTATCAGAGTTGCAGCTTACTGCAGAATTAGTAAAGGCAACACCAATTACAGATCCCTTGAAAATCAAGTGAGCTATTACAGCAACTACATCTACAATAAACCAAATTGGAAATTTGTCGGAGTGTATATCGATAATCAAATATCCGGTGGAACCATCGAACACCGAAATGGATTCAAGCGAATGCTTCGTCATGCCAGGGAAGGAAAGATCGATCTAATTCTTACAAAAAGCATATCCAGATTTTCAAGAAACACAAAGGAAATCTTAGAAGTGCTTCAACAGTTAAAAGAAAGTGGCACAACTGTATTTTTTGAACGTGAAGGCGTGGAGGTTTCTAAGGGTTTGAGTTCACTAGTCTTAGAGACTCATGCAGCCATGGCCCAAGATTTCATCGAAGGAGTTTCAAACCTTGTGAAGTTTTCTTATCAGAAACGCCTGAATGAAGGACGACCTTATTTTCATGAGATGTACGGCTATGATTTAGTTGAGCCAGGTGGCAAAGACATGGTGAAGATTAATGAAGAGGAGGCAGAAGTAGTTAGGTGGATTTTTAATCAGTTTATTGGTGGCGCCACTTATGCTGATATCACCAGAGAACTTATTCATCGAGGAATTAAAACAAAAAAGGGAAATGATCGGTGGGCCCATACACAAATTAGAAAAATCATTAATGCGATAGCCTATACAGGAAACAAAAGGGCAAAGGCACAAACCAAGGACCTTTTTACAGGAAAGATTACTGGCAGCGGTCCATATAAGGAGCAATATTTAATTGAAAATAGTCATCCGGCGATAATATCCATGGATGTATTTAATAGAGCTCAGGCGAGGGTTGAGAAAAACAAGAGAACTAAAAAGCAAATCAGAACGCCAATAAGTAACCCGCTGAAATATAGAGTATTTTGTGGACGATGCGGAAAATTGGTGCGAAGAAAAAATCAATATAGATATGGATGCGCCTATACCAATGCAAGCGTGAAGCTTTGTGATTTAGAACTTATAAAAACTTATAACCTTGTTGCTATGGGGTTAAGGGGCCTATTCGAACGCATGATGGGATTGACCATTATTGCAACTAAAAACAGAAAAGACATCACATATGAAATGGTAGATCCCCTTGGCAGAAGTGAGAAGACTTTAAAAGAAGATTTTCGTCTGATGCTTAGGGATCTTGAGAGAATCCTTATCAGGGTCAACCAGAATGACCATTTTGAATTCCAGCGTTTAAAGTATTTTACTGACATCGAAATTGCCAAAAGGCAGAATCAGATAGAGCTGATTAAACGGCTAGAAGATGAATATTCCTCTTTTGAAGAAAAAGTTGGTCGTATTGAAGATGATAGGGGGTATCGGAATGATGCGCTTGTTTGGTTAAAGACCATAAGGGGCATAGACCATTTTATTAATTCTGCAACCATTGAAATGGCAAGAGCGTGGATGACAAAACTGACAATCTATTCAGGGTCAGCTTATGTTATCGAGTGGATTGATGAAAAAACAACGACGATTGGGCAAGCAGAAATTCCTGGTATCGTAGAAGCTGCAGAAAACAAACGATTAGAAAGGGAAAGCCGACTAAAGAAACAAGAGAAACCTTTATTAAATGATCTTATTAACTTTGAAGCTGCAGAAGATTCTTTAAAAGATAATGAAAATTCTAAAGCCCGGAGAAAGGAGGAACTCTTAGTGGAAGCAACAGCGATTACAGCAGACTCAAAGAGTCTGGCAAAAATAAACAACAAGAATATACCTATGCGCGACGTGGTTGTCCTTGAGCGTGGATTAAGTATTAAAGACATAGGCGATTTAAAGAAGAATATTCTTAAGAACAGGATGAGCCAGCTCAAGCAGGAAGAAAAGAAGAAACTGAGGGTTGCAGCGTACTGCAGAGTATCAACAGAGATGGATGAGCAAAAGCTCTCTCTGCAAACCCAGCTTGCATACTATAACTACAAAATACTTTCGAATCCTTTATGGGAGCTTGCTGGAATCTATGCAGATGAAGGGGTATCAGGAACTATAACCGAGCGCAGGGATGATTTTAATCGGATGATTGAAGACGCGAAAAAAGGTAAGATCGATATGATCATTACAAAATCCATCTCTCGATTCAGTAGGAATGTGGTTGATGTTTTGGGAACATTAAAGACGCTCCATGAGTTAGAACCTGCTTGTGTATGCTACTTTGAAAAAGAAAACTTGAAGAGCAATGATCCAAACTCTTCATTAATTTTATCGCTAATGGCGACCGTCGCAGAAGAAGAGATTGTTTCCTTATCAAATAGCATCACCTGGGGTGTGCAAAGTCTTGCTCAGAGAGGAACCATTAGTAGAAGGACGGATATGTATGGATACACCATTGATAAGAACAGGGAGTGGCACATTGTTGAGGAAGAGGCAGAAGCGGTTCGATTGATGTATCAATTATTCATAGAAGGTAAAAACATTTTTGAGATAGTTGAACATCTAAATAGGCTGGGGATAAAGAGTCCAAAGGGCAGTGACTATTGGAGTTACAATACTATACGAGAAATATTGAGAAATGAAAAGTATCTCGGTGATTATGAATTTCAAAAATACTACACAAAGGTTGCCGGGAGCGTACGAAAAGCCAATTATGGGCAGGTTCCAAAGTATTATATTGAGGAGCATCATCAGGCCATAATTGATCGAGTGACATTTGAAAATGCACAAAAGGTTTTCGAAGATAGGAAAAGGAACCCTGTTAAGAATGAGAGGAAAGACCGGACAGCAGGTAGAGAAATATATTATAAGT
>DAWM01000054.1:6954-11206 GCA_002505945.1 Candidatus Woesearchaeota archaeon UBA119
GTAGAGAAATATATTATAAGAAGTTCACTTGTGCTGAATGTGGCCATGTAGTAGCAAGATACAGAAGCACCACCTATTATTCCAGAGAAGGAAGTGCATGGCGATGTTTTAACTCTTTTCAAAAACTAGGATCGACATGTAATGTGTCCATATCATTTGACGAAAGGTATATGGATTACTGCTTTGTAGATACACTAAGGAAAATCAAAACCAGCGAATACTTCAGGCATCAGATAAAAGCGCATTTGAGAAAACTGGATTTAACGAAAAAAGAACTGCAGCATAAAGAGCACCTTGAAAAGCAAATGGAAGCATTAAATCAAGAGCTTTATAAGGCGGTGGATACGGAGATCCAAAAGAACGGTAAAAATACACAGCTGATCAACCAGATAACTGACGATATCATCCAATTGAGGGAGCAGCACTACAAGTACATTGAGCGATTAGAACAGTTAGAGGAGGATAAAGAGCGATTGGAGAAACTTCTGAAATACTGCGAAAAGATGAAGCCTTTCTCTTTAAAAACTTTTCACAATATGAGGCCACGAATCAAGCCGGGAGATAGTGTATATTCCAAGACCAACAGCGCAAGAGATGTTTCATACATGGATTTGGAAGGAGAAGACCACTTCCCTGAAGAAGTTTTTATTGAGCATGTGTTGAGCGCAACCATTGATAAAGCCGGGGAGATCAAGTTTAAGTTTGCAGAGGGTGTAGAGTTTGGTTCGGGGTTAGACTATGAGAAGTACAAAGACCGATTTGAAAAACAAAAGAAGAAAATCCAAATGGAGGAGCTTTTAATCTCCGCTGAAGTACAAGAGGTGAAAGAGTTCTGTAAAGAATACAGAAAGCCAAAGGAAATTCGAGAGCATTTGGGCATTAAGAGTGAAATTTCATATCGGAAAAGAATCCAGGAACCTCTTTATAAAGCGGGGAAGTTGATGGTTAATGACGCAAAAGTAACTCAACTAAGAATGTATAGATGGGCAGATGATGAGTAGGTGTGTAAAGAAAACCAATGTCTTTTTTTAGCGCCTAAGTTATCACCTAAGATGCCACCTAAGCCATCACCTAAGTCCGATTTTTTAATAATGTCACGATATTCTCCATATTTGAAGAAAAACATTCCAGAATTAAAAATGTCAATTTTGAACTTCACAAAACTGAATAAAGATGATTATTCCCCAGTGACCTATAGACCTGGGGTTTTATCAGCAATAGAAAAACCCACTGAGTAGGCAGATAACAGTTATCTACCACTTGGTGGGTTATTTTTATTTGAAATAGGATTCATACAAACTATCCATACTAGAGGAAAAATCTCCCCAGCCAGGGTTTGTACTTTTTTCCCGATCGGTCAGATAGTACTGGTATTTGTAGAGCATTTTCATGGCTGTTTTATCAGCCAGATCATTTCTGTAAAGATAGTAAATCAACTCATACATTTTGATGGCTTGTACATTATCTAAGCCAGTTGACCACTCTTCTGATTTTTCAATAAGTTGAATGGCGTTATTATCGTTTGCTGCGAAGTAGAGCAGACCTTTGACAGCGATATAGGATAATGATTTCACTTCTCCACGATCGTCTTTGTTATCGAGCAGTGGTTCATATTTTGTGTGAGAAGCAATTCTAGACTCAATGGTATCCCTTAAGATTCTCTCTACTTCTGTTAAGGATGAGTCTTTGTGAATGATGATTTCTGGTGGAATGCTATCTCGTTTAGAATCCACATAATTTTGGGGAGAGATTCCAACCAGTTCATCATACACAGATTCGTGAATAGCTAGATTTGGGAAGGCACTAAAAATGGGTTCTAACCAGATCTCTCTAAATTGTTCAAATCTGATACCTTTCTTAGTGATAGGCCTTCTATCAGGAGCAATTAAGAAATTTGCATCTAAGGTGATGATTTGTTCTGGATCCTCGATAATACTAATTAATGCTGGATTAGGATGGGTAAGATTAATCTTCATCATCATCCTCCCCACTGAAGAAAGCATCAAGCTCATCGATGTCTTCTTGAGAGACTTTTATCTCATAGCCAAATTCATCAGGTGTTCTATTGAAAAGGCTTAGGGTTTCTGCAAATTTATCTTCATCTATGAGATTGTCTTCAAAGTTTCTAATGATGATCTCGATTTCATTAGGGGAAGTACCAATATTTTTAGTTGGTTGATTTAGTTTAAGAAATACTTCCTTATTAATAGCCTGACCTATTTTACCGTATTCACCCTGAAGATCTCTTTCGTCAACAGAGTACAATTCTGCATACTGCTCTGCTGAGATTGCACCTATCTCGTGCAGTCTTTTAACAAGTGAACGGTATGGGAGCCACCATGTACAGTGGAGTCTAGCGATAAATCTCAACAGAGTTTTGTGTTGGATTTTTTCAAGGGTAGATGTCTTAAACTCATCAAGTACAATACTTTCCAGTACCGTTTCAGGTAATAAGAACTCTGCAGCAAATCGATTAGCTTTTACCTCGATAAGGCTACTTTCTTCATCTTCCGGTCTGCTCAGATGTGAGCCGGACTTTGTGTAATAGTGAAATAGCTCATGTGCAATTGCAAAGATTTGCTTATCGTAATGATCCGCAGTATTCAGACCGATAAAAGTAAGCTTTTTATCGCCTTCTTCGGAGTACATTATAGCAGCAGAAAAAGCTGGTCTATTACCTTCAGGTTCGATGGGATATTCCAGCAACATGATATCTAGTCTATCAAGGATTGTAAAGATATCATTGGCAATAGGTGTTTCGCCTACAAAGCCTAGAAATCGGCGCTCATCTCCAGCTAATTTGCGAATTTCATCTACTTGGACTTCATTAAGCGTGATTGGATTCATTTTCAAATGAGCTCCTTAATTTAATTTGCTGTCTAAGGGACAACATCATAGTGAATAGTTTTTCTACGCCTTCTTTTTCACTATCGCTTAATGCTTCGCTTCGAAGCGCAACAAAAGAGTTCGTTCTTTCTTTCTCCACAAACATTTCTGTAAGATCAAAACCTAAAACATTTGATAGTGCTTCAAACTGTACAATAGATGGAGTGAAGTCTTCTCTTTCAATACGGCCAATCATAATTCTGTTTATACCGGTTAAAGTACCGAGTTCTTCTTTTGTATATCCTTTTGATTCTCTTAAGTTTTTAACTGTTTCAGCTAATTTTTTAGTTGATAAAGTTTTCATAGTTTGGGCCTCCTTTCAATACTATAGTATGCCCGTTTCTAATTATATGATACTATAAATAACAAAATGCGTCAATCTTTATTAATATTGTACCCGATATGAAATAAATAATAACATAGAATACAAAAAACTCAATCGTGAAAAGTACAGTTTCATACAACAACTATGCTTGATGGAATAGCAAAGGCAAAAATCGCTATAAAGTTTCTAGCTTCGGAAATGTACCGAACTTAGATTGAGTATTGGTAATATTGTTGTTTTTTCAGAGAGAAATGGCTAAATCGCGTTCGTAGCCAGTTTGAGCGAGGTTAGCCGATTGTGGAACAATGGGTCATAGTTTAAATGAAAAGCCGACACAGGCCAAACTGAAGCGTTGCTTTTTGAGAGGTTGCTCTAAAATTTTTAGTTTTGAAGCATTTTGAGTTATTGTTCTCAAATCGATGGCTTGTTTATTCTACATATATAATAGGAAGAAACTCATTCATGTAAGAGATGAATTGTCATGAATGAAATGATTTAGCTTATTTCCATTATATGAAGATAAGACATATCGCAAGCATATTAAGCAGAGAAAGCTGCAAATAAAAAAGCTCCATCCAGATTTGGATAGAGCTACGAACTTCTTTATATATTTAGAATCAATTGCTTACGTGTGCCGTAATTCGAACTAGTTCGAATTATATAGGAGTTATCGTTCAATGTCAAGTATCAGAATATTCTGAAAATAACGTAGTTGGTGCAAGGTTTTCTCAAAAAAATTGATTTTTTCAAGCCTGTATTTTGTAATTGGTCCTGATCATCTCAGTGATTTTAGATTACATAATGAGATATTGTATATTGACCTCAGTTTATTTTAGATGAAGAAAGGTCTGCTCGGGTAATTTTAAAACGCTCTGAGAGCGTATATATAGATCAAAATTCTTGCTCATCATGTCGTGATGGGCTTTTTTGCTGTTAAAAACATGAATATTACCGAGAAATGAGGCTAAAATCAACTTTTTTCTTGACACTTTTCTATCTATTGGGTTTTCTTTTTATCCTTCGAGAATCAAGGCGACGTGA
>DAWM01000015.1 GCA_002505945.1 Candidatus Woesearchaeota archaeon UBA119
TCGTATGTTGCTACCTTTGGGCTAGGCACCAATATCCTTTCTTCTAGGGGAAAGGGCTTGTCCTGCTGGCCGTTGAAGAAAAAGGTTACATGAGCATACTTTTCTGTCTCTGCTATCCTTAATTGCCTTAAAGAATTCTTGCTTAACACCTCTCCAAGGATATTCTTCATTGAAATCGGAGGAAAAGCAACTGGCGACGATAATTCATGATAGTATTTAGTAAAAGCAAGATAATGCACTTTAGGCCGTTTTTCCCTCTGAAAAAACCCAAAATCTTTTTCGGTAAAGGCCTTTGTAATCTGCCTTGCTCTATCAAACCGATAGTTATAGAATATGACGGAATCATTATCCTGCATCCCAGAATAATCCCCTACTTTCCTAGGCTTGATGAATTCATCTGTTTCTCCTTTATTATATGCATCCTCAACAGCTTCCTCTGCACTTGAGAAAGAGGCTGCCTTACCTTGGGAAAGGGCGTCATAGGCTAGCTTTGTCCTTTTCCACCTTTTATCCCTGTCCATCGCATAATAGCGGCCCGAGACTATTCCTATTCGGCCAATATCAAGCTTTTTCATCTTCTTTTTAAGCTGCTCTATGAAACCAAGGGCTGATTTAGGAGGAGTGTCCCGTCCATCTGTAAATATATGAACTACTACATCCTTAATACCCTTCTTCTTCGCTAATTCAAGCAAAGCAAATAGATGATTTATATGAGCATGCACCCCTTGATTCTGAAGCAAACCCATTAGATGTAGTGCGGAATGATTATCAAGCACATTTTGATAGGCATCAAGAATCTTGGGATTAGAGAAGAATTTCCCCTTTTCAATTGCATTATTAATCCTTACTAGAGACTGATAGACTACCCTACCAGCTCCAAGATTAAGATGACCTACCTCGCTATTTCCCTGATATCCTTTTGGTAATCCTACAGCCAACCCCGAAGTATGAACTATGCAAGTAGGATATTCAGATACAAGAGAATCAGCAAAGGGTGTATTTCCAAGCGCAATGGCATTTCCTTCCTTATGTGGATTAATTCCCCAGCCATCCCGTATTATAAGTATAAGCGGACAACCTCTCCTTCTTTTCACTTTTTTATTCGTTGAATCCATCTTTTCTTCTTATCCTTCAAAAACTATCTTATCTTGCCTTCAGCCACTCTTTCACATTTCAATGGTTTTCCATCAGCAAATAGCTTCTTTCCATTTATATAAGCCATTCCCTGTTTAACTTCCATTTTAAAATTATCAAACAGTTCATCAATGGTAACAGTTTTCTTTTTTGCGGCCTTTGCACTTTCCTCTTTGCCTTCTTGATAAACTGGTGAGCCAGACTCAGCATTCGCAAGTATCAACCCAACCTGCTCCTTTCCATCATCTAAAGGTTTTCCCTCTCCTGCCAAAAGCATTCCTTGGCTCTTTATAACTCTCAACTTAGCAGGTTTAAGATTCCTTACCACCACAATATTCTTTCCTTTAAGTTCATCTGACGTGTATTCCTTTCTGAGCCCTGCAACAAGCTGTCTTTCCTCTCTGCCCAAATCTACCTTCAAAACCCAAAGCTTATCTGCATTGGGATGCTCCTCCACGTCCTTAATATGTCCAACCCTTAAATCCAAATCACTGAAATCCAAGCCCTTCTTCTCCTGCTCTTTTACTTCCTTCCTATCCTTGCTGCTCTGGGAGAACCGAGCTTTGAATTCCTTCATCTGCTCATCACTCATCTTGCTGAACAATGGGGTTGCCTCGCCTACTTTATGGCCTTTCTTAATACTCATATCAAACAAAGCATCCCAGTCTTGCTCAGGCACATTGAGTTGCTTAAAGATATCCTTGCTAGCTCCAGGCATTATAGGATTAACCAAAATAGCCAAGTCCTTGGCGAGGTTTGCCAATACATTCATCGCAGCATCCTTCCTTCTCTGAGGAACATCATCTGACCAAGGTTTATTCTCCTGCATATACTGGTTGCCCAAGCGAGCAATCTTCATAATCTCTTTCAAGCTTGCTTTTAATTGAATCCTATCAAACAACTCTTCCACTTTCTCAGCATGCTCCTTTACCTTCGAGACAAACCTTTTATCTTCCTCTTCCAAAACTGATCCAGGAACCTCTGAATCATACTTGTTTTTCAGGAAAACCATTATTCTCTGTATAAGGTTGCCAAAGTTCGCTACCAGTTCATTGTTAAGTTTCTCTCGGAAGTCTTCCCATGTAAAGTCAGTATCGGCCTTCTCAGGTCTATTGATTATAATATAATACCGCCACACATCAGACCTAATTCCCAGCTTAACAACATCATCTCCGAATATTCCTTTGTGCTGAGACTTAGAGAATTTACCTCCTTCATAATTCAGGTATTCATTTACCGATATGGTGTCTAATAAAGTATAACCTTCTTTGCTCCCTATGAGGATACCAGGGAAAATAATAGTATGGAAAGGAATATTATCCTTGCCCATAAACTGGACTAATCGGGTCGATTTATCCATCCACCACTCCTTCCAATCCCCTCTGTTTTCAGCTGTAATCCCCATATAACCAATTGGAGCATCAAACCATGAATAAAATACCTTGTTCTCAAACCCTTTTTTGGGTATAGGTATACCCCATTTAAGATCCCTGCTTATGCACCTTTTTTTCAGTCCTCTTTCCAGCCAGCTCTGCGTCATTGTAACAGCATTATAACTCCAATTCTGTTTTGTCTCCTCCAGAAGGGTTTTCAACTCATCTGATAAAGCTGGTAAATCAAGGAAGAGATGATTGCTTTTCCGAATTTCTACCTCTCCTTCACAAATAGCGCATCTGGGGTTCTCAAGCTGGTCAGACTCCAGCAATGTTCCGCATTTCTCGCATTGATCCCCTCTAGCGTTCTCATAACCACACACCTTACATGTGCCTTTAACAAACCTGTCTGCCAATGCTCTATCGCATTTTGGGCAATAAAACTGCTCCAGTTCGCCTTCAGAGATATATCCATTCTCCTCCAGCTTCTTAAAAAGATGAACAGTAATTTCCTTATTCTTTTTAGAAGATGTTCTTCCAAAGCAATCAGGCTTGCATAAGAAGAAGTCATAGACCTCTTTGTGAATCTTAAAATACTTATCTGTTATCTCTTTGGGGGTAACCCCCTCTTGAATCGCCTTGATTTCGGTTGTAGTGCCATGCTCATCTGTGCCTAAAACACTGATTACATTCTTACCCCTGCTCTTCAAGTAACGAGCATAAACATCTGCCGACACAACACATACCAAATTACCTAAATGAGGGAAATTATTCACATAAAGCAATGCGCTCGTAACGATTATTTTCTCTTCCTTCATTCCAATGCCCTCTAACTTACTAAAAGTCTGAATAAAAGGATAAAACACTTAAGATATATAATTTTATTGTTGATTTCCCTCTAAATAGTTACTAGACTAATCAAACTCCAGCTCCTCGCCATCAACTGTGAAGAGACGGTTATCATCTACATAAAACAACCTAAGTCTAGCTCCTGCATCAAGCCAACCGTGAGCATAATTCAAAGCAGCGAAGGCATTCACATAATCCCCTTTCTTAAAGAAATACTCAGCATCACTATAATATCTTTCAACCATATCCAATACATCCCTAGCTTGATCCTCTCTTTCCTCATCTACTTTGGCTGCCTTTACCTGCTCAATTGCCTCTTGAGAGACATCAAAATACTTCATCAGTTTTGCCTTTGAAACATTATTTTTGATTTCCATTTAAGAAAGATATTTAGAAAGTTTTTTAAAGATTTGCCCTTTCCCATAAAACAATTATATTTTAGATGTTATCAAAGGTGTTCTTATGAAGGGTAAAATCACGAGTTTCAGAAGGAGTAGACACACAACGAAAGGCAACCAAATGATTTTAAGAGTTGATAAGATAGACAGCAAGGAAGATGCAGAAAAACTTGTTGGTAAAAAGGTAGTATGGAAAAGCCCTGGAAAAGAAGCCAAAGAGATAAAAGGAGAGATTACAGCCATACATGGAAGAAACGGCTTTCTTAGGGCAAGATTTGAGAAAGGAATGCCTGGTCAATCCTTAGGCAGTGATGTTGAAATCCAATAATTAGCAAAATCCTAGCTTGTTTAGATTTTCTTAGCCAATCCTACTCTCTCTAAAGCCTCATGTACATCATCTTCTGAGAAATCCAGGAATGACTTCTCTATATAGTGGAATTTAGCCCTCAAAGCCTTAAATCCAATAAAATCATTAAACGCATTGTTATTAAAGAATATTATCAAAGCTATATCTGGGCCTGAACCCTTCATCAGCTCCTCAAATGCTGAGGTATTAACAAAATCCGAATCCAATTTCTCCTTTATCACCTTCTTGGCAATTATCCTTCCCGCATCTATTATTTCCTCTCTGCTGGAATAGTTAACAAAAAGATTTAGGTTAAGAGATATCTCTTCTCTTTCCTCCACAATCAATTCCTTTACTGCATCTTGGAGCCCGTTCAACTCTGTCCAGTCCCCGACAAAAGAGAATTTGACATCATTAAAGAATTCATCTGCTTGAAATCTATTGATAAGCCGCTTCAAAAAGTGCAATTCCTCGTAATTCTCCTTATACATCCTGCCCAGAAGATAGATTGAGAGATACTTAATCTCTGCATCCTTACAAAAAGAAATTACCTTTTTGATTGAGTGAAGAAAGGAGCTCATGTTATCTTCAGAACTAAGAATATCATCTATATCAGGCATTATCCCGAGATGGTTTACCAGCCCTAATATCTTGTATTTCTTCTTGAAAAACATTTTTGGCCAGAGAGAGGAAAAGAGAGTTTCCTCATATCTCTATTAAACATCCTCCTTATTTAATACTTTATAACTATTTGTAGTATTTAATCTTTTTCCTCCTCCCAAGCCTTTTTAGAAAGGACCCCAAAGCAATCAGCTAATTATCCTATACAAAGAAACTAATACAAACCACAAATGCTTTTAAAATAAAAAGACTATCAATATTAAAGTATGAAAGCCTCCCCCCGAACCCTTTACACCCAAAATCATTCACCTTCTCTATCGGACTTAGTTAAGAGCTTTTGTGAGGACAAGGGATACCATTTCAAAAGGGTTACAAAAAAAAGAATTGATAATCTCATTGAAGCAGGAATAATAAAAGAGAGAAGTAATATGGATGAAGACATTCTTGACGAGGATTGCCTCATATTGCTCCCTGATAAATTCGCTTTTCCTTATCCCTTAAATCAGATTCTTTATCATGATCCAGATATATCTTCAGGAGAACTTCAAAAGAAATTAAAAGAAACCTTAGCTGGAAAAAAATTAGAAAAAGAAGCAGAGATTAAACACGAATTTTCCCCTAAAATCCCTCCAATAAAGATAGCTTCTTTAGCTGATGAAAAGAGTTATGAAGCCTTGGCTCAATGCATTATCCCGCAGGAATTTAAACGAGACAAAGAAGACTTTTTCTCCTTACCAATTCAGACACTTAAGTTATATTCTAAAGATGTTTTAAAAAGAATCAACTCTAAATCTGACAAGCCGATAAACAAGAGAAAACTGCCCGCAGATCTTGCTAAATGGTTCTCAATGAGAGAAAAACTTACGCCCGATAAACTCTATAAGACAGCAATGGAATATGCAAAAGAAGAACTTGAGAAGGGTAAGAGGTTTTTAGGGTTTAAGATAAAAGGGCCTAAAGGGAACTATTTTCGAACATTCTTAAATCTCTCTGAGCAAGGATTAGCGCTTGCATCTCATCCCTTTTTCAAAGACAAAATCCGTTTTCATTCAAAGGACATTAAGAGCTACAACAATACAGCTACAGGGAAGGTGCCTTCAAAGGAATATTC
>DAWM01000009.1 GCA_002505945.1 Candidatus Woesearchaeota archaeon UBA119
CTCTTTGGTGCAATATATATGGGCATCATCCTGATGGAAACTCCTTACCCTTAACAATCCATTCAACACGCCGCTCATTTCATGGCGATGCACCAACCCTATCTCCCCCAACCTTATTGGGAATTCTCTATAGGAGTGCTTTTTATTCTTAAAAACCAATATTCCTCCAGGACAATTCATCGGCTTGATAGCAAAATCCCGGTTATCTATCTTAGTTATATACATATTATCCTTATAATGATCCCAATGTCCAGACCTCTCCCACAATTCCTTTGAAAGCATAATTGGGGTCTTAATCTCCTTATAACCTGCTTTGTGATGCTCTTCCCTCCAAAAATCCAGCAAGGTATTCCATAAAACCATTCCCTTTGGGTAAAAGAAAGGAAACCCAGGGCCCTCATCCTTGACATCAAAGAGCTCCATTTCCTTACCAATCCTCTTATGGTCTCTTTTTTTAGCCTCTTCTAAGCGGTTGAGGTAATCCTTCATCATCCTCTCTTTAGGGAAGCTGATAGCGTAAATCCTTGTGAGCATCTTATTATCGCTGTCACCTCTCCAATATGCCCCAGCAAGCTTAAGTATTTTGATAGTGCCTACCTTGCCCGTTGCTTCTAAATGTGGCCCTCTGCATAAATCTACAAAATCTCCTTGCTCATAGACTGAAATCTTTTCCTCTTCAAGATCATCAATCAATTCCAGCTTATATGGCTCATTTATAAATAGCTTCTGAGCTTCCTCTTTAGACACCTCTTTTCTTTTTAACTCAAGGTTCTCGCTTATAATCTTCTTACACTCTTTCTCAATCTTAGGCAAGTCTTCCTCTCCAATCTTCAATAAATCAAAATCATAATAAAACCCCTCATCAATTGGAGGACCTATAGCTAACCTTGCTTCTGGAAAAAGCCTCTTGACCGCTTGAGCTAAAATATGAGAAGAAGTGTGCCAGAACACCTTTTTTCCTTCCTTGCTCTCAAAGTCCGCAAGCTCAAACTCAGCATCATCCTTTATCCTATATGTCATATCAACTAATTCTCCATTTACCTTTGCACAGAGTGCATTCTTTCTTATAGCGCTGGGCAGTTTCTTCGCTATTTCTTTAGGCGTTACACCTTCCTTGAATTCATTAACACTTCCATCGGGAAATTTTATTTTTATCATAATATCAACCTCATTATGCTCAACTTAATCAATGATGAATAAATCAAAAAGAAGTTGGGAATGGTTATTATTAAAATGTTTGGTAGAGAATCAACCATATGTCCAAATAACAGAAATACTTGAATAAAGCTGTTCCTTGCTATCAATCAAGGGTTTTGCCATTAGCAACAGGGAGTAAAACTACTATTAATAACTTTTTATTCTAGAAGACAAATTCACAATATTCCAAGGTTATAAACTGCCCATGTATATCTTGAATACATACATAGCATAGAACAAAAGCAACATCATCCCCTCTGAAAGATGTATCTCATTGTCAAGTGCAATAATCAGGAAACTTACACTTGACAACACAAGGAAAGGTAAGCCAATAGTAACCATCAAAGGGCTTACCGCTAACGAGCCAGCTAAAAAAGTAGGTATTCCAATTACCAAATAGGTATTAAAGACATTAGATCCAATAATGTTCCCAATAGCCATCTCAAACCTTTTCTTTCGGACTGCCTTATATGAGACAACCAATTCAGGCAGAGTAGTTCCTATAGCCAATAAAGTAGAAGAGATTATAGAATAATCAACCAGATTGAAAAGGAGTGTAAGGTTATCAATTGAAACCAACGTGAGTTTTGCTCCAACATAAATCCCAAACACAGAAGCAATCATCAACAAAATATCAAGTGCTGAAAGCTCAACTTTCTTAGATTTGAATTTCTTGCCGAATGAGAACATCCCTTTTCTGTGCTCATTAATCAAATAATAGACATATGTACCAGCGCCAAACAACAAAAATATAGCTTCATATAAAGTAATCTGATAATCCCATACTACAATACCCAAAAGAATAACAGAACAAAATAAAAGAGGCAAATCTGTTTTTACCATATTCCACTTACTCTTAAGCCCGTTACTCATAATAGCCAATACACCCATAATCAGAAGAAGATTGGCAATGTTAGCACCCAAAGCATTTCCCACAACAACAGTTTCCATCCCTGAGAAAACACTAATTATGGAAGTGACCAACTCTGGTATAGAAGTACCGAAAGCAAGCAAAGTAACACCCGCTATAAAAGGATTTATCTTGAACTTCTTAGCAAGCTTTTCAGTAATGGAAATTAAGAAATCCGCACTCTTTACCAAAATTCCTAGACTGCCTAAAAGCAAAAGCAGATATGAAAAGACCTCAAACACCATAAATTAGTAT
Source organism: Candidatus Woesearchaeota archaeon UBA119 (assembly GCA_002505945.1). Taxonomy (GTDB): domain Archaea; phylum Nanobdellota; class Nanobdellia; order Woesearchaeales; family UBA119; genus UBA119. The sequence continues at coordinate 2,363 of DAWM01000009.1, forward strand.
AGGAAGAAAAGGTTTTTTATTGCTTTGTTATCACAGTAGAGTAAAGAAGAATAGGATGGCTAAAAAACTCAATGCCCCATCAATATCACTATAGCCCAACAACAAATTTTTTAAACTAGTTTAAAGCACTTACCATTATGGGATTATTTGATGACATGTTAAAATCTGATGAAACAATATTCCGCAATCCAGTTGCATTGGAATCAGAGTATATGCCAAAGGAGATTCCTTATAGAGAGAACGAGCAGCACTACATCGCTGAATGCATTAAACCCCTGATTAGAGGCCGAAATGGTAGAAACCTTTTGGTTCATGGTATATCTGGGATAGGAAAGACCTTAGCAGTGAAATCCGTCTTGAAGGAATTAAAGGAAGAAAGCGGGGAGATTTACGCTATATTTATCAATTGCTGGCAAAAGAGAACATCCTATAAGATAATGTTGGATATTTGCGAACAATTAGAATATAAATTCATACATAACAAGAATACTGAGGAGCTATTTGATATTGTTAAAAAAGCAATCAACAAGAAAGCTGCTGTGTTTGTTTTTGATGAGATAGATAGAGCAGAAGATACCGACTTTCTTTATTTTATCTTGGAAGAGATTTACAGAAAATCAATTATCCTTATAAGCAATTACGAGAACTGGGCTGTTAACCTAGACATGAGGATAAAATCAAGACTCGGTCTTGATTCACTTAAATTCAAGAGATACAACAAAAACGAGATTTTAGGCATAATAAGAAGAAGAATAGAAAGTGCGTTCTATCCAAGGGT
>DAWM01000004.1:0-832 GCA_002505945.1 Candidatus Woesearchaeota archaeon UBA119
CTGTTTAGCTCTCTCAAAACGCTTAAGAATTAAGCTGAAGTCTTTATTCATTAAAAGCTTCTCTCGTCTTTTAAACTCTGCAGCAAACAATTTCTCATTAAAATGATATGCCAAAGAACAAAGAAGAGATCTTCCAACCCTCTCTGTCTTTATAAGATTCTCCTTTTCTAACAATTTAACCTGAGTATGAGCAACCCGATAATTCAATTTTAACGCTTTCGCTATCTGATTTATAGAATATTTCTCTTCCTTGTGTTCTAGCAGAAAGATAAGTATTTGTGTATTATTCATTTTAGTAATAATATCATTACTTTTTGTAATATATAAAGTTTTGCATTTGAGATCACATACCAAAAAACACACCTCATTATTCATCGCTTTATCCTATAACAATACAAGCTTTCATAGAAGAGCTTGGTTTCCTTGGCTTTAGAGAATGAGAATCCATGTTTATTTAAAAAGGCCTTGAGTGGCTTATCTATTATTGAAGATGAAACCAATAGAACCTTGCCCTGTGGTTTAAGATAGTTAAAGGCATCTAATATAAAACGCTCTATCAACTCTGTGCCTTTCTTACCGCCATGAAGCGCTTCTGAGTTGAGCTGCTTATCTTCCTCATCAGGCAGATATGGAGGATTAAAGAGTATGTAATCAAAGATGGGCTTTGTCTTTCCAGGAGATATCCAAAGTCTTCCTTTATAATACTCTATTGAGTAGTCCTTTAAGAAAGAGAATAGATCGCTCTTGAAGAAATAAAGATTGCTGCAATGCTGTGTCCTGCTCTTCTCCTCTGCAAACCTTATTGCTGAATGATTGATATCAAGGCCTATTC
>DAWM01000004.1:1083-5575 GCA_002505945.1 Candidatus Woesearchaeota archaeon UBA119
CACTTATCAGAAATGCCTTGCAGAACAAAACCGCTCCCTGAGCCCATTTCAAGCACATTGCCCTTGACCTCTTCCTGAGCACAATCCCTTAAGAGGATGCTGTCTTCTCGCGGGAAATAAACTTCTTTTTCAGCATCCGCGGGATTTTCAGGGTTTTTCATAGGCCTTTTTTATTCTTGGGAGCCAATATATTTAAAAATTTCTCTCTAAAAAGCGTGAAAATCGTAAAAATCATACATATTTTGATTATTTCTGCCACAAATAGCAAAAATATTTAATATGAGTAGAGAATAGGAAATCAGAGCCGAGGATTAAAATGAGCGAGTTAAAGGAGATTAAGGAGATTGAGAAGAGATGGCTGAAGAAATGGGAGGAGGCCAAGCTATTCGAGCCTAAGATAGATGAAAACAAGCCAAAGTTCTTTGCGAATTTCCCTTATCCCTATTTAAATGGTTATCCTCATATTGGTCATACATATACTGCTTCAAGGGTGGATGCCTTTGTGCGTTATAAAAGGCTTAAGGGATTCAACGCTCTTTTCCCTCAGGGATGGCATGCCACAGGTTCTCCTATTGCCTCTGCTGTTAAGAGGCTTAAGGAGGGAGAACCCAATCAGATTAAGATTATGAAAGGAATGGGTTTCTCTGATAAAGAGATAGATAAATTCAAAGAGCCAAAGCATTGGATTGAGTTCTTTGCTCCTAAGTATAAGAAATCTTTCAAGGAGCTTGGTTATAGCATTGATTGGCGCAGGGAATTCTATACCACATCATTGAATCCTCGCTATGATAAGTTCATTAGATGGCAGTTCAGAAAGCTTAAGGAGAAGGGATATGTGATTAAAGGGAAGTTTCCTGTTGTATGGTGTCCTAAGTGTAATAATGCTGTTAGCGACCATTCAAGAACAGAAGGGGAAGGAGAAAGGCCGCAGGAATTCGTGCTTATAAAGATGAAATTGGAGGACAGTGATGAGTATATCGTTGTAGCAACATTAAGACCGGAAACGATGTTTGGGCAGACAAATGTATGGATTGGCCCTGATACAAAATATGTTAAGGCAAATGTTGATGGAGAGAAATGGATAATGTCTCTTGAATGCGCCAAGAAGCTAGAGCAGCAGGATCATAAAATAGATATTGTTTCTGAGATAGATGGAAAAGAGTTGATTGGCAAGAGGGCAAAAGCACCTTTTGTTAATAGGTATATCCCTATCTGGCCTTCGGACTTCTGCGATCCCAAGAAAGGAAGCGGGATTGTTACCTCTGTTCCTTCAGATGCCCCTGATGATTATATGGGATTGAAGGATTTAAAGGAAAGCGTTGAGTTAAGAGAGAAATATGGGCTTAAGAAAGAGGAAATAGACAAGATAGAGCCTATTCCGATTATTGATTCCGATGAATTGGGAGATCTTCCGGCTAAGAAAGTGTGTGAGGAGATGGGAATAAAGAACCAACATGAAAGAAAGAAGCTTGAGCAGGCCAAGAAATTCGTCTATAAGAAAGGATTCTATCTGGGCAAGATGAAGGATAATTGCGGGAAGTTCTCTGGGAAGCCTGTGGAGATTGCTAAGGAGAAGATGAAGAAGGAGCTTCTCAAGAATAATGATGCTATAAGATTCTATGAATTATCAGGAAAGGTTGTATGCAGATGCCTTACCCCAGCTATTGTAAAGATTGTGCATGATCAATGGTTTATAGACTATGCCAATGAAGAATGGAAAAAGAAGACAAGAGAATGCCTTAACAACTTGAAGCTCTATCCTGAGAAGGTAAGAGGACAGTTTGAGTATGTTATTGAATGGCTCCATGAATGGGCCTGCACAAGAGAAGAGGGATTAGGAACAAGGCTGCCCTGGGATGAGAAATGGCTGATTGAATCACTCTCTGATTCCACGCTTTACATGGCATACTATACTATTGCTCATATCTTAAAGGAGATTAATCCAGAGGATATAGACGATAACCTATTTGACTATGTTTTCTTAGGGAAGAATATAGAAATCAAAGCAGACAAAAAGAAAGCTGATGCTATGAGGGAGGAATTCAATTATTGGTATGGAGTAGACTTTAGAAACTCTGCTAAGGATTTGGTGCAGAACCATCTTTCATTCTTCCTCTTTAATCATACTGCAATCTTCCCAAAAGATAAATGGCCTCAGGGCATGGGGGTTAACGGCTACTTGACAATAGACGGAGCCAAGATGTCTAAATCCAAGGGGAATTTCCTGCTTATAAAGGATTTATTGGAGAATTATCCTGCAGACGTAACCAGAGCTACCCTTCTGTCGGGAGGAGAGGAGATGGATGATCCTAACTGGGACACAGAATTCGCTGAAAGCCTTTTGGCTAAGTTCCCGCAATGGATTAAATATATTGTTTCAATATACAATAAAGGCAGGGAAGAAAGGAAGAAGATTGATGACTGGATGGAATCAAGATTGTATGATACAATCAAAGATGTGAGTGATGCTATGGAGAACACTCTTTTCAGAACTGCTTTCCATAATACATTCTTCCAGCTGTCAAACCATCTGAGATGGTATCTAAGAAGATGTAAGAACAATCCGAACAAGAAGATTATAAACAAGGTAATTGAGTCTCAACTTATAATGCTTAGTCCTATTACTCCCTTCTTCTGCGAGGAGGCGTGGAAGGGAATCGGGAAGAAAGGGTTCATCTCAAAAACAGAATGGCCTGAAATCAAAGCTGCAAAATTGAAGAAGGATGCTGAATGGCTTGTGAAGAACCTATTGGAAGACATAAGAAATGTGTCTGAGCTGGCCAAGTTAGATAAGATAAAAAGGATTAGAATCTTCTTTGCTGAGGATTGGAAATATAGGCTGTTTGACCTGGTTGAGCAAGAATTAAAAGAAACAGACAATCCTAAGCAGATTATCCAGAAGGTTATGCAAACTGACTTAAAGAAACATGGGAAAGAAATAATAAAGTTCCTTCCTAAGATTCTGCAGAAAAGGGCATTGCCTTCTTTCTTAGACAAAGAAACAGAAGAGGAAGCGATAAGAGATGCCAAGGGCTTCTTAGAAGAGGAATTCAACTCAGAGATAATAATACATCAGAACCCGGAGAAGGATATGCCTAAATCCAAACAGGCAATGCCTGGCAAACCAGCCATCCTATTAGAGTAAGAGGGGATGAGGATAAAAATGATTGAAACTGAGAGAGAACATATAATAGAGGTATTAAACAACACTATTTCAGCGATTGAAGAGAAGGACATGGGAAAGCTGAAGGCCATGTCCAACCAGACTATCCATTCTGCTTCCATATACCAAGATAAGATTTCAATAAATCTAGCGATTGGGATTTATTCCCTATCAAAGATGCTGGATAGAAGCAAGGGCAAGATGCCAACTAGAAAAATAAACACTATGCTTGAGAAGATGATTTCTTCTATAAAGAAAAAGAAGGATACTGAATTTGAGAAGGAATTGGAAGGCTCTCTTAAGCTTATTAACCATTTAGACAAAAAGTTTGATATTTATGTAGAGGATGTGCTTTCCCAAGCCAAGGTTAGAAAAGGTGCCAATATATACAGGCATGGAATTTCCTTAGGGCAGGTTGCAGAGATTCTTGATGTAAGCCTTTGGGATTTGATGTCATACCTGGGAAATGCTAAATTTGACGAGGAATCCAGCTCTAAGATAAAAGCCATAGACCGATTAAAGACTGCAGAGGAGGTGTTTAAATGAAAGGGATTGGATTAGATGCAGGTCCTGTTATCAGCTTGTCCATTAACAATATGCTCTGGGTATTTGAGGAGCTCAAAAAAAGAAGCAACACTTCCTTCTATATTACTGAGGCTGTAAAAAGGGAGATATTTGATAGACCTATTTCCATAAAGCGGTTTGAGATTAAGGCGATTCAGGCATTGGATCTCATAAGCGAAGAAGTGCTTGAAATAATGGATGTTGAGAAGGAGTTTGTGGATGAAACCCTTAAACTGGCAAACGAGTGTTTTTATGCAAATGGAAAGCAAATCCAGGTTGCACATAAAGGAGAGATTGAATGTCTTTGTGGTGTCATCCAACATGATTTGCAAGCATTTGTTATTGATGAAACGAACATGAGGCTTATGATTGAAGCTCCGAGAAGACTTAAGCATAAATTATCCTCAAGACTGCATACAAATGTCAAAGAGGATGCTAAGAAAGTTAAGAAGTTCCAGAATATTACCAAACCAGTAAAGATTCTAAGGTCAGCTGAACTGCTCGCCATTGCCTATGAGAAGGGAGCAATGAAACGCTACAATGACAAGAACCAAAAGGAGTATATGCCTGAGATAGAGGATAAGATTATTGATGGGATGCTTTGGGGGACTAAACTGGCCGGCTGCTCTATAAACCATCAAGAGATTCAGGATATCAAGGATTACCTTCTGAAAAACAAAGGAAAACAGTAAAACATATTCGCGAAAAGGAAAATCTTTAAAAAGAAGCGCATAATTACTTCTTAAGAGTGGAATATCACTACTA
>DAWM01000004.1:5866-7995 GCA_002505945.1 Candidatus Woesearchaeota archaeon UBA119
ATATATGAAATGGCCGATAGAGAAAAGGAAGCTAAGGAGGTCCTTTATAGAATTCTTTCAAAGAATATGCTGGTTATTGAAGGGAAACCAGGCTTTGGCAAGACAATGCTCCTTATGTATGCTGTTGACAATTTTAAAGGCCGAGGAAAGGTAATTTATGTTAATGCCACAAAGCTCAACAAGAAGCTTGACATTGAGGACTTGCTCAGAAAGAGGTATGGCTTTGTGAAAGGAAAGATTCTGGGCATGATGCCAAAAAGAATGATTCTACTGCTTGATAATGTTGAAAAACTCTCACAGAAGAACTGCGAGAAAATCCGATATTATTTTGACCAGGATTACTTAAGTTCTGTGGTATTCACCTGCACTGATTATGATAAGCTGGAGATTACTGATGCTTTAAGAAGTAGGATTGGTAAAAGGATAATCAAGCTTGAGCCTCTTCCTAAAGAAACATTTACCGAGATGGTTGTAGAAAGGACTGAGGCATCCAATATTCTTTCAAGAGAATTTATTGATAAGGCCTACGATACAGCACCAGGAAATGTCAAAAAGGCTTTGGCTATCTTAGATAAGGCATGTGAATATGCAGTCGCAACTGGCAAGAAAGAGGTTGATGCGGAGGATTTCAATAAGGCTGTGAACACCTTGCCTGAGTTGGAGGAAAAAGAACCTAATGAGGTCTTCTACTGCCCTGAATGTGGTAAGGAATTGAAGAAAGTAGGCAATTATTACAGATGCGAGTTTTGTGATCAATATTGCGAGGCATGCGGAGCTTTATGCACCGATGAAGATAAACAATGCCCTGAATGCGGCGCAATTTTCGAGGTTGAGATAGAATGAAACGAGATACATGGTTCAACAAACTGGGTTTCAAGACAAATCCGCTCTCTATAAAACCAAGAGAGGACAATAAGCTCTTAGGGAATGAAGAGATGATTAAAAGAATAATAGAAGGAGTGGATAAGGGAAGTATGATTCTTGTTGAGGGTGATTATGGCTTTGGCAAGTCCACACTCCTAAAAAGAATTATAGAGGAATTCAGAGAAGACTTCAGGATAATTTATTACAGTTGCAACAGAAAGCTTGGTTCTATTGATTATGAGGATATGCTTATAAAGGCAGGTAGTGTTTTCCATAAGATTTTCAGGATAAAGAAGAAGCATAACATCCTGCTCTTGGATGAGGCGCAGGACATGAATATAAAGGACAAGGAACTCCTGCCTCAATACTTTGATGATGGTTTCTTCCATTCGGTTGTTTTGGTTACAAATGGTAATAAGCCTGATTTCAAGCAAGGAGAGATAAAGGAAAGGATTGGAGAGAACCATTTCAAGCTTAAAGGGTTGAGGGATGAACAAGCGGTTGAGTTAATTAGAAAGAGGATTGGCGATATTGACTTAATCAGCGATGGTGTTATCAAGAAGGTCTTCCAGCGCTCTAAAAACCCGAGACAACTCTTAGAGGATGTTGAGGATTTGCTGAGGGATGCAGTTGAGAACAACAAGGATGAGATAAAGGAAGAGGATATCTCATCTGTGCTTGATTCTGGGAAAAAGGTTCAGCCTGAAATCCAGGAAGACTGATTTTAAACCCTTTACTTCACAACTTTTAAAAAGTCTAATTATTTTTTCTTTATGGGGTGGTTTATATGAACGAAACAATGAAATCCTTAATGAAGGCCTTTATAGGAGAAAGCCAAGCAAGAAACAGATATATAATATACGGCAAGATTGCCAAGAAAGAGGGTTATGAGCAGATTGCTGGTATCTTCTTTGAAACGGGAGATAATGAAAAGGAGCATGCCCAATCTTTCTGGGATATGCTTCAGGATTTAAAGAAAAAGGAAGGAGAAGAGTTTGACAAGATTGCGCTTGAAGAGGTGGACGCGCCTGCCAAGGTTGGAGATACTGCTACCAATATAAGAGCGGCTATAGAGGGAGAGCATGAGGAGAACAGCGAGCTTTATCCTGGTTTCGCTGATATTGCTGAAGAGGAAGGATATCCAGAAATTGCAAAGAGGATTCGGGCTATTGCTAAAGCTGAGGAGCATCATGAGGAGAGATACAGAAAGCTCTTAGAACAGGTAGAAGAAAAGACTTTCTTTAAGAAGGAGAAGAAGGTTTATT
>DAWM01000066.1:0-6635 GCA_002505945.1 Candidatus Woesearchaeota archaeon UBA119
TATTCTTCATTCCTATTATAAGAAGATTTCAATATAAGAGAATGGTAAAGAAGCCATTGACCTTCTGGCGTTTCTATCTTATCTCTTTATTAATGCCCTTAATAATACTTGGAATATTGTATGTGTTCGGCACTCTTTTTGAATCCTCTTTACCTATCTCTCTGTTGACCATTTATCTCTACCTTTTCATATTCAACCTTTTGAATGAAAGGCGCTTGGGTTTTAAGAAAAAATTATTCGCGAAAGCGAATCTATGGAGAGTAGCAGGCTTTTCATTGCTACATTTAGTGGTGTTTTATATTCTGTTAAAAGTATTGAGCATTAACATCTACCTTTTCATAGCGCTTGCTCCTCTAATTTTCCTAATAAACCGCTTCTTATTTCTTAAATATGCATCCAACCTTCTTTTAATAAATGGATAAGGAACCAACGAAACCTTTAAATATCACTACTACTCCACAGTCGTTACATGTAGGGGGTTTAAAATGAAGAAATACATATCATTTTTGTTAGGAATAATGTTAGCTATTTCTCTGGCCTATGCAATAACCTTGGAGTCAGTAGGTAATAAGGTAGTGCAGGAGAACCAGACATTGGCTTTTGAATTGAATGCAACTGGGAACACTAGCCAGGTTATATATGGAGTAGAAACCAATGCAACTGGTTATTCTTTTGATGTTGCTACAGGGGAATTCAGCTGGACACCTGGATTTGAAGCCGCTGGAACATATTATGCTAATTTCACAGCGATGGAAAGCGCTAATGCAAGCGTGTTTGCTTCTGAAAATATAACAATTACAGTGCAGGATAAGAACCGCTTGCCAGTAATAACTACTTCAGCAAAAACAAAGGCATACCTGAATAAGGATTACTACTACAATGTTGATGCAAATGATCCTGATGGGGACGAGCTTGAGTATTCTCTCATCCAGAAACCATCTGGAATGACTATTGATGCTAGCAATGGTTTGATTACTTGGACTGCACCTGCAGATCCACAAACTGTTCAGGTCTCTGTAAAGGCCTATGAAAAGGATAATGCTGCTGCATATGATATCCAGCAATATACCTTAGAAGTCCTGGAACAGCCTTCCAGATTAAGGATTATTGATGGAGAAGTGGAGGTAGACGGCTATGATGACTATGACGACAATCTTGATGAGGATGGAGGAACCACTTTTGAAGCACATCCAGGAGATAAAGTTACTATAAGTCTTGACATTGAGAACTACTATGATGAAGATATCTTTGAGGAAGAGCTTGATTTAGAAAATGTCTATTTCGAATTAATCATTGATGATTTTGAGGACGAAGGAAACGAACCACTTGAACTTGAGTCAGATGAAACAGATATAAGAGCAGATGATGATGAAACTTTATCTGTAGAGTTTGATGTTCCGTATTCTATTGAAGAGCAGGAGTATGATGTAGACATTAAAGTTTATGGCGAAGATGAAGAAGGCGAGGATTACTTTGTTGAGGTCTCTTATACCTTAGAAATAGAGAAAGAGAGGCACGCCCTTCTGATGAAGGGAGCAGATATGTTCCCGCAAAGAATCTTTGCTGGAGAATCCTCAAGAGTTACGGTAATGGGTACAATTCAGAACATTGGCTCAAGGGATGAAGATGATGTTGTATTAAAGATTCAATCTCCTGATACAGATGAGTTTAATTTTGTGGATTCAGGTATTGAATTGGAATCAGATCCATACGACAGCGACAACATATACTCTGTTGACAAGACCTTTGATGTTCTTATAGAGGAAGCTGGAACATATGAGGTTGTTATCCAAGGAGAGATTCCAGGCGAAGATGCAACAGTATACCAAACCTTTGATCTCCAAGTAGAGGAGAGGCCAAAACCTCCTTCAGATGATGGGGATGAGGAAGAGCCACAGAAGAATGAGACTGAAGATGACGATACCGAAATAGTCTTCCCAGATGATGAAAAGGAAGATGAAGAGGAGCCACCTAAGGAAATTGTGAGGGAAACACCTTTCACAGAGACCCCAATGTTTATTGGGATTCTAATCGGCACCGCTGGTCTTTTGGTCATTATCTTAGTTCTTATGCTGATTGTGCTGGCCAAGAAATAATTTTTCTTTTTTAATCTCTTTTTCTTATTCTCTTTTTGGGAAAGGTTTAAAAATATAAACTCTAATTATCCATTTAATGAAAAGATATGATGTTCTTGTAGTGGGTGGAGCAACCATAGATGTTTTTGTTGATACTGACTTCGCTGATATAAAGATTAATAGAGATGGAGTTAGGGAGGAGTTTATTGCTTATCCAGAAGGCTCTAAACTTAAGATAAACAGACTTTTCTTTTCAACAGGCGGAGGAGGTACGAATGCAGCTGCCGGTTTCTCGGCAATGGGCTTGAAAGCCGCCTTTTTAGGAATGATAGGCTTGGATGAGAATGGCGATAAGATTGTTAAAGACTTAAGGAAGGATAAGGTTGATTTCATAGGCCAAAGGTCTAAGACATATCCCTCTGGCTATTCAATTATCCTTGATAGTGTAGGCCATGACCGAACAATTCTTACGCATAGGGGGGCAAATGAGCATTTTATCGTAAACAATAAAACACTCGATAATATCCAGCCTAAATGGATACATCTTGCTTCTCTTTCAGGGAATTCATTGAGCTCATTGAAGCGAATCTCTATGTTTTCCAGAGAGCATAATATTCCTTTCTCATACAATATATCTACATATATGGCTAAGAACGGACTCAATCCAATAAAGGAAATAATAGAAGGGTGCTCTGTTTTCATCTTAAATAAAGAGGAGGCAGGTTATCTCCTTCAACTTCCTGAGAATGGCTCTGAGAAAAGGATGCTAAAAGAGCTCAAGAAAAAAGGCCCATCTTCAGTTGTGATTACAGACGGCAAGAGAGGGATATTTGCTTTAGATTCCTCCAATAACTATCACAGGGTTAAAGCCCATAACATCAAGGTAATAGAAGCCACAGGCGCTGGAGACGCCTTTTGTGCTGGATTCCTATCTGCACTAGTCAAGAAGTTAAGCTTCTCCCAAGCCCTTAAAATAGGTCTTGCTAACTCTGAGAGCGTAATCCAGATAAAGGGCGCTAAGAACGGACTTCTCAGTTTGAACAGAGCCAAGAAAATAGTTTCTAATAAGGTTAAGTCAACTTAATTGTGTTCGGCGTCTACACGGCACCCCGTAAGGGACAACCCCCGCCGTGTCATCGTCAATAAGATTTGCTAAAGCAAATGCTTATGCAGATGACAGATGACGCCACCTCACACAAGTTGACATTGCCCTCTAATACTTCGTAAGCAGAGATGCTCCAAGAAGGTTTGCTTTAGGTATTGTGTTTCTTTTGATTATAGGCCTTTTTGCTATCAACCCATTCCTCTTCTTGATGGCTCTAATGATATGCCTCTTCAAAAGACTCCAGGAATATGATAAACCACCACCAAAAACAATCACATCCGGATCATAGGCTAATATTATGTTTCTAGAAAGCTCTCCTATAAGCGTTCCAATCCTCTGAAAGCCCTCTAATGCTACCTTGTTGCCTTTCTTAGCCGCTTTGCCGACCCCTTGGAAATCTTCCACCTTAAGCTTTTTGGCATATTCCTCTTTAATCCGCTGGAATTCATCCTCAAACCTTTTGTCTCCATAACTCCAATGCCCAATCTCGCCAGCATTCCCTCTTCCTTTGTATATCTTCTCATCAATACAGAGGCCCCCTCCGATACCTGTTCCTAATGTAACCCCGAATACATTCTTTCTGGAAGGGTTCTTGTCCAAAACTGCTTGGGCAAGGGCAAAGCAATTGGCATCATTCTCAACTTTTATAGGAAGCTTAAGGATACTCAGAAGCCTCTTTATGTTGAATTCCTTTAGAAAAGGGAGGTTATGGGGGTGCATTATTATTCCTTGCTTATAATCCGCCGGTCCTATCGTAGATACCCCAATATGGCTTATCTTATGTCTCTTATATTCTTCACCAGCATATGCTAAAAGCTCCTTTGTTTTGCTAATCAGGACCTCTTGAAAATCCTCTCTCTTGGAAGGAGTCTGCTGAACGCTAAACTTAACAATCTTGCAATCCTGCACCAGACCAAACCTCAATTGACTTCCACCAATATCTATTGAAACTGATAATGCCATTCTTATTCCTTTTTTCCTGATTTGAGTTCTTGCTTGAACTCTTCTATGAAACTTACTGGTAGAGGATTCTTGTTGTCCCTCACCGCTTGGTAAATAGAAGCAAAATCCCCCAGGGCAATTGAATAAAACATCTTGCTAAGGAAGGAATTGCCTTTAAGCATAATATGGGTTAAGGAGCTCCCTCTTGTTATATACCGCTTTGTAATCTCTATTCTTTTCTTCAACGCTCCTGAATCCTCCTCATCGCTCAATATTATAACATGATAATTGGATTGAGGTGAACCAAAAGCCTCTAATTCATTATGATTAAGCTCGGGGAAATAATTCCAGAAGGCTAGTTTCTTAGCGTTCTCATTAAACTCGGTCTTCCATCTATATGCAATAGGAGCCAGATGTGGTGAGGCATATATTAAAGGAGTTTTACCGATAATCTTATCCACTAAAATCTTTCCATTGTCCTTAATCTTCTTAGAGGAAAGCATATTAATCGTCTTCTCAACCTCCTTTTCCTGTTTTGGTACTATACCAGAATTCTCTAATATCTGAAGAATGGAGAAGAACATCAAGCAAACACTTGACCTGGGCGGTATGCCTTTTTCAAGTTCAACAAAGTTGATATTATCCCTCTTAGCAATCTTCTTGAGGTTCCCATCCGAGCTTAGAATTAATATCTGGCTTCCTTTCTTGCGGGCAAAATTATAGCAAGAGATTGCTTCTTCTGTGTTCCCTGAATAAGAGAGAATCACAGCCAATGAATCCTTGTCCATCCAGAAAGGACCTTCATAGTTATGAGCCGAATAAGCTCTGATTTTATGTTTTCTAATAAGGTATTCTTTTAGCAGATCACCTGTTATCCCTGAGCCACCCATTCCGAATAGATATATGTCCTTAAACTTCTTTTCAAGGAGGATTCCTGAGCAATTTTTTCTGGCCTCTCTTATCTGATTAGGCATCTCTTCAACCAATCCCAGCATAAATTTAACTGGATTAGCTATTGCTTTTCTGGAAAAATTAGACATTATGAACCCCCCTTTCAGGTTTAGTTCTTTACTTCTTTTTAAATTTTATCCCTTTTGCTGATTAATCAGAAGCATGGCAAGCAAAATGCTTAAATACTACCTTTTTTCATTTAAAATCATTAGATTGTTTAGTCTGTTGGTGAGTAATTGTAAAATGACAATAAAAGAAAAAAAAGAGGAAAAAGGGTCTGATGTTTCAGAGCTTGGTGGCCAGAAGTGTCCTGTATGCGGAAAGAATACCTTAACTTTGAGAGAGAGTGCAAGGGATGTTCCTTACTTTGGCACAGTGCTGTTGTTCTCTATGACCTGCTCTAATTGCCGCTATCATAAGGCGGATGTGGAGATGGTAGATGTAAATGAGCCGGTCAAATTCAGCTTCAAAGTTGAGAAGCCAGAGGACCTTAATGTTCGTGTAATCAAATCATCCTCAGCAAAGGTAAGAATCGGAAGGGTGGGCTCAATTGAACCGGGAATTGCCTCCAACGGTTATGTTACCAATATTGAAGGTTTGCTTAACCGGATGAAACATCAGTTAGAGGTTATTAAAGACAGTGATACAGAAAAGGAGAATGTCAAAAAGGCTCGCAATCATATCAAAAAGATTAATAGGGTTCTATGGGGCTCCGAGACAATAAACATAGTCTTGGAAGATCCAGATGGGAATTCAGGGATTATAAGTGATAAAGCTGAGAAGAGCAAGCCAAAGAAATAGATTCTTTTTTAAGCCAGAATGAGATAAATTTAAAAATATAAAACCTCTTGCCATTCTTTAGTCATAGAATGATGTGATTGTTATGGGACTAGATAAAAGATATAATATCTCTGATAAGGAGAAGAAGTGGCAGGATTTTTGGGAAGAGGAAGGTATATTCAAGTTCAATCCTAATACCAACAAGGAAATATTCTCTTTGGATACACCTCCCCCGACTGTTTCTGGCACGATGCATATTGGGCATGCTATGGGATATGCTCAAGCAGACTTTGCGATGCGTTTTCAGAGGATGAGAGGAAAGGAGATATTCTATCCGTTTGGCTTTGATGATAACGGCTTGGCTACAGAGAGGTTTGTAGAGAAGAAGGCTAAGGTAAGAGGCAATTCTATGTCCCGTAAGGAGTTCAAAGAGCGATGCTTAAATGTAACCAAGGAGACTGAAGAGAAGCTGAGGCAGAAGTGGAAATCTTTAGGGGTTTCTCCTGATTGGACTCAAGATTACAGGACAATTGATGATAACTCTCAAAGGATATCCCAGCTGTCCTTTATTGACTTATATGAGAAAGGCAGGGAGTACCAGAAAGAAGCTCCTACACTGTGGTGCCCTCACTGCAGGACGGCTATCGCTCAGGTTGAGTTGGAGGATAAGGAGCTGAACAGTTCTTTCAATGATGTTATTTTTAGGGTGGTGGAAGATGATAGCGATTTGATAATCTCCACTACCAGACCAGAGCTGCTTCCCGCTTGCGTAGCCATATTTG
>DAWM01000066.1:6849-12048 GCA_002505945.1 Candidatus Woesearchaeota archaeon UBA119
GCTCCTCCCCGTTTTTTTAGCCATATTTGTTCATCCTGATGATAAAAGGCATTCAGAGTTGGTAGGAAAGAAGGCCAAAGTACCTTTATTTGATTTTGAAGTGCCTATTCTATCAGATAAAAGGGTTGATATGGAGAAGGGCAGTGGAGCGGTTATGTGCTGCACTTTTGGCGATTTGACAGATATGGAATGGTACTATGCCTATAATCTTCCTCTTAAGGTGGCGATTGATACAACTGGCCGGATGACGGATATTGCGGGGAAGTATAAGGGTATGAAGAATAAGGAAGCAAGAAAAGCGATTATAGAGGATTTAAAGGAGAATGGATTGTTGAAAAAACAAGAGCAAATAACTCATATTGTGAATGTGCATGAGAGATGCGGTCATGAGATAGAGATTATTCATACCAAGCAATGGTTCATAAAGTATTTAGATTTAAAGGAGAAGTTTATTGAGTTGGGAAAACAGATAGAGTGGCATCCAGAGTTTATGAGGCACAGGTATGAGAATTGGATAAAAGGACTTCAGTGGGATTGGTGCATATCAAGGCAGAGGTTCCATGGGGTTCCTTTCCCTGTATGGTATTGCGAGAAATGCGGCGAGAAGATTCTTGCCAATAAGGAAGATTTGCCTGTTGACCCTCTAATAGATAGGCCTCCTGTTGATAAATGTCCTAAATGTGGGCATACTAAGTTTATCCCGGAAGAGGATGTGATGGATACCTGGGCCACGAGCGCCTTAACCCCTATGATTGCGACTGATTGGGATACCAAGAAGAGTTCTAAAAGGGAATTGTTTGATAAGATTTTCCCTTACTCATTAAGATCAAATGGCCATGACATCATTAGTTTCTGGCTTTTCAACGCTGTTGTAAAGTCTTATCTTCATGAGGATAAGCTGCCCTGGGGGGTTGCCATGATTAATGGCTGGGTACTGGATGAGCATGGTAAGAAGATGTCTAAGTCCAAGGGCAATGTTGTAGATCCAATGAATGTAATAGAAAAGTATGGTGCGGATGCCTTGAGGTATTGGGCTGCAAGCAAGAAATTTGGAGAGGATGTGAATTATTCCGAGAAAGAATTGTCAAACGGCAAGAAGACCGTTGTCAAGCTATGGAATGCTGCCCGCTTCGCTTTGATGCATCTGGAAGGATATAGCCCTTCTGAAGATGTCAAGCTCTCTCATCTTGATAAGTGGCTACTTGCTGAGTTGAATCAAGTAATAAAGGATGCTACCTTGTTCTTTGAGCAGTACGACTTCTCAAAGTCAAAGGCTGAGGTTGAAAGATTCTTCTGGAATGACTTTTGCGATAATTATTTAGAGATTATTAAAGATAGATTGTATAACAGCGATAACTATGCCAAAGAGGAGGTGGAATCAGCTAGGTATACCCTTTACAATGCTATTCTGGCAACATTGAAGCTGTTTGCTCCTTTCTTGGTGCATATCTCTGAGGAGATATACCAAAGCTTCTTCAAGGAGTTTGAGAAGCATAAGAGTATTCATCTGGCGAAATGGCCCAATCCAAAGAAAGAATGGGAGAACAAGGATGCTTTGAACTCAGGAAGGGCTTTGTTAAGCGTAATCTCAGCAGTTAGAAGGTATAAGGCCCTCAATAATCTCTCAATGAAGGCAGAGTTATCTTCAATAACAATAACCCTCCCCAAAACTATGGATTTAAGCATGTTTGAAAGGGAGATAAAGAATACTCTGCATGTCAAGGTTATTGATATAGAGGAAGGAGAAGAGATTGGAGTTAAGGATGTCAAGCAGTAAATTTCTTAAAATCCGAGTTTGCCCATAATAACATAAACAAGTATGCTAGATTAAGGCAAGATTAAAAGGCAAAAAGATAATATCCTCTAACATCTTTAAAATTTATTGGTTAGGTCATTCAGAAATATACTCTCCCTTTCTTTTCCGGACAGATCTTAAAATCCAAATCTTTTATAAATAAATAGTATTTTCTCTAGGATATGGCAACCAAAAAACACTGGGCTTTTCAGATAGCCGAGGAGATGATAAAGGAGAATCCAGGCAAGGAGGTTTTTGTTTGTGCTTCTGGTATTACTCCTTCCGGAACCGTGCACATGGGCAATTTTAGAGAGATGATTACTACTGAATTGGTAGTGAGAGCTCTGCAAAAGCTAGGCAAGAAGACTGATTTTCTCTATTCTTGGGATGATTTTGATGTGCTAAGGAAGGTGCCTAAGAATATGCCTAATCAGGAGATGCTTAAAACCTATCTAAGGAAGCCAATCTCAAAGGTTCCTGACCCTTACGATTGCAATCATCCTTCATTTGCTGAGCATAATGAAGCAATTGTAGAAGAGACATTGCCTCTTGTGGGAATCTTTCCAAGATTCATAAGACAAACCAAGATGTATGAATCATGTGTTTATGCGGATGACATGGATTACTGCCTTCAGAACACGGATGTAATAAGAAAAATACTCAACAAGTATAGGACTACTCCTTTGCCGAAAGACTGGGTGCCAATCTCTATTTTTTGTTCCAAATGTGATAAGGACACAATAACTAAGATAGAGTATAGAGGAGACTACAAGGTCTATTATGAGTGTGAATGTGGCCATAAAGAGGAGTTTGATTTAAGAGAGAAAGGGATTGCAAAGCTGAAGTGGAGAGTGGATTGGCCTATGCGTTGGAACTATGAAAAGGTGGATATGGAGCCAGGAGGCAAGGATCATTTTGCTGCCGGTGGCTCAAGGGATTCAGGGGTAGAGCTTTTCAAGACGCTTTGGCCCGGTAAGCCGCCTTACGGCTTTATGTATGAATGGATTAAGATAAAGGGAGGAGGGGAGTTTGCCAGTTCTACCGGAAATGTTGTTACGCTAAATGATGTGCTTGATATATACGAGCCTGAGATTGTAAGATGGCTTTTCGCAGGCACTCGTCCCAATGCTAATTTTCAGATTTCTTTTGATACAGATGTGTTGAAGATATACGAGGATTTTGAGAAATGCGAGCGGATTTATTTTGGTGAAGAGAATGTTGCCGAGCATGAAAAGGACAAGCAAAAGCTGGCTTATGAGCTTTCTATTGTGGACAAAGATAAATTGCCAGATGAACTTCCCATACAGCCCTCTTTTAGGCATATAACAAATGTATTGCTTTCCCATGATTATGATGAGAATAAGACATATGAGTTCTTCAGAAAGGATGTAAAAAATGAGTTTGATGAGAAAAGGCTTAGAAGGAGAATTACCTTGGCTAAGAATTGGCTGCAGAGACATGCACCTGATGACTTCAAGTTTGTTGTTAGGGAGCAAGTCCCTCAAGAATTAAAGGAATCCCTTTCAGATAAGCAGAAGAAAGCAGTGAAAGGGGTATTGGATTTGGTGGATAGCGATATCTCCACCGAAAAACTGGAATATGAGATATTCGAGGTTGCCAAGAAGCTTGATATGGGCTTTAAGGAATTCTTTACCACTTTTTATAGGATTCTGATTGATAAGAAAAGAGGTCCAAAATTGGCTTCTTTTATTGAGGAGATTGGAAGGGATAAAGTAAAGAAGTTATTGAATCAGGTCTTAGATTAAGCTATTTTTCTTTCTCTTCTTTTTGATATTGCTTATCTTGTTCTTTATTCTTTTGTCTTGTTTAGGGGTTGCCTTGCTGGTAAGCTCATACTTGACCTTTTTTGAGTAATCTCCCCAGGAATAATCCCCTTTCTCTTGCTTAATCTCTTTGACTCTGAAGATACCTATCTCGCAGCCTTTTTTTAAGTGGTAGTATATAGAGCGGATATTGACCTTGCCGAATAGCTCTAAATACCATTTATACAAGGAATAGCCATCAGATGCTTTTAGGTAATATAGAAGCTGTGTGATGTTCTCTCTAATCTTGCTTTTCAATGGTCTTCCTCGCTGAAGAAATCGCTTTTGCTGGTTCATAGCTTGGTTTATCCGAGCAATCTTATTAAATATTTTGGTATCAACATAGTTAGAAGAATATAAGATAAAAGAAAAAAAGAAAGGGTTTTTAGGCTAAGCCATAAACTGGCTTTAAGGACTTGTATGCATTTTCTCTAGACTCTGTATGCTCTTGAGCTACATCCTCAATTTCATTGAATCCATCGTTGGTAACCTTGTATGCATCGTTCAATCCATCTATGGTGTGCCTAAGATCATACATCTTTGTAGTCATTTCACTTATTGTCTCAATCATCCTATCGATGCTTTTATTCGCGTCTTTTCCACCGTTCATGAAAAACTCCAGTCCTTCTAACTTGCCTTCTGACTTTTCATTTCCAAACAATTTTTGTTTCAAATTCATATTTACCACCTCTAAGTAGATATAACATAGCAACAATATAATTTATTCGCTTTTTTTGTGGATTTTTTCATAATTCCCGGCTTTCAAATATGAATAAAACACCTAATCATGGCAGTTTTTTTTGAACCCTTGAAAACTACTTTTCCCTCATATATTCTCTCGACTATACTTTAAACAGGTTAATATTGCAGGAAAACAACCTTTTCATCATCAAAATATTTTTATTTTAGAGCTTTCTGCAGATCTTAATGGAAGACGGATTTCGTGAGGAAATATACGATAAATTTGAGTCATTGAATGATACCGTTCAAGCTCTTCTTGAAGAAAATAATTTCTATGATAGTTTGCAAAATATTCTGGATAATTATCCTGTTTCATCCTTTATTCCGAATCTTGACTCTTTCTTAGGTAGAGATTCCGATAACCTAGATAAAACTCAAAAAGTGGTGCATCAGGCTTATTCTATATATGAAGTAGCTTTAATCTATTTAAATGACTACTTTAAAGAGGAGGATTCTTCTTATCTAGATGCTTTCTTTAAAAAAGTAGAAGAAGCTTACCAGAATTTTCCTAGATTAGAAAATATCTTAACTCGGGCTGATATTGACAAGGCTAATGTTTCTCAGCTATTTTCTTTTAGATATTTCCTTTCTACTTTGATTGCCCACCAGGATGATATAAAACAAGGTCTGGAGCGCTTGAAGCTGTCTTTGTTTCATCCAGAGGATGATGAGTTTGATGAAAGGTTGAATGAGTATGCGATTTATCTTCATGAGTTTGATACTGCTCTGAAAAACAAGAAGATTTGTAAGGCAGAGCTTTTAGCAGGGGAGATTAATAATAAAAAGGCATATATGGGGTTGAACTTAGATGAAGTAAAGTCTAATCTATTTAGTATATTT
>DAWM01000066.1:12351-12760 GCA_002505945.1 Candidatus Woesearchaeota archaeon UBA119
AAAGAATTAGAATAAAAAAGAAAATTCCATTAGGTAAATGACTTAACTATGCCAACAAAGATTCTAAGCTAAATTTTCCAGGCCTTTTGGCATTGGAAATATTGGTATTGGGAGTATATTTTCTGTTTACGGCATTAATCTTTTTACCTAACGTTATGAACTCATTGCCTTCCTTCATCGCAACATTCCCAAGATCTTTAAAGAATTGGGGTCTATTTAAGACCTCCATCATACATTTATATGGTGCAGTAATTTCTAAAAACCCTTTCCCATATTCAATAGCACCCTCAGCGATTCCCTTTAATTTGCCAAAATAGTTCTTAGATGCAGTTTTTATCTTATCATAAAATTCCATATTAGTAACCTCCAAGCAGTATGTAGTATAGCAACAATATAATTTATTTGATTT
>DAWM01000066.1:12972-13193 GCA_002505945.1 Candidatus Woesearchaeota archaeon UBA119
ACAATATAATTTATTTGATTTCTATTTTGGATTTTTTCATAATTTTTCTTTTTTAGATGTAAATAAAACACCTGATTTTGTTTGTCTCTTTTGAGTCCTTGAAAACTGCTTTTCTTTTATACATTCTCTCGACTATATCTCTCAGAAGTTAATATTGCAGGAAAACAACCTTTCATCATCAAAATATTTTATGCACAAAAATTCACAATTTTTGTGTGGGT
>DAWM01000079.1:0-5270 GCA_002505945.1 Candidatus Woesearchaeota archaeon UBA119
AGTTCAAATCTCGGCGGCCCCATTCTTTAGAATCAGTCTTATTTTTCTCCTATTTTTTCCTTGGCTTTCTTTAACTTGTGATTCAAGAGAACATTTTGCCAAATCCCTGCCAACCTGGAACAGATATATTCAACATCATTATTTTCACATAGTTTAACCACATGATCATCGAAGTAGTAAAGAGAATTATCTTTGTCATCCCTTACAAATCCATCCCCCACAACAAAGAGGGGTTTTTGTCTTTCTACTTCATCATAAAATTGTTGTTCAGTATTAACTTCTCTAATATTCACATTAGGAAAATGCTTGTATATTATTTTCTTGGTCTTTTCTACCTTTTTAGCCAGTCCAGCACACAAGATGATATCATCAATGTTCTCTGCTGACTCAGGATTTTTATAATAATCTATCATTTCCAGTTTGTCCTTTATTGTATTATCATCCTTAGATTCATAGCCAAAAGGTTTGGTGCTTATATTAAATTTTTCCTCTTTATCCCGTCTTCTGATCCGTCTTTCAATTTCCGAAGGATAAAAAAACCCTTTTTCCTCTCCCATTGTATCTCTTGGTTAGAAAAGAACATATTAAAACCTTTCTTCCTTGTTTTTTGGTCTGGTTTTAACATCATTAGTTTTTTTAACAATTTCAACAATCTTTTTATATCCCTCATCTATTCTTATTGTATGATTATTAAAGAGATTACTTTGAGGAATATAAGGAGCTATACCAAAGCCGATTTGGAGTTCCCTGAGGGTAAGGTGCTGTTGTCTGGTGATATAGGGGCGGGCAAATCCACTATCCTACTAGCAGTGGAATTCGCCTTGTTCGGCTTGATTAGAGGTTCCCTTAATGGTGCTTCCCTCCTTAGGACAGGCTCCACTTCCGGCTCGGTCATCCTTAAATTTGAGTGCCAGGGCAAGGATTATATTGTCAAGAGAGGACTAAAGAAGAATGGAAGCAATATAGCCCAAACCAATGGCTATCTTATCTTTGAAGGCACAAAATACGAACTCTCTCCTTTAGAGCTCAAAGCCAAAATCCTAAGTATCTTAGGATATTCCTCTTCCTTGGTAAGCAAGTATAAAACCCTGTTCTTCCGCTATACCGTTTACACCCCTCAGGAACAGATGAGAGAAATAATCTATATGAACCCTGAAGAGAGGAAGGATATCTTGAGGAAACTCTTTCAATTGGATAAGTATAAGCAGGTGGCTTCCAATTCAGATATAGTAAGGAAAAGCATAAGGGAGAAAAGAAAGGAATTGCAGGGCTTTGCTTCAGATTTAGAGGAGAAGAAAAAGAAGAAGAAAGAGACTGAGAAGAAGATAGCTGATATAAAGAAAGAGAAATCCCAGAAGGAAAAACGCTTGGAAGAGCTTAAGCCCTACCTTGATAAGCTTGACTCACTGGAGAAAGAGCTTAACAACCTAAATTCGAAACAGGCAGGATTAGAATCTAAGAGGGAATATCTGTCAAAAAGCATTGAGGAGAACAACAAGCAGAAGTCAAGATTGTCTGATTCTTTAGATAATTTGAAGAAAGAGATTGAGAATATCAATGAGCAGCTAGAACAGTTAGGTAAAAGGCAAGACAAGGAAGAGTTGAACAAGCAGATTAAGGAGTTAGAAGAAGAATACAATAAGATGAAGGAAAGCAAGCTCAAGCTTGAGCATCTGAGAGAGTCAAGAGAGAATATAGAGAAAGAAATAGAGCAATTGAAGGAGTCCATATCTGAGCTTACCGCCAAAATAGAGAAGTTGAATACTTATATCTCCCATAATAAACCAGAGGAAGATAATTCAGAACTGCTTGAAAAAAGATTGACTGATTACAAAGAGAAAAGGGATAATGTGATGAACAAGATTTCCGAGCAGAAGCACATTATACATCAATCAAAGGAGTTCCTTGATTCCCTCAAGGATAAAAGTGTTTGTCCTACCTGTAAGCAGCCAATAACAAAAGAGCATATGGAAGAGCTGGCTTCAAAGGAAGAGAAAAAGCAGGGGAAAGCCCAACAGCAGATTGAGGGCTTAAATCAAGTATTGGAAAGCCTGGATGGGAATATCCTTAACATAGAAAGAAAGATGAAGGATACCGCCAAAAAGGAATCTTCTCTGAAATCATGGAGAGAACAACTCTTTTTGCTTCAATCCCAAAAGAAGGAGAAGGAAGAAAGGCTCTCCCTAAATCAAAAACGCCTAGATAATATGAAAGAGCAAGAAAGCAAACTTGCAGATGTCAGGGAGTATGATTTTGGAGCCAAGAAGAAAAGGCTTGATGAGTTGAAGAATGCATTGGAAAAGGAGAACAAGAAGGAATCCTTATCAGAAAAACTCTCTTCAAAGCAGAACGAGCTGAAGAAGGATAAGGAAGAGATATTCAGGCTAGAGAAAGCAATTGCTGATTTGAAATTCCAGCTTAAGGAGATAAAACAAGATGAAAAAGGGATTAAGGCAAAGCAGGATGGACTTAAAAAGAAGAAGGAAGAGCTTAAGAGATACAAGGAGGAAGCGGATTCTGTCAAGGAGAAGATAACAGAGATAAACTCTTTCCTCAGTTTCAATAAAGAGAATATCTTGGAGATTGAAAAGGAGATTGACAAGAAATCAAGGGCTCAAAGTAAAGTAGAGGAGTTTCAATGGTATGAATCCTTCTTTTCAGATACCTTACCCACAATAGCCCAAGCCATAGAGACATCTCTGTTTTCAAGAATCCTCTCCCAATTTGTTGAGGTGTTTGAGGGATGGTTCAACCAACTCCTTGAAAGCGAGAATATCTTCTGTACAATTGATGAGGACTTCTCTCCAGTCATAAGAATAAATGACTATGATACAGATGCAACCAACCTCTCAGGAGGAGAAAAAACCTGTCTTGCCTTGGCATACCGCCTTGCTCTGAATAAAGTAATTAACGATGTGGTAAGCAATATTAATACCAAGGACTTTATAATTCTTGATGAACCCACAGAAGGCTTCTCCACCGAGCAATTGGATAGAGTCAGAGATGTTATTAACTCCTTGGATATGAGGCAGATTATTATTGTGAGTCATGAAACAAAGGTGGAGAGCTTTGTTGACAAGATAATAAGGATATCCAAAAGCGAAGGCGTGAGCAGGATTTTCTCAGGTTAGCGTAGAAGTGATTTCTTTGTTGCCTTTTTTTCACAACAAGGATAAATATATAAATCAGATGTGGTTTTCATTTTCACTAGTGCAAACAAGGTGATACTATGAAACAGGTAAATATCGAGGAGTTTAAAGAGCTTTTAGAGAATTCAAACAAGTCATTGTTGGTAGACTTTTGGGCCGATTGGTGCGCTCCATGCAGGCTGATTAAGCCTATCTTAGAGGATTTGTCTAATGATGAAGAACTCAAGGAAAAGATAGAGTTTATAGGTGTTGATGTTGAACATAACAATCAACTTGCAGCACAGTATGCTATAACATCCATTCCATCAGTTCTGCTCATCCATCCGGATAAAGGCAAGATTATGGAATCCATAGGGCTTGTCCAAAAGGATGCTCTAAAAGAAAAGATAAAGGATGCACTTGAAAACCATTGAAATATACGAGGTGATTGAAATGACAGAAGTCAAGGTTTTTTCCACGCCAGCCTGCCCTTACTGCAGTATGGCCAAAGACTTTTTTGACGAAAACAATATTGAGTATGAGGATATTGATGTCTCTGCAAACAGGGAAGGAGCAAGGGAGATGATCCAGAAGTCAGGACAGACAGGTGTGCCGGTAATAGAGATTGATGGCAATATTGTGATTGGTTTTGACCTGCCAAGGATTAAAAGATATCTAGATATGGAGTAAAAGGTGATTATAATGGCTGAGCAAGAAAATAAAAAGGGACCTGCGATTCATCCTCCTAAAGCAGATGAGTTGTTAGATATGGCAATAATTGGGGGAGGTATAGCTGGAGCTACAGCCGGGATATACTCTGGCAGGTATCTATTGAAGACTGCTCTCTTTACCAAAACAAAGGGAGGCGCCATCCTGGACAGCCCTGATGTTGAGAACTATCCTGGTTTCATTACCATATCTGGATATGACTTGATGAACAGGGTATTAGAGCAAGCTCAGCATTACGGCACCCTGGTAGTCAATGAAATTATTGAGGGTATTGAAAAGCAGGATGATGTTTTTATTCTTAAGGGTTCCTCGGGTAAGAGCTACAAGACCAAGCAGGTAATCATTGCTACTGGTCTGATAAGAAGAAAGCTTGGCCTGCCTAAAGAGGATAAGCTTTCAGGAAAAGGTGTATCGTATTGCGCTACCTGCGATGGTTTCTTCTATAAGGATAAAGTAGTAGGGGTTGTAGGAGGCTCGGATGCAGCCGCCCTTTCTGCTATGCTGCTTTCCAAATACGCCTCTAAGGTGTATGTAATCTATAGGAGGGAAAGGATGAGATGCGAGCCTTATTGGCTGACAATCCTTGAAGATGACCCTAAGGTGGAATTCAACTATAATGCGAATGTTGCTGAACTGAAAGGCGAAGAGAAGCTTGAAGGAGTTAAGCTTGACAATGGGAATGAACTGAAATTGGATGGCTTGTTTATAGAGATAGGATCTGAGCCTTCAACAGACCTTTTCGCGCCTTTGGGTGTTGAGGTAGATAAAAGAGGGTATGTCAAGGTTGATGATGGCATGAAAACCAACATCCCAAGGATATATGCTGCCGGTGACCTTACAACCGGCTCAGCCGGCTTCAAGCAGCTTGTGGTAGGTGCGGCAGAAGGCGCAATAGCAGCCACATCAGCCTATCATTACGCCAAGAAAGAACTTAAGGATACGAGGTGAACAAAATGACAAATCTTTTTGAGAACGCTTTAAAGGTAGTGAAGGATACTGCTGAGCAGGCAGGTATTTCTGATAAGATTGGATTCCTTCTCAATCCTAAAAGAGCAATTAGTGTCAGCTTCCCAGTTAAGATGGATGACGGAAGCATACAATATTTTCAGGGCTATAGAGTAAATTACAACGATTCAAGGGGGCCAGCCAAAGGTGGAGTAAGATTCCATCCCAATGTTTCAATAGAAGAGGTAAAGGCGCTTTCCCTCTGGATGGCCCTTAAGACTGCAGTTGTTGATGTTCCGTATGGCGGAGGCAAAGGCGGGGTTATTGTCAATCCAAAGCAGCTTTCCCAGGATGAACTGGAAAAATTAGCCAGGGGATATGTAAGAGCCTTGTCCTTTGAGTTTGACCCAGATATAGACGTTCCTGCACCTGATGTTTATACCTCTCCCCAAACAATGGCTTTGGTGG
>DAWM01000079.1:5494-6291 GCA_002505945.1 Candidatus Woesearchaeota archaeon UBA119
ACTCTCCCCAAACAATGGCTTGGATGCTTGATGAAATAGAGACCATAAGAGGCAAGCATTTCCCTGCGGTAATAACAGGCAAGCCTATTCCTTTAGGAGGGAGCCAGGCAAGGACATACTCCACATCCCAAGGCGGTTTCTATGTTATGCAGGAGTATCTGCGCAAGAAAGGGAAAAAGCCAGAGGAAACAACAATCGCTATCCAGGGTGCTGGCAATGTCGGTGGCTTCTTTGCAAGGATTGCCTCAAAGGCAGGTTATAAGGTAGTTGCTATCAGTGATTCCTCAGGCGCTATCTATGATGCTTCTGGATTAGACATAGAAGCAGTCCTGGAGCGCAAAAGGAAGACTAGGTCTGTGCTGAAAGATAAGAAAGATAAGCTAACCAATTCAGAATTGCTTGAGCTTGACGTAGATGTGCTAGTCCCAGCAGCTCTAGAGAACCAGATTACCTCTGAAAATGCAGACAGGATAAAAGCCAAAGCAATATTAGAGATGGCTAATGGCCCAGTAACACCAGAAGCAGATGAGATGCTGGCTAATAGGAATATAGATGTAATCCCTGATATCCTAGCGAATGCAGGAGGCGTCTTGGTAAGCTATTTTGAATGGAGCCAAAACAGGAACGGCTTCTACTGGAAGGAAGATGAGGTTTTGGAACGCCTGAAAGAACATATGGTAAAGGCCTTCAATGATGTAATAGAGAAGAAGAAAAATCTGAGCTTTCGAACAGCTGCTTATATATTAGCTATTGAAAGGATAATGGAAGCAGAGCAACTCAGAGGGAATGTTAGGTAA
>DAWM01000079.1:6510-14456 GCA_002505945.1 Candidatus Woesearchaeota archaeon UBA119
AATGTTAGGTAAGGTGGATAAATGATATACTTTGCGTGCAAGCAGGTAAACCTTGATGAAATTATAAAGTGCAGCTTCGGCATTTCCAAGACAGAGTATAACATTCTGATGGAGCTAACCAAATCTGATGGTCCTCTTTCTGTTGAGGAAATAGTCAAGGTATTTAAGAAGGATAGGACTACTATCCAGAAAGCTCTTCAAAACCTCTTCAAGAAGAAACTCGTTAAGAGGAGGCAGATAAACCTTGAGAAGGGAGGTTATGCCTATTACTATTTTGTAGAGGATAAAGAAGAGATAAAGAAGAAAGTCAAGAAAATAGTGGCAGAATGGCACAAGGCAGTGATAACCGAGCTAGATGAGCTTTAATGCTCTCTTTCATATATGTTTAAAGGAAGAAATATTTTTATTTTTCTTATTCTCAATAGCAGATATGGTTGAGGTAAGGTATATAAAGGATTTTGTAGGAGAAAGTGAAGGAGGCACGAGCAGGGAATATCCCTTAGTTCAGTTCTTAAAGGATGCATCTTGTTGCTTAGAATCAGATAAAACATTAGAGTTCTTTTTGGATTATTCTAATGAGAGATCTATCTCTAAAATTGCCTTGTCTGATGAGGACAAAATCTCTTCTGTCAAAACATACAACATCTCAGATATTAAACAAGCATTGGAATCTAAAAAGGGAAGTTCCCTCCAGGTATATAATCCAGAAGGAAAGACTTTAGACACCTTGGCTGGCTTTAAGATTAAGGATAATGGAATTACGATAGAAGCTAGGCTTAAACCCTTTAATCATCCATCCCTTGATAGCGCCATACGCCGAATCGAGGTGAAACTAAAGGATGACTCTTCTAGCGACAAGCTTGACAAGTATTGCTCATTGTTAGAAAAGCTGGGCTATAAGAGTGTTGGCAGAGAATAATTCTCTTTTCTTAAGCATGACTATGCACAAAATCCAGTTGTCAAAGTGAGTGGCACTCTCATTAGATTTTTATGATTTCAAAGAATCCGGGCTACAGAGGTTTTCTTTGTTATTAGCAGTCCTGCCGCAGCATTTACATATAAACTTAGGATCAGAAGTCAGTCTCTTAACCCTCTCCAAATCAAAGTTATGCTTATCCTCGGTAATCTGACACATCTTATGCGAGGGAATATCATCACAATCGCACTCGCATCCAGTTGAACAGCATCCCCTTCCTATATCAATCACAACCCTCCTTCTGATATATAAATCTATTTGTTTCAGGGATATTATTTCATTTGAATACCTCAATATACTTATTTAAAGTAATTCCATTGATTATATTGTTTGCCAGATGAACATTTTTTATCTCTCTTATATTTCCATGGTCAAAAATCTGGATATCTCTTTCTAATTTCTTCTCGAATTTGCTTAAATCAAGCTGCTTTCTTGAAGGCGATTCAATGTATAAGTCAATATCGCTATCCTCAGTATCTTCTCCTTTTGCAAATGAACCAAATAACACTATTGTTGGATTGTTTAACTCTTTTTTTAAATAACCTATTAGCCCCGATAGATATATCTGTTTGATATTGTAAAGCCTCTTCTCAAGAAAAAAGGTATTGGTCTTGCTGGCAGTATAAAACTTCACATTCCCTATCTCTATTGTGCTTAGTAATCCTTCTTTCTTTAATTCTTTACAGTATCTTATTACAGAAGGCAGAGAAAGTTTTAGTTTTCTTTCTATCTCTCTTACCC
Source organism: Candidatus Woesearchaeota archaeon UBA119 (assembly GCA_002505945.1). Classification (GTDB taxonomy): domain Archaea; phylum Nanobdellota; class Nanobdellia; order Woesearchaeales; family UBA119; genus UBA119. The sequence goes on from DAWM01000079.1 coordinate 8,228, forward strand.
TTAGCTTATCGCTAGGGTTTATGAAGAAGTGGTTCTTTATTCTTTCTTTGATATCTTTGCTTATCATTTGATAACTTAGAATATCAATTAATATTTAAGCTTATCGATTCCTTAATGATTATCACTTCCTTTTCATAACCAGCCGGGATATAAAATAAACCGCAATAGAAATGAAGAAAATAATCCCTATAATACCTAATTCTCCCTTTGTCATAAAGTTATACCAGGTAGCCCCCAGCAATAGAACAACAGTAACCATCCAAGACAAGCCAGCCGGCACCAATACTTTCGGATCCATGTTGAGGATTAATTACGCATAGTTTAAATAACTTTTTACCAGCGTATTACCGAATCATTGCGATCATCTATGCTTAGAAGACAACTTGCAGTTTCCTCCATAGCATAAATTCTAGTCGGGTTGTCTTCTGATGTTGTTTTCTTCTCTAGTTCGGATATTATTCCATTGTATACTGGTTTTGCATTGTAAAACTCAAATATTTCAATAGGCAATTTCTCAAAAATCGTACTTTCCTCATCATTGTCATAAAATGAACTTGTTGATTGTTGACTCCATTCTTTAGGGATAGGATTTTTAGTGTATCCCAAGGTAGCTGCTGAATACAGGATAGCTCCTATAGCATTCTTAAGTTTACTTTTTGTTGCTTTGTATGCATCCATTTTGTTTAGTGATATTGCTGACTGATTTATAAAGTTTTCCTCAACTAATGTTGCTCTATTCTTATATGTCTTCTTCTTTTAGAAGGACTCATATGATCTGTTGTTACAAAAGAGTTATAAATCCAAAAATCATCCCCTTTTCAGGTGATATTATGGCCGATTATAATCCAAAGGAAGCCGTTGAGAATCTTGACGTCAATCTAAAACTTTATAACTTCTATTATGGCTTGTTTGATGAAGATGTAGAGAACAAGGATGCTTATGCAAGGGATTTCCTTGATGAGCAATATCCAAAGGTAAAGGAATCGCTTGATGATATAATATCAGAAGTAAAGAGCGCTTATAATAGGGCGAAACCCAAGGTGCCATCTAAAAGGTCAGCGCAATGGGATACTTCCAAGATGCACAGCCCTTTAGATGGGATATACTTAATGCAACCATATTACTACTTTGCCAAAAATGCCTTGGAATGCGCAATATTCGGAGCAGAGATTCCCTCCCTCTATAATGGCAATGAAGAACTGGAGTCTTTTTTCCAGAAGGTTAGAGAAACCTATGAGGAAGGCATGAAGAAATAGCTCTTCCACTTTTTGTGGTTTTATGCACAAAAATTCACAATCTCTGGGAAGGGTTTAACACCCCGCTCTTTAGGTTGAATTCTTGGCATCCTAAAAATCCACCCACTATGGATTTTTATGATTTTTGTCAAATATTGTAACTATCTTTCAACTTTCAGGCTTTCTGCTTGCGAAAGCATTATAAATTGTCTTTGCCCACCATCCTTGTTTGGTGATAATGATGAGTAAAAATCCAATTAAAACTCTTGTTGATAAGTTAAGCTCAGATAAACAGCTGTATAATTCTTATAATACAGTTTTTATAGAGCCTCGAGGTAGTAGAGAGGCCGTTGCTGAAATAGTCATAAATCAAGACTTTGAAGAAGTCGGTAAGGCTTTGGATGAAATCAAGAAGGAACATCCGTCATCAGTCTATACCCAACTTCCTTACTACACCTTTATGGGACAAGTGCTGGATTCTGTATCCAGTGGAAAGGAGCTTCCCGACATCTTCAAGGGATATGAACCTTTAGAAGATTATAAAATGAGGGTTAAAAAAGCATTTAACTCTACTGAGGAATAATTTATATTTGTTTTTCTTTTCAAGAAAATAATCCAAGGATGGCTTAAAAAAGGCTCTTAAGAAAAATAGGTTAAGCCCATAATACCTTTACCAATGCTCATTAGCAATCTTAATTCATCTTATCCAACTTCTTCTCCATAGATACTTTTAAACCAATGCCTTTCCCTAGCTAATTCAAGATGAAAGAATCCTCAACTCCTTGGCCTGGCAATAGATACTGTTGATGCAAAATATGACTTCTTATCATCCATTAATATAACAGAAGAGAAAATCAACAAGTTTCCTCAATTGCTTTATATGGCTCTGGACACCCTTAAGAGGAATTACAACATTGAAAATCTGTTACCTTTAGATGTTCCCATAATAAGGATTATCTCTCAACCTCAACTGCTCTTTATAACTCCAGAATGGATTAAACGCAAAACATCCTAGATACCTTGTATATTCCATAGGCAAACTAGAAAGTTCTCAAGATGAAATGAAGAGAAAGGCAGAGGCTTATTCTTGAATCCTCATTGGTTTGGATTCTTTACCCTGCCCATGATTTATAATATAATTAACCCTAACCGGCTACTTTGCTGCTCATGTTTTTATCAGCTCATAAAATGCTTCGATGTTCTTTAGAATGACTTTATTTTTAACGATTGCCCTTCCAATATTGTAATCTTTTGATTTTAGCATTTTATTGAACTCTTTTGAGCTGAATTCAAGGGAATGAACCTCAAATGGTGTAATGTCAAAGATAGTGTTAATCTCTTTAATAACTTCTTGCTCATTTGTAATTGTGCATATATCAAGGTCAGAACCTTTCTGGGCAGTGCCTTTAGCATAAGAGCCAAAAACCAGACATATGAAGAAAGGATTCTCAATCTCATTGATTCTCTTGTAAAGCACTTTAAAGTCTTTGTTATTCAGAAAATCCTCTTTTTTTTCTTTCTCAGCGATAAAGACGCTCTCGTTGAAGCTGAAATTAAAACTGACCCTAGAATTATTGCCCTGTTTATTGATATCAATCACTCCTTCCTCATTAAGCTTCATTACTGCCTCATACGCTGATTTATAATTTATTTTTCTCTGTATAGCAAGCTGCCTTATGCTGTAATCCTTCTCAGCATTCTTAATCAACAGCCTTAGAATTGCTATTTTCTCGTTTTTATGGTTTTTAACCATAATATTATGGTTTATACCCATATATTTAAAGGTTTTGATTAGGCGGGTGTGTTCTCCTTTCCGGACAAGCCCCATCATACTTCAACCCTGATCAAAGAATCGAAAACCCTATTTGAGGTATTGACTTTCTTTCTCTTATCCCAGCCAGGGTTCCATTCTAAATCAGCCATAGAATCGCTTACAACAAAAACCACTGCTACATTAACCTTCCTGTATTGGGCTACAGCGAAAACAGAAGCAGCCTCCAGTTCCGTTGTCAATACCCCCTTTTTCTTATAATACCTTATCTCGTCAACAGTTTCCCTATAAAAAACATCATGAGTCCAGCTTGCGCCTATCTTGTATTCAAAATTCTTATCAAGATGTTTCTTTACCTTGTTGAAAAAAACCTTTCTTGGATACGCATACATTGAATCCTTTATATAATGATACGAAACCCCCTCATCTCTTATGGCCTTATCGCATAGGATAATGTCTCCTACCCTTACTTTATCGCTTATTCCTCCGGCATTCCCGATTGTGATAAAATTCTTTATGCCATAAGCGATCAAATCCTCAAGAAGCATTGCGGTTGAAGGGGACCCAATACCGAATTCGCTTAACACCAAAACATCGTAATCCTTAAGATAATAAGCCTTAGCTGAAGGCCACTTTATCATCTCGGTATTGTATCTGTTTTTAATATCCTTGATGAAATTAGAATTATAGCACAGGATAGCCAATTTAGGCATTTTAATGTTGGCCACTTGATTGCGTTTCTTTCGATATTCCAAGAACTTCTTTGGAGTTAATACAGCTTCAGAGTTATATTTCTTCTTATAGATTGGAATGCTCATTATGGTTGAATATGTGGAATATTATTTAAATAGTTTTCTTTGAGGGCTGAGATGCGCGATTTTTTCATAGTTTTTAAGCAAATCTTTAAATATTAGGTTTTCCTTATCCTTTTTATGACAACTCAAACTATATTGGTGTATCAAGCAATTCCCGAGTCGTATAAATTATTCACTCAGCTAGTTCATGATTCAGTAGATAGGTGCTATAAAAATAGAAGAACCAAAAAGGTGATCTATGGAGAAGTGATCAAAGATTTTAAACGGTTGATTGAAGAAATCCTTGCGAAAGATAAAATTTCAAATTTCCTGATTAAAGAAGAAAAGGAATATCTGAATTTTGCCTTGTCTGTTTTTAGAAAATCAAAAGAAAGGGTATCTTTTGAGGATTATGAGTTGTTGGTGCAATATTCATTTGAATCGGTTATTGTCAGATTAAGAAAAATAAAAGAAGAGCTTATTGATAAAATCAAATACAATAAACTAGAGGTTTCAGATATTGATAATGAATACTTCTTTGCGTTGGAGAATATACTTCAGCAGGTAGAAACCTTAGATGATTACTTTAAAAACAAGAATTGGACTGAAAGAAAGGATAAGAATGAAATGATTAAAAAAGCATTGCTTGTTTTTAAGAATCTGAATGAATTAGTCCTCAGTATTGCATTCAAGGATACTGATTCTATTTCGTACATATCTAATTCTATTTTGAATTTTGACAATATTCAGTTTAATATAAAGAATAAACTGGTTTCATAATGAAAAAGACACTCGATACCAACATTTTCTTGTATGCCACAGTATCAAAAGGATGTGCTGAAGAGGTTTTGGACACATATCAGTACAACTCTTTTAATATTGTTTTGAGGTCTGTTGATGCTGAAACAAGGCCAAAACTTATTGGTCTGTTCACAGTCTTTTCAGTTCTCAGGGATGAGTTGTCTAAATCTAAAAAGCATGTTAATTTGATTGATTCTGATCGTTATTCTAAATTCAGGGAAGACTATCCTCAGTTATATAAGGCGGTTCGGAATTACTTTTTTAAGGAAAAGCAGATAAATAAGCTAATCAATCTCTTGGAGAGCATTTTAAATGATATCAGGTTCTTAATTCAGATAATATCCAATCAAAAGTTCTTATATCCTATCACACGGAAAGACTATAAAAGGATATTAGACTCAAAAAGGTTCAGGGAATGTTTTGCTGCCTTGAAAGAGATAATTAAAAGGAATGATAAGGACAGAGAACATCTGTGCTTGTGTAAGCATTTTTTATCTGCCAACCTCAAATATAAAGATAAGCTTGTATTTCTAACCATAGACAAGGAAGATTTTATCAAGCATAACAACAAACAGAAAATCGAAAGCAAAATCAAGAATTTGATAATCGAGACTCTTCCTCAGCTGGATATTGAAAACATTCTCTTGTAATTTTTAATAACTTTTATATAAACTATTAAATTATAATAGTCATGGAAATAAGATTAGCTGGTAAAGCTGATTTGAAATCGCTGATTCCAATCAAACAAGAGTTTAACGATGAATACGGAATTTCACAGAAATCCAAGGCTTTTATAACGCAGGAACTCAGCGATTATCTGGAAAAAGGAGCTGTAATTATAGCTGAATCAGATTCTAAGATTGTTGGATATTTAGCCGGCACAATAGAGAAAAATCCATATGAGAAAGTTGGTTATATCGCGGAAATCTTTGTTTCTAAGCCATTTCGAAAGAGAGGCATATCAACCAGAGTAAAGAATCGTTTTGTTGAATTCCTCAAATCTAAAGATATCTGCATATGCAGGATTGATGTTAATCCTGATAATCCTGCGCGGGAAATCTATAAGAAATGGGGATTTAGTATTGACAAATATAGAATGAGTTTGAGGTTTTAGTTTCTTCCTTATTATAACTTGCCTTGCTCAATACCCTTGCCTTTTTAAATAGAGAAAACTTACCCTGAGTCTTAGATAAGAGTCTTAGATAAGATAGAGTTCAAAACAAAGAGATAGGAAATAATATTTTTTTAACTTACCTAATAAAACACGCACCCGAATAATTATAAATTTAATCACAATAAAATTTATAAATATCAACTGTATTAATTTTGTCCATGGAATATAAAAATGAAACTTATGCAGAGAGCTATAAACACATAATTCCTCTCTTTAGTGCTCTTGATTCATCAGATGAAGAGGGGAGCAGAGTTTATTCATCTTGTGAAAGACCTTGTGTTTGCGTATGTGTTTGTAGACATGGGAAGGCTTCTTCAATGGATTTCTCAAAACAGGAAGGTCTCGAAAAAGACATAGAAGAACTCTTTGATGAATCTCTGACTGCACAAAGTTTTTATAAGACTTAGAATTCTTTTTCATAATGGGAAAGATTATTATAGATGATTTAATGAGT
>DAWM01000024.1:0-1923 GCA_002505945.1 Candidatus Woesearchaeota archaeon UBA119
CAATATAACAACAGGAGCAATGCCATTGAGGGGATTATCAAGAAGCAGGTTGAGAGGGATACAAAGGCAGTGATCCTTTCAGGCGGCTCATATGAAAGGAATGTGGAGAAAGGAGAACTAAAGTGCTTGAAGAGGTATAAAGGAAGAAGTGTGTTGGACTGGCAGATTTCCACCTTCAAGAAACAGGGGTTCAATAAGATCTTCTTTATTGGAGCGGAAAGGACTATCAAGGAGGTTATTGCTAAGGAGGGTTTCAATATTACCAAGAAGGTTGATTTTGTGATGGATGAAACCAATCAAGGGAATTTTACTTCCTTAAAGAATATCAGGAACAAGGTAAATGATGACTTTATGGTTGTATACAACGATATCTTCTTTGATTATGACTTAAAAGAACTGTTGAATTTCCATAGGAAAGAGAAAACATTGGTTAGTGTTATTTGCACTATTTCGCCTGAAGGTAAAAGAAAAGGAGAATTCGTTTTAAGAGGAGACAAGATAATAGATTTCTCTCAAAAGGGCGGGAAAGGAACGCATATATTCACTGGCTCAATATTCGCAATGTCCCCTGAGATATTAGATATGAAAGGCAAGAGGATTGAGGAGGATCTCTTTCCAGAGTTGATTAAAAGAAAGCTGCTTTCAGGTATAATTTTGCCGGGGCAGAGAATACATTTTCAGGAGGAATGAGGGAAAACTGAATCAACTTAAGATTTTTGTTGCTTTATTCCTATAAAGATCTATATCATCTTGTTTTAAAGTCTCAATGAAATTAAAAAGTATTGTAACAAAATTTTCTGTATCACGAATCATGCCTTTGACTTCTTGTTCTAATACATTTGAATCCACATAGTACTGTTTATCTATCCTTTCTTTTTTAGCCTTTTTTATAGGTTTGTTATCTATCTCAAAAAGTTCTCTAAGCAACCAGATCGAGATAGTATGATTTTCGGATTTTATCCCAACTCTAAACAACAAGCTGAGCAGAGCAAAATACATAGAATAATAAGCCAGAGCGATTGAATCTTCAAGATTCTTTATTTTAAAAAGAACCTTTGAGGACTTTAAAGATTTCAGGGATTTCTTCATATATGCTTGAGAGATGTCTTTGCTTGGTTCAACTATAAGGAGCTTTTTCTCCTTCTTCAGCTTTGAGATTAGATTTTCTATGCTCATGGTATAGTTCAAATCCTTTGATTATTACATGAGCCTTATCAATCTCCCTGATTAATAAGCTCTCTCCTGAGAATTTCCCAATTTTTACGTTTACCCTAGTATCAATCTCTTCCACCTCTTTTTTTATCTTGGGGCTCAGTGTATCAACATAGATATCTATGTCGCTGTCTTTTTTTGGAATATCTTTGGCATATGAACCAAACAAGACTGCCAATCTCACTTTTGGGTTGGCTCTGATTTGAAAGAAAATTCTCCTTAAGAGTGGGTATTTCTTGACAATATGTAAGAATTTATAGTGTTCGGCTATCAATATTAATTCATCTACCTCAAGATTTCGCTTCAAGAAATAAACCTTGTTTCTGCCCTCCTGCTTAAAGTCAACAACGTTACTTCTTTCCAGCTCTTTTAATTTTCTGAGAACAGTCATCTGATTTGTATCCAGCTTTCTTGCTAAGCCCCTTATGTGCTTAGGGGAGTTGTATAGCTGTTCAATTATCTTAGGAATGTAATATTTTTGTGCCATATGTAACAAAAAAGTTATAATGATATTTATAATTATCTATATTTGGTATTAATCAAAATTCCATCTTTCAACAAAGGCTCTTCAACCTCTTTTATGAAGAGGGATTTGGTTTTCTCTCAAAAAAGCGGGAAAGGTAAGGGGATCTCTTTCCAGAGTTGATTAAAAGAAAGCTGCTTTCAGGTATAATTTTGCCGGGGCAGAGAATACATTTTCAGGAGGAATGA
>DAWM01000024.1:2087-9958 GCA_002505945.1 Candidatus Woesearchaeota archaeon UBA119
GGATCTCTTTCCAGAGTTGATTAAAAGAAAGCTGCTTTCAGGTATAATTTTGCCGGGGCAGAGAATACATTTTCAGGAGGAATGAATAGAGAAAAACTATTTAGATAAAATAATCCTGCAAAACAAATCCTATGTGCTTTACAAACTCAACTGCATTGTTATAAATCTCATCCAACCTTCTTTTAGTATATGGCTTAATTGCAGAATATCTTGCTGCCTTGCTCTCTTTTTTAGCATCCTCAAAATATTGTACATATTCATCCTTAAATATCTTATGAGATTTGTTAAGCAGCTCAAGATCCCTTTTTTTAACTTCAGTTGGTACAAGCAAAGCCCCTAATGCAATCTGAGCGGCATCATGGTCCAAAACCTCATACCCCTTTAACAAAATTGCTGCCTTTGCTGCATATAACATAGAGTAGTAGGATATTGTTATTGCCCAATAATCCCAAAAGAGTTTCTTTGGCTGATCTTCATTAGGTTTGATATCCTTGATATGCTTAGCGATTAGTAAACTGTTCTCTGCTTTTTGTAAGAACAACCTTATTTTAAAAAAGTTATTAGAATATCTGATTCGTTTCTCTTTAACAAATGCCTTAAACAACTCTTGGTATTTTTCTTTTTTGAATAGCATAGGATACACTCTTCCAAAAGTCTATTGGATTGTTCAAAAGTATATGGTGGTACAGAGCTTGTTTACCTACATTCTCTTCTTCATCCAAAAGCATCAACTTAAACTCCTTAAACGTAAAAAAGATAGGGTTTATTTCCTTCCTGAACAAAAGTTCAAATTTGGAAAAGGATACGCTTCTGTTGCCTTTTCTATTGATTATTAACAAGTCAATATCGCTTCTTTCAGTTTCTGCTTTCTTGGCATAACTTCCAAATAACAAAACAATATCCTTCGTTGTCAAATCCTGCGAAATCATCTTTATCAGCGGAGATTGTCTTAGGAAGTCTTTCTTCTCCTCATATGATGCTGTTGCAAGATATGCTGCAGCCACTTCTTTACTCCAGTCTATCCCAACTACCTTGGCTTTGCCAACTTCCTGAATGACCAGCAAATCTTTCATGCTTTTTAGGGTTCTATAAAAACTGGCATAGGGGATACTGAGTTTTTCACTCAAACTATGCATGGTCGGATTCTCAAAAGGGTTTTTACCAAGGTACAATAGTATTTTGTGTTTATTATCCATGTTTGGATAATATTATCCATATTTGATATATAAAGATTTTTGTTTTTAATAAGAAGACTTGCAGTTCTCTTATTAATAAACCCTTCTCGAGGATTTTCCCGATATTTACAAAGAATCAATCAAAATCCTTGACCTCTTCAGACCTGCCTCTTTTACACACAAGAATTCCGTCTTTTCCTTCTACAAGAATGATATCACTAAGGCCAATAATCCTTACTTCTTTATCTGAAAAGATAATATTATTCTCCTTTTTGCTAAGGAAAGGAATAAGAGAGTCAAGGGAGCCGAGATCGCTCCATTCTATATCAAGGGGAATGACTGATATGTTTGAAGACTTCTCTAAAAGGCCTTTATCTATGGATGTTTTTGGTGTTTTATCATAGGCTGATAAAAGGTCTTTTTCATACAAAGAGTATAACCCAGGCAGGGCTTCTTTCAGTTCTTTTTCAAATATATGCTTGTGAAAGAGAAACATCCCTGAATTCCATAGGTAGCCTTGTTTTAGATATCTTCTGGCGGTTTCTTCATCTGGCTTTTCCTTGAATTCTTCTACTTTGTTGTTGTTTGCCTTGATATAGCCGTATCCTGTTTTTGGAGCGTCGGGCTTGATGCCAAATGTAACAAGAGAATTCTTTGCAAGCTCCTTTGCCTTTTCTATGGAAGAGATAAACTCAGACTCATTGTTCATTATGTGGTCAGAAGGGAGTATCAAAGCAAATTCCCCAGCATTTGACATGCCTAGGGATATGGCTGGCAGGGTGTTCCTCGCCTCAGGCTCTACGATTATGTTATCTAGAGAGAAGTTTGGCTCTAATTCCCTTATATGTTTTATAATCAAGGGCTTAATCTTGCTGTTGCAGATGAAGAATATATCTTTCAGTGCTGCTATTCCTTTGGCTCTCTGGAAGGTTTTCTGAAGCAGGCTTTGGCCATCAAGGAAATCAAACCTGATGAACTGTTTTGGCCTTTCTTCTGTGCTGAGAGGCCAGAGTCTTTTACCGCTTCCACCTGCCAGGATAAAAACCTGCAACTCAGTCTTTGTCATATTGAGGTTGTTTTTGAGGCTTGGTTGATTCGAAATGCTCGTTGATTATTTTTTGAAGTGCAGATATCTCATTTCCCACACCCCTCAATATAGAAGTATCTGGTACCCTGATAGAACCTATTTCTTTAATAGACGAATCATTGAAGTAGTGTTTTACTTGTTGTTCAATGGTATCTTTGTCCACAAACTCTTCCTTTTGCTCCATTACTAAGTCGTCTCCATCTCTCCAAAGTATTAATTCTGGTTTGAGATGCAGATCGTTGCTTGGCTCGAAATACGAAGCAAAATATTCTCCTGTATTGCCTGAATATTTACGTATTTTTATGTATAGATGGTCCATTCTATCACCTTGGTGGGCTTTGGGAAGAGCGATTATTAATATTTTGCGATTGTGCGGAAAGGAATCAACCATGTTTGGTTAATATTAACCATTAACGGTTATCAATGCTTGCTATTAAACAAGAAAATCCATTATCTTGGCAACAGAAGAATCTATGTCTTGTTTTGCAGTATTGATGATTATCTCAGGGTTTTGGGGATTGTAGTAGAAATGGAAAGGATTTTCTTCAGCAGTCATCGGGGTTATTATTAGATAGTGAGCGAAAATGGCTTGAGGCTTTTGCAGAGTACATATTCAAGGAGGAAAAAATTGTTGAAAAGGTTGAAGCTAAGCCAGGGGCGAAAGAAGATGAAGCAGGGAAAAAAGAACGATGAGAACGGTTTATTTGAGCAAAAATCTGGCTGTTGGTGAGGATTCTTTAATCTTTAAGTTGAATGCGCAACTGGAATTCTTAAACGAAAGGTCTTTTGATTATCTTACTTTGTCTAGTTCCAGAGAAGTCATAAAAGAACGGAGAATAGAATATGAGAAGAAAGAAAAAAGATACCTTGCTTTGGATCCCTATATGTATGCAGTTGCAATTCCTTCTGCAAAAAACAAGATGTCTATTGGGAGGATGAAGGGATTCTCAAGTTCTGATGTTTCGGCCATGATTGCAAGAACTTTGTTTTATGATGAGATTATCAAAAATAATCGTTTCTGTTTTATGGGTAGCTATAATGAGCACATGATTCCACCTGGAGATGAGTATGTAGAGGAATATTCCAAACTTGATCTTCTTGAGGATATTGCTGGCATATTAAAGAGCAGCGGAGAAGAGGTAAGGTTAAAAACAAGTGAAAAAAACATACACCTTTTTAATCCGGGACTATGGAAAGAGTGTCATGCTCGTTTCTATGTGGGCCATGGAAACAGGGCATGGGCAGGGATTAATTATTATGATATCCCTTTGATGCAAGGTTCATTAATGATAAACAGTGCTTGCTTGACCTGTTCAAGCGAAGAGCATGATTCTTTCTGCAATCATGCTTTCAGAAAGGGGGGTTATAGCGTATCTCGGAAGTGTTTCTATTTCAAGATTTGATTCGAATCTATTCAGAACATTTGAAGATGTTGCCAAAGGAAAGGATATGGGTTGGGCAATGAGGATTTTCCCATAAACAAGGTTGAGTAGCAGAATTTATAAATATTGAGTTCAATAAGCAAGGATGAAGGAATCAAAATGAAATGGGTTTTGGTTGTGGTGTTTATCGCGATGATGCCTTTTGCATTTGGGGCAATTGATGCCGAGATTGAGGTAGATGAGGTCTTTGAGCAGGGGGATGCTGTAAGCTTTGAGTATATGATTAATTCAAGCGAGGATTGGGTAAGAGTAGCACCTATTGTGATATGCGACAATGTCCCACAACCGACTTTAAACATAGAGAAGGTATCAACAGGGGAATGGCATGAGTATTGGGCGATGAAGGTTGAGGAAAACACGCCTTCTTCTAACTGTTCTGCTATTGTGTATCTGGTGGATTATGAGACTTCTTTTGACAAGCGTTTTCTGATAAGGGGAAAGAATTTGATTGACGGTGAGATCTTCATCTGCGCTCAGCCTGGCTGCGATATGAGACAGAGGGTTTTCAATACAGGGGATGTTGCTTACCTTGACTTCTCTTCTAATGCAGATGCTGAATTGAATGCGTATATCTTTTTGCCTGATGGTTCTTCTATTGGGGTCGAGATTCCTGGTAGTATTGAATTGAGGCAGAGGGGGATTTATAGATTGGTTGTGAAAGCCGGTGAGAGGGATTATGTTGATAGGTCTTTCGAAGAGAGTTTTTCTGTTGTTGAAGAGGTTGAGAAGGCCGAGCCTTTGTTTAAGGAAGAGGAAAAGCCTTTATGGCCTTTGTATGTTTTTGCAGGGCTTATTGTCCTCGGTGGATTGCTAATTTGGTACGGGCATAGGGAGAAGACCAGATAAAATGCTCTTCAAGAAAATATTGTTTGGAGTTTGCTTGTTTCTTTTTCTTATGCCTTTTGCTCTTTCCTCTGATCCTGAAGTGCAGACGGATGGAGATTTAAAGTTCTTTTCAGAGGATTCGATTAAAGAGTTTGAGGAGAAATTAAACCAAGAGTACAAAGGAGGTATTACAAAATATATTGTTCATTTTATCGATGATTATGATATAGAGATAGAAGAACTTGCAGAATTGGTATATGAAAAAAGGAATGAGATTAAAGGAAAAAAGAATCTTTGTTTTTATACTGTCTTTGTTGCACCTCATCTGGGCATTTTCGGTGTTGAGAGGTTCGGAGACTGCAAGGGCAACCTAAAGGAATTCCTAGAGATTAACAAAGAGGGGATAGAAACTGACTTAACGGGGTGGCTAGACTCCTTTGCAGAGTTTATTTATCAGGAAGAATACGAGCTGAAGAAAAAGGAATTCAAGAATAAGAAGGATTTGAATCTTTATAAAGATAAAAGGGTTTTTCTGTTCCCAGACGACAACTGGAAGAGGGTTTTGGAGCTTGTACCTATAACTACATGGAGAAGCAAGGAAGATGATTGCAAGAGAGGATATTTGACACCTGATGATATCTGTGTTTATCCTTCTTTGGTTTATCATTATGAGGATAATTCGAGGTTTGATGCAGATTCTGTATTGAATTTCATAAAAGAGTATGGTGCTGATAGTGTTGTGGTGCCAAATGATTTACCTCATCCCATGAGGGAGCAGATTGAGGTTTTGGAAGAGAATAAAGTATTAAACGAGGGATCTACTCTTTATGTTAAGGAGAACCAGTTCATTCGCTTTTGGGAAGAGTATGAGTCTATAGTCTATTCTGAAGATGACTATGCTACAGCATTGATGGCTTCGGTATATGCTTCTTATCTAAATGCTCCTTTGATTATTGAGGGTGGAAGGTTGGATGATAAAGAGAACTATGAGAAAAAAGAGGTTATTTGCATTGGCAATGTGGATATTGGATGTGATGATAGTTTCTCTCTTGAAGAACTAAGAAGACGCTATTTTGAGCTTTCGGGGAGCAATAAAATTATTTTAATAAGCAGTGATGACCACAAGCTTGGCAAAACAGACTCTTTAGCTGCTCAATCTTCGCCCAAGGAGATTAGGAATCTTTTCTACAGGAATTCCCTGATTGCTCCTTTCCTTGCTAGCGCAAAGAAGGAGATTATTCTTAATATTAGTAATAATCTTGGCATGAATAAAGAGAGGGTTAAAGAGGAATTGAGAAAACAAATGTATACAACTATTGGGCAGGATGTTCCTTTTGAGTTTAGTTGTGATGTTGGCGATGAGTGTGTTAAAGGAATAAAGGGAGAGTCTGAAGAATTTGAATATGTTGAAGCTCCCTTAGAGTTGCAAATCCCTAAAGAGATTATGGATAAAATTGATGATGTCATAGACTTCAACATTTTGGGGGAATTCACATGCAAAAAAACAAAGAAAAGTTGGGTTGAATTTCCTGGCAAGCATACGGATTACCAAATAATCTGCAGAACCCCATATGAATTTCTGAACAAGCCGAATGATATCAGGGTGTCTCGGGATCTCATACCTGATGATGGGAAAGTGTCTCTTGATTTGAAAGGGGGAGAATTTATTTTTAAAGAAAAAGGCAATTACTATTCACTATATTACTTAAATAAAAAAGGGGAACTTGAGGAATATCTGTGTTCTGCTAAGGATGGATGCAGTATTAAGGGTATTAAGAGCAGGAACATGAAATACTACCAGTTTAAAGATCTCTTGAAGAACAATCTCTCTTTTATGCTACCAAATGATAATAATTTTGAAAATTTTCAAATAGAAATCGAGGTGTTTATTCCTCAGGAGCACAGAGACAAGATTGAAGTAAACATATTTGTGAACGACGAGATTTTGGGAAATGCTAACGAGTATGATCTTAAGGCTATTGAGCTTAATGATCTCTTTATTAAAAAGAGTTCTGAAAAAGGAAACATGAATCTCACAATTGGTCTTACTGAGAAAACCAGAGAGAGAATGAAGGGAGAAGATTTCTTTTTCTATATCAAGCCTACTATTAGGTTTTCTGATGCTCATCCCTTTGATTACCTTACCTTGTTCGGCTCAGAGAAGGCGATAGTAGAAAGACATTTGGAAAGATTTGATGAGGTGAACGACCCTATTTTTAAATCCATAGATGGTGATGAGTATGCAGAATTAATGTATGATTTTGATCTCTACCTTAAAGATTTATCTGTGGGAAGAATAAAGGGTTTCTCCAATTCTGATGTTTCTGCAATGGTGGCCAGAACGCTCTTTTTTCCTGAAATTATGAAAGCGGATGAAATGGCTGTAATGACTAATGCGGTTAGCGACAAGAACAAGGAAGGATTTAGTCCAGTATATTATGGAAAAAGAAAACAAGTAGAGGAAATCTCAAACATTCTAAAAAGAAGTGGGATAGATGTTTTGTTGGATTCACAAGATAGTTTTTTTGCTGATTTTTCTCCACAAAATTGGAAGAACAAAAAGATAATATGGTTTGCGGATCATGGGAATAAAGATAATATGGGTATTGAGTTTTGGGAGGTTCCTTGGTTGAATGGCTCTCTTGTATTTGCTCATGCCTGTTCAACTTGTGCCTCAGAAGAAAGCAGCTCTTTCTGCAACAATATTTTCAGAAGAGGTGCTGTTCTTTATATTGGTTCGGTTGGTATTTCTTTTACGGTAAATCCTGTGGTAATTAACTCTTTGGAAAAATTTCTTGGTGAGGATATTAGTATTGGAAAGGCTTTTAGCTCAAGTTATTTACATGAGGAAAACCTTTGGACTTATGGATTGTATGGCGACCCGAGTTTCAGGCTTGATGGCAAGGTAGATCTTGTTGAGGCTTTCCCTGAGCTAGATGAGTTTCTTCCTTAGCTTTGAAAAATATTGCTTTTCCCTATAAAGCCTATAAAGAAAAGTTTATATACCTAATAAAGAGTCCTCTGGAATCGGGGTCCGTTTTTTGACTCCGTATGCTTTCGGGGGACAAAAAATGGACAAAGAATTTTTTCTGAGTTTAACTGCTATAATAATATTGATGCTGCCGGTTCTTGTTAATGCACAGGGTGCTGATGGAACTTTAATAAATCCGTTTCAGATTACTAACTGTAGTGAATTGCAGGCTATTAACGGGAATCTAACAGCCCATTATGCCTTGGCTGGGAATATTGATTGCGATGTTGCGCCTTTCAATGCTGGAGCTGGTTTTAGGCCGATTGGCAATAGCACGCACTCCTTTAATGGAAGCCTTAATGGACAAGGGT
>DAWM01000024.1:10229-16465 GCA_002505945.1 Candidatus Woesearchaeota archaeon UBA119
GATTTATAGGAGAGGATGGTGAGGTTAAGAATATAGGTGTGTCTGTTTCATCTATCTCTGGAGATGATGCAGTAGGAGGACTTGCTGGAAATAATTATGGAAGGATTGACAATTCCTTTGCAATTGGTTCCCTTGGTTCTATATATGGTGAAGCAGGAGGACTTGTCGGCCATAACAATGGTGTGATTAATAATTCTTTCTCAAGCATATCTATAAATGATGCTGGTGCAGAGGAGCTTGGTGGGCTTGTGGGAATGAATTACGGAACTATCTTGAATTCTTATGCTACTGGCTCTATAACTTGTTATGAAGATTGCGGTGGATTGGTTGGATATAATGAAAAAAAGATTATGAGTTCTTATGCAACCGGAGATGTTTCATCTGAAAATGGCTATTCCGGAGGCTTTGTGGGATATAACAACGGCGCAGGTTTGATAGAATCCTCATATGCTACAGGCAAATCTACAAGTTCAGATGATGCGGTTGGTGGTTTTGTGGGTATAAATTACGGGGATATAAACAACTCTTATGCAATAGGGGATGTTAAAGGCTATGATGATGTGGGTGGTTTTGTTGGCGCTGCACATAGCGTGAACCAGAAGAATATAACAAATTGCTATTCTATGGGTTCTGTTACAATTACTAATGATAATGATATCGGTGGGTTTGCTGGGTATGCTAATTCTGGCACACTTGTAAACTCATTTTACGATAATGAAACCTCTGGCCAGGCTCAGGGGGTTGGAGATGGAGAGGATATTGGTGTTATGGGTAAATCCACTGCAGATATGAATAGCATCAATACTTTCTTTGGTGCTGGTTGGGATTTTGATGCTGTCTGGGGTATAAATTCAACTGAGAACGATGGTTATCCTTTCCTGCTTTGGCAGGGCTATGAGAGCGAAGAGCCGCTTTTTTGCGGCGGAGATGGTTCTGAAGGAAACCCTTATCAAATATCAGACTGTCAGGAATTGCAGAATATGAATCTTGATTTAGGAGCTCATTATGTTTTGGTTAATGATATTGATTGCGATATTGCGCCTTTCAATGAAGGAGAGGGCTTTGAGCCAATTGGCAATAGCACGCACTCCTTTAATGGAAGCCTTAATGGACAAGGGTACAGCATATCAGATCTTTTTGTAGATAGGGGAACTCAGCAATTTGTTGGTCTTTTTGGTTATGCATTGAATTCATCAATATCTGATTTGTTCTTGAAAGGGCTTAATATTACTGGCAAGGATTATGTAGCTGGACTTGCTGGTATGGCTCAAAACACTCCAATTGATAATGTTAATGTTTCTGGAACTATAAAAGGAGAAAATAACTGGCGCGCTGCTGGACTTGTCGCAAGCTATTCCAAAGGAATAATCTCAAATTCGCATACTGATGTCAATGTTTCGATATACATGTTTTGTGGGGGCTTAGTTGGCGATTTAGGTCAGCTTTCTGGGTTAATTAATTCTTCTTCAAAGGGTATTATAAAAGGAAATATCGATGTGGGGGGTTTGATTGGCGTCAATTCAGGTCTTAACGATGTAAGAAATACTTCATTTGAAGGGGTTGTGAATGGTTCTTATAGGGTTGGTGGATTGATTGGGTTTAATCAGAATGGTAATGTTGAGAATTCTTATGCTGTTGCAACTATTACAGGCAATGAGGCTGTTGGAGGATTAGTGGGCCAGCATATGGCATCAGGCGATGATACAGTCATCTCAAATTCATTCGCACAAGCCGATGTTACTACACTTACCGAACAAGCTGGGGGCATGGTTGGTGTGTTGTATGGATCAAATAATAACTATGCAACCATTATTGATTCATATGCTAAGGGACATGTTTCTGGAGGAAATACCATAGGTGGACTTGTTGGGGACGTGTATTACCAAGCAACAATAAACAACTCATATTCAATGGCAGAGGCTTCTGGAACACACACTGTGGGAGGGCTTATTGGATCAATCAGTAGTTCTTATACTGTAAATATCCTTAATTCATATTCCACTGGATTTGTAAATGGTTCTGGGAATAATATAGGTGGATTCATCGGTACAAGGAGCGGGGGTTTCATAAACAATTCATTCTATGATAATGAAACTTCTGGACAAAGCACTTCTTCAGGCGGAATAGCAAAGAGTACTGCTGAGATGAAGGATATCGCTACCTTTGCTGCATGGGATATTGCTGTATCTGAAGATGACTTGAACAATGGATATCCTTACTTGGGATGGCAGAATGATAATGAGAGTGTATGGCTTATCTTTGAGGAAGTGATTCCTTTGTTTGAGAATGGGGATGGAAGCGCTGAGAATCCTTATCAGATTTCAAGCTGCGAGGAATTGCAGAATGCAAAGGAGGAGCTGGATGCGCATTATATCCTTATGAATGATGTTGACTGCTCTGAGACAGTTGAATGGAATGCTGGCTATGGTTTCGAAAGGATTGGGGGTTATGGAGAAGGGAATCATTTCACTGGCTCCTTTGATGGTCAGGGCTTTATGGTTGAGAACCTCTATATGTCTCATCCTTATTCTTATTATCAGGGTGTTTTTGGGATTGTTGAGAATGCAACTATTAAGGGTTTGGAATTGAAGAATCTGAGCGTTTATGGTGCTGGAGAGACTGGAGGATTGGTAGGAACTGCGATGGATTCTATTATAGAGAATTGTTCTGTTAAGGGTATGGTAGATACTACCTTTACCTATTCGTCTCGTATTGTCGGCTTGATCGGGTTTAACCAGGGCTCTAATATCTCGGATTCTTATTCTAATGCGAATGTCAGCTCTAATGGGCAATATGTTGGAGGGCTGGTTGGCTTGCATGAGCAGGGCAATATTGCAAGATGCTATTCAGAAGGCTATGTGCGTGGAGGATATGGCGAGATTGGAGGATTAGTAGGGCATTTCCATGATGGAAATATTGAGGACTCTTATTCCACGGCTTCTGTTTTTTCAGAGAACGCTCCTTCAACTTATCATATAAGCCAGCTTGTTGATGGAGAATGGATTGATATGTATGAGCAGGGCTTTGGTGTTGATTATGAGGACTATGATTTCGCCTTTTCTCCGGATGAGGGCAGGGTAGTGTTGAAGATTGTGCAGAGGAATGTGCCTTTCGGGAATATTGATGCTGTGGAATTAAGGGCTTGCGATGAGGCAATAACTGCCGAATATGCTGTCACTGAAGATGGAGAAGATGTACTGGAATGGATTTCTCAGAAGGATATGAATGTGGTTGCAGTACATGACAGACCTGTAGAGATTGCTTGGGATTTAAAGGGATGTGATGAAGCTATTGTTTCGTTGTATGCCAATGAGTATGGCGAAGGAAACCCACTCTCTTTCAAGGGAAGGTATGATTATTCAGATGAGGCAGAGTTTTCTACGTATTGGGAACCAAGCTCTGGGCATCCTGATGGATATACATATATTGAGATTTCTGGGGATGATGAAAACCTCTACTTTGATCTAGACATTACAGGAGACAACAGTCATGAATTTGGAGAGGATTGGGTTGAGATAAAGGTTGATGATAACCGCTTCTATGTGGATGACCTGAACAGCGAATATGGGGAGTGCTGGCTTGCTTTTACAGATAAGGTTGATTACAGGCATAAGGTATGCAGGCTGGAGATTCCAAGGAAGATGCTGCCTGAGGAGAAGTTTGATTTTGTCTTGAGGTATTATGGAACGCTGTCTATTTCTGGAACAGGCGGTTTGGTTGGTTATGTCAACTCTGGAAGTGTTGCAAGGACCTATGCAGCAGGAGAGGTCAACTCTTCTTATTCTATTTCAGGCGGATTGATTGGAGTTAACCATGAAGGGGATGTAGCTGACTCATACTGGGATAAAGAAACTACTGGTCAAACTGATTCTGAAGGAGGAGTAGCTAAGACTACTGCTGAGATGATGAAGAGCGCTACCTTTGAGAACTGGGATTTTGATGTTATATGGGGTATTGAAGAAGAGAAGACGTATCCTTTCCTCTTTAATCCAGGGATTATAAAGCAGGAGGAAGAGAAGAAAGGTTCTTCTGGAAGCGGTGGAGGTTACTCTGGCTGCAGAAGCGACTGGATATGCGGTAATTGGAGCGAATGTGCAAATGGAACGCAAACAAGGGTTTGCGAGCTGGAGTTTGAGTATTGCGTGCCAAGGATCGCTAAGCCAAATGAGAGCATGGAATGTGAGGCAGAAGTAGAAGAAGAGGAACCTGCAGAAGAGGAGAAAGAGGAAGAAGAGAAGCAGCAAGAGGAAGAGAAAACCGTTGAGATAGAGGTTGGAATTGAAAAGGAAGACAATTCAACAGTCGACGATACTACCTCAGATGATAATGAAATAGACATGGTCCCTATCACAGGGCAAGCGGTAAAGGAAGAAGAAGATGATAACGGATCATCTTTTTGGGGTATTTTAATCCTTATCCTGATTGGAGGAAGTCTTTTGCTTATCCTGCTCTTCAGAAGAAGGAATTCGGTATTATATGGCTAGAGAAGTGTTTCTTTGAGGAAACACTTTCTTGTTCTGCAAAGAGAAATGTTACGTTTGAGTGTAACATTATGTCCTTCTCTGGAAGGAGATAATTGGCTATTTAGTTCTCTCTACAGAGGGAGTTATATAAAATCCCATAGGTTATCCTTGTTGATCATTTCATATTTCCCTGCCCTTGTCTTACTTAGTTTGAATTCGTAAGCGTTGTATTTCCCTGCTTTTTCTTCAATGAGGTCTATCTCTTTGCCATCGTAAGTCCTCAGAAAGAAGAGGTTGCCAATCTGCTTGTTGTATTCGTTAAACTTCAACTTTTCAACTATGCAAAGGTTTTCAAAGAGTTCTCCAACATCATCCCTGAATTTAAGTGGATTAAAGTTGTTTATTACGGCATTTCTTATGCCCAAATCATAGAAATATATCTTATTGTGCCTTTTTATTGCTCTTCTCCTGTTTCGTTTATATGGGGGCAGCTTGAATATTATATAGGATTTCTCAAGCAGGTCAATATATCTTTCAACGGTTTTCTTGTTTATCTCTAGTTTCGTAGCAAGCTCGGTATAAGAAACTTCACTGCCTATCTGGAATGCAAGTGCTCTTACTAAGTCATAGATGGTGTTTGAATTCCTAATCTCCTGCATTCCAAGGATGTCTTTGTAGAGATAACTGGATGAAATCTCCTTGAGGGCATCTATCTTCTCTTCTTCAGAACCTGATTTAAAAACCTCGGGATAAGTGCCGAACCGCAGTATTTCATCAAACCTTTTTAAATAATCTAGTTTTTTGGTCATGCCTTCCTTGATGGATAAAGGGTATAGGGTAAATACCCTTTTTCTGCCTGTCAATGGCTCTTCAGTGGATGTAATCAGGTTGAAGGCGGATGATCCTGTGGCGATTATCTGTTTTTGTTTTCCATAATAATCTACCATAAGCTTTAGGGTCTGGCCAATGCTGCTAACTTTCTGGGCCTCATCTATCGCGATAACCTTTGCGTTTCCAACAAGGGGTTTGAGTTGCTCTATGTCCTTATTGTTTAGGGCTTCTCTCTCCAGGGGATTATCACAGTTGAAATAAACTGTTTCATAATTGCGAGTGAGTTTCTTTAAGAGTGTTGTTTTGCCTACTTGTCTGGCACCTACGATTACAGCAACTTTGCCCTTGAACATTATCTTCTTTATTTGATTCTCTATGGCTCTTGTGTACATTTTAATGGTACTGTTTGTGAAGTAGTATTTAAAACTTTCTCTTTTATTTATAAATGAGGCGTAATTTGGGCATTATACTGCCTGTTTTACGCTTAATTTAGGCAGTTTAATGCCTGTTTTACGCATAGAAAGTTATAAAAATCTAAAAGATAGTCCAATTCAGAGGATGGTACGAAGATATAATGAATTCTTGCATAGAATCCAGATGACAAAGATGCAAGAGTTATGGGACAATGAAGAGGATAAAGAGTGGGAGAAGGGCTAAAAAACATGCCCTGTATCATTAATCATCTTGATTGATAGCTTCCTCGCTTAGAACAACATCCTCTTGAGAAGGAAGAGCATCCCCATGCCTTGTCAGAAAGAGCCTTGCCATGTTTGTTGTTAATATAATGATATATTTAAAGGGTTATGGTAAATAAAAGGAAAAGTAATCGCTTATATCTAGGTTCTTGCCTTGACTACAAGAAAAATAAAAACTCATGCTCTTAGAATTCGTGCAACGCTAAAGAAATATAGAGCAGTTGCTGCTCTATTATGTTTAGATATC
>DAWM01000024.1:16701-17473 GCA_002505945.1 Candidatus Woesearchaeota archaeon UBA119
GGAACATAATATTTTGTATTTTTATTCACAATCCAAACCAAACGCAAAAGCATATAGAATATGAGAAACAACGCTATTAAATCAGAAATTATTTCCGAAATAATGCTATTAAAACGGAAAGATTTATAAATAACAATTCTCTCTAACAATTATGGAAAGAATGATACCTAGAGAAATTGAGAAACAAGTTGCAGAATGGCTTGAAAGAAAAGAGATTATTGCAATAAGGGGGCCAAGGCAATGCGGGAAAACAACCTTTCTTTATAGGCTGATAGAATTGATTAAAGAAAAAGGAACTCCAAAAAACAACATACATTATATCTCATTTGAAGATGATTTTGAAAAAGAAAAGTTTGAAAAGAATCCAAAAGATTACATCTGTTTTAACTTAGGCACTGGTAGAAATTATTTCTTATTGGATGAGGTGCAATATATAAAAAATGCAGGGAAGTTATTAAAATTAATCTATGATAGCCTAGAAAATATAAAAATAATAATTACTGGTTCTTCAACTTTAGACTTGAACGATCTTGGAAGTTATTTGGTTGGAAGGGTTGTTTTGTTTGATATGCATCCTTTTTCTTTTGGCGAGTTTTTGCGTGCGAAAAATGAAAAACTTTACAGATACTATCAAGCGAAAAGAATCGGGTTTCATACTGAAAAAATAAAAACTGAAGAGATAATTTTTTTGGAAGATTTAAATAAACTCCTTAAAGAATATATCACTTTCGGCGGATATCCTGCAGTGGTTTTGGAAAATGATATTGAAAAA
>DAWM01000029.1:0-166 GCA_002505945.1 Candidatus Woesearchaeota archaeon UBA119
AACTCCTTCAACTTACTAATAAGTTCACATAAATGAATATTAGTCGGTCCTGTTCTTTTCATTATCATCAACCTCTGAAATCATAAGTATCAATGCGGGGGAAGGGTTTCGAACCCTCGCAGGCACTTAGCCACACGGCCCTCAACCGTGCCCGTTTGACCACTCC
>DAWM01000029.1:400-3173 GCA_002505945.1 Candidatus Woesearchaeota archaeon UBA119
CGTTTGACCACTCCGGCACCCCCGCAACAGCTCATAGACTCTTTTCAAAGTCCTTTCCTAATCCCTCCAGATAATCTAATGCTGTACTCAAAATCTCTTTTACAGGCAACTGGCCCCAGGACTCAACCCAAAAAAAGAAGTCCTTGTCGCTGCCCTTAACCTTAACTTCCTCACAAACGCTAGTGCAAGCCTTACACAAATCACAATTCTCTAGATTTGATTTATTTACGCTAAGCTTTCCTTTTGTCAAGGAAAACACATTCTTAGGACATGCATCCTTAACCTCTTCAGGATTCGGACAATTCCCTATATCTATCTCAGGATATCCTTGATAATATACATGGCCTGGCGTCCATTTAGAATGCTGCTTTCCTCTTCCAAGTTGGGCAATAGCCTCAAATGTAACCTCTTGATTCTCTAATAGTTTAACAATAGGCATTTTAGGATAAACCGGCTTAGCCTTTGGATCAGAAATCTTCAAATCCTCTGCATAAACAGTACAAGGACCAACTTTACTAAGTTTAATCTTTACCTGACATTTAGCACAACCTTCACCTTTACAACTGCACTCCGAAGGAAGCTCATATGTCTCCAAATCAGTTTTTAATGGAATCAAACCCAACCTATGAGCCAAAACCTCATCATAAAGCGCGGATGAATTCTTGTGAAACTCTACATCTTCAATAGCAAGTGTGGGCACATATGCCAAAATTGTCCTCCTCAAAGCATTGACAAACGCTGGTGAGCTCTCTTTTACAAGAAACTTCTGTTTCAAGCCGTCTTTTGATTTAGAGATTCGCGTAATATTCATTTAAACTCGCCTCCCTCTTCGGCCGCCTTTCTTCCTGCAGCCATCATGCGGAACAGGGGTAACATCCTCTATAACACCTATCCTCATCCCAACACGGGACAAAGCCCTTATTGCTGCTTGAGCACCTGCACCAGGCGACATTGGACCATTGTGGCCTCCTTTTGCCCTAACCCTGATATGGACTCCCTGAATGCCTTTTTCCATCGCTGCCTGACCTACCCTTTTCGCAGCGATAAGCCCTGCTGTAGGAGAGGATTCAAGCCTATGTGCCTTGACTACCTGCCCACCAGAGCACTGAGCAATCGTCTCGCTCCCTGAAATATCAGTAATATGAATAATTGTATCGTTGTGAGATGCAAAAATATAAGCAATCCCCCATCTCATCCCAGAGTTATTTCTTCTGGTCGCGCTCATTCTTCATCACCCTTCTCTTCTTTAGACTTTTCATCACTGTTACCCTCTTTTTCATTGGACTTGGATTTTTTATCGGTTTCATCGCTTTTTTCAGAACTCTCTTTGTTTTCTTTTTCTGGCTTATTCTCCTTCGCTTCTTGCTTCTTTTCGGATTTGGTTTCCTTATTTGATGAGTTTTTCTCTTTCTTATCCGATTTCTCCTTTTTTTCAGAAGGCTTTTTTTCTGTCTTCTCCTCAGTCTTAACAGAAGTTGGTCTCTTTCCACCTTGCATCATCTTTGCCCTTTCTGGATGATCCTCATCCTGAAAAGGAGAAACCCCTGAAAAGTCAATGCTATTCTCTTCAGAAACCTTTACCAAATAAGAAGGAGATGTCTGTTTCCTTCCATTAACACTTATATGACCATGAACAATCAACTGCCTACTCTGCCTCATTGTCTTGCTCAAGCCTTTTCTGACAACCATCGTTTGAAGCCTTCTCTCTATTACGTCCTTTGGCTGAATATTAAGTACATCTGTAACTTGAGCGTCAGCAGGGATTAAACCATATTTGTGAAGCCTGCTGATTAATCTCTTTCTCTCTATGTCTCCCCTTTCTGTCCTCTCTCCAATTAGCTTCTTTGCTTGATCAGCAGCTTTCTTAACAAAACTCTTTATTCTCCATATCTCCCTATGATTCTTCAAACCATATTCCTGAAGAAGACCTCTTTCACTCTCAATTCTTTCCTTTTGCCAAGGATGAATCGGTGAATCATATGCCTTTCTTTGTCTTTTAGGATCACCCATTTGTCACACCTTACTTCTTTTTCTCTTCCATAGCAGCTCTTGCCTTTTTCTTCCTAACACCAGTTGCCTTTCCTTTATTCCTTCTAAAGTTAGACTTGGTTCTCTGCCCCCTAACAGGAAGTCTTTTTGGATATCTGAATCCCTTATAACTTCTTACCCTCATATGCCTCTTCTTAATCTGCTCAACATGAAGCTTAATATCAGGACCAATAACATGGCTATCTTCGCCACTCTCATAATCTTTCTGATTGTTTAATAGATAACTAGGGATCCCGGCCTGAGCAGGATTCCTTACTGCACTATCAAGTTGTTTTACTTCATCCTCACTCAACAAGCCCATTTTAGTAGTTTTATCTAGGCCTAAAGAATTACAAATCGCAGATGCTAAAGGAACACCAATCCCTTTTATCTTGGTAAGGCCATAACCAACCTGCTTCTCACCAAGGATATCAGTATTACCAACACGAACGATATGCCTCATCTTAGGCTGCCCTGAATCTTCCTTGTTATTTGACATCATGTAAGCACCTTATGAATAATTTGTATAAAAGCTCGAGAAAAGTAGAACAGAATCACGCTCTATTCCACGCCTCAGAGAGACTCGAGCTGATAGAATGGGAAATGCCGAGGCCTATTTAAATGTATCGGTTAAAAACAGTATCTCCGATTCCGCTGAGAGTACTTTTAGAGACTATGCTATCTTCTTAGCTTTGGCGAGGTCTTTTCCTGGGAAAAGATAGATCTGATGCATATTGGACACTGA
>DAWM01000053.1:0-7758 GCA_002505945.1 Candidatus Woesearchaeota archaeon UBA119
ATCTTATTTAAAAGACGGGGCTAAAACTAACACTTTTAAGTGATAGATAAAGCCTCGTCTTTTTAATCCCAAAAATACCTCTAGTGAAAACCAGCACCTTTAGGTGCTGAATACAGAGGAATTTTTGTTATCGACGATGACACTGCAGAGGTTGTCCCTTAAGGGGTGCCGTGCAGACGCCGAACACAATCAAGTTGACTTAACTTTCTTTGAGAAAACTTTTTAAAGCTTTTATCTTTGCTCCTTCCTATGGACCAGTAGCCTAGTCTGGATAAGGCATCGGCCTTCTAAGCCGAGGATCGGGGGTTCAAATCCCTCCTGGCCCATTCATAGTTTGTATAAAGCCGGAAATCAATTCTTTTACAGGCCCAATCCCCTGAATAATTACAAATATGATTGTGCCCACTACCAAGAATACCAGATTAACTATCAATCCATTTCTAAGCTTCTTCTTATCCTCAGAAGATAGCAAAGCACCTATCAAAGCAATAGAGAAGAATCCTGCCAAGTGAGCAATATACCCAATATTAGAACTAGCATAGTTTGGCAAGTTTGCTAGGTTAGAGGCCAGCACAGCCCAGCCAATAAGAAACATAGGCAAGGGAATGAAAAACAGGAATGTAATGTAAAGAGGAGCCAACAACATCGCGATTGAGACAAGCCCCATTATTGCTCCTGAAGCGCCTATCGCTCCTGCTTCAATCCCTAAATATATAGAAAGAAGAGAATCAATTGTTCCAGATATAATCAATGCAAGGAAATAAACCAGTAATGTTTTCTTGCGTCCCAACTTCTTCTCCACAACCCTGCCCACTAAAAGCAGAAAAAGCATATTCGCCAAGAGGTGCCCAATGTTTCCATGGAGAAACCCGGAAGTAATAACAGTATAAAACCGCATTCCCAGAATATCCTTTGGGTATTTAACAAACAAATCCAATGCCCCTGGCTTTGTTAATAGCAGTATTACCTGCCCAATATAAGCCAATATGTTTGCAATAATTAAAGCAAATATTGTTTTGGCAGAAGTAAGGAAATCAAGTATCTCCTTCAAAGGCGAAAGCTTCTTTACTAATTTCCACTGCCCTAATAAAAAAAGCAATAAAGTCAATGGAAGCGCAATAATCTTCAAGAATAACTTTAACTGAAACCTAATCTCAGATTTAATCTCCATTTTTCTTATTTGAGAAATTGAGATTTCGAGTAAAAGGTTCAACAATCTTCTCTCTTACTTTCTTAAGCCATTCCTCAAGAATAAGAACTACCTCAGGCATAGGAAGCTTGTCAGCCCTTGTCTTCAAAAGAATCTGCACCTTTCCAGTTTTTTTGTTAGTCCTTCTTATAATCATAAGGGCGAATCTCTCTTCTTTGACCTCATTTTCCGGTGCATCCTCCATCAGCATTTCACCTCCTCTGATCTGACCTTGGTTTCATTATAATATTCAATCTCCTCGATTGTTCTAGTAATGTTCTTATAACATCCCTCTACCTTCTTTCTCTCTAGGAATGCTTCATTATCAACCATCACATTGTCACCAACGAACCTTGAAGAAATATACTCCTCAATAAATACCTGCTCGCATTCCTCTTTTGGCAGAATTCTTACTAATTCTACAGAATAATCCTTGTTCATGTCTTTCTCAGTGAACCATTTATACCTTAAAGGAGTCACAGACTGCCTGAGCAAAGGCTTAACTAATGTTACTGGCT
Organism: Candidatus Woesearchaeota archaeon UBA119; assembly: GCA_002505945.1. Lineage (GTDB taxonomy): Archaea > Nanobdellota > Nanobdellia > Woesearchaeales > UBA119 > UBA119. Next base: position 1,708 of record DAWM01000053.1, read on the forward strand.
CTTCCTTCACAGATTCATTCTTTCCAAGCAGATTCTTTCTAAGAAACTCAAGCTTAATCTCAACACATAAAGACACATCTTCCTCATTTAAAATCTCTACATCCTTCATATAATACAGATTCTTTACAGTTCCATTGAAAACCACATCATTCCATCCCCTGCTTACTGTGTTTAGATAGATAGCGTAATCTTCAGGTCGGCAGCTAAGGTTGGTAATCTCTCTTTCTACTGTCCTATTAAGCGTCACATTATATTTTACATTCTGATAGCACTTCTTCTCTTCTTTTTCAACTGTCTCATCTTCTTTTTCAGGCTTAGCCCAATCCTTGCTTTCATCCTCTTCTTGATTTAAGGAAGAGTCTGTGAGGTTATACTCTCTTTTAATATCCAAGGCGCTCTTAATAGAAACAACCATAATCAGCACTACCGCTACCCCTAAAACAAGTAAGATTCCCTTCATTCCATTGCTCATTCCTTTTCTCATCAGACCGACCCTCATCCTTTAGTTCTTAGCCCCTTATTTAATAATATAAGGGTTATTCTGCTTTATATATTTTATTGCCTTTTGCAGTTTTTTCCTACTCTCAGCATACAATTCAAAAACAACTTGATTCTTTCTAACCTTCTCCATCCTTAGTTTTTTCAGATAAATTCCAGCCTTTTTGTCCTTAGGAGCCCCGGCAATCTTTGCCGCTTGAGCAATCAAGTCATTCCTTATCAACCTAATCTTCCCGTCTTTCTCGGCTCTAAATCTGGTTCTAAATTTACCTATAAGGATATCAGAGGAATTACTTACCTTTGCCCCCTGAGCCTTCAGAATCTCCCAGAATTTTCTGTTTGCTCTACCATCCTGCATAAGCTTTTTAGCCTCTTTATATCCCTCTCCTTTCTTAGCCTTCTTGGCGAGCTCTAAAAGCCTTCCAGCAAGCCTTAATCCTTTTTCCCTTAAATCTCTCGGAGCTTCAGGATGCCCTTCAAATATTCTGAGCACATCTCTTGCTTCCAGCGCAGGCCCTATACCCCTTCCAATAGGCCCCAAAGCCTTTGTAAAGACAACCTCTGTTTCCAGCCCAATCCTTTTACTGATGCTATTAAAAAGTCTTTTGAGTCTTTCCCCCTCTTTTCTATTCTTTATCTTAGCATACCTACCAATAGGTATGTCAATAAGCACAATATTGCCTGAAACAGATTTCTTCTTGGCCAATACACTAGCAACCATCTGCTCCAACGAATCAATGTTCATAGGATGTTCAATCCTTATAATCTCATCATCAGCAGGAGCAAGTGAAACAGTTCCTCCCCAAATCATACATCCCTTAGTTTGATTAACAATCCTCAGAATATCATTCTTGCTTATTTCAACATTACATAAAACCTCCAATACATCTGCAGTTCCAGCAGGACTAGTAATGCTTCTTGAAGATGATTTTGGAATAGTAAGCCCAGCAGCAGCCGCAATAGCCACAATAATAGGCGTAGTCCGATTTCCAGCCACCCCTCCAATACAATGTTTGTCTACAACCTTTTTTGCATTGAACCTAAGAATATCCCCTGTCTGATACATCGCTTCAGTCAAAAAGGCAGTTTCATCTAATGAAAGCCCGTTCACATAAGAACTAGCCACAAAGTAAGTAATCTCAATTGTTGAAAGACTATTATCCACAATTCCTTCTATGATAGCTTGAATCTTCTTCTTAGAAAGCCTTTCTCCGTTAAGCTTTTCTCTAATATAATTTACAGCATCCGGAGCAGTTGAAGCCTCCACCTCTACCTCAGATTTATTCTTTCCCTTTAACGCCGAAACAGCCTCATAATTCAGCCCAATCTCACCCTCCTTAATATATGAGAGGCTTTCATCAACAGTAGCAATAATACAATTTTTCTTTTTTTTAACAAGAATCCTATCTCCCCGATGAGTATTAAGCTTTCCAGCATCTTTAGTATTAAGAATTCCAACGATTGCATTCCCAGTAGACCAGTCTAACCTCTTAATCTTCAGTTTCAATTGCTCCACCTCTCTTTTGTATACAAAGTTAAGCCGATGCATCCCTTATGATCCTTCTTTAATCTTTATGGTATTCTTTCCTGTATATCTGGATAACATTCAGCAAAGAACTGATTATAATTGGTCCTATAAAAATTCCAATGAACCCAAAAGCATGAAGACCTCCGAATACTGAAATCAAAACCACAACAGGATGTAGGTTTGCTCTTTGGCTGACAAGCTTAGGTCTTATGAATTCATCTATATTCGCGACTGCAACTGCTCCCCAAATCATAATATAAACACCATACCAAATTGGTCCCATTGTATCTGCTGCTAGACCTTTAACAATATTAACTAAGCCAAGAGGAATCCAAACCAACCCAGTTCCAACGATTGGAATAAGTGAAGCAATAGCCATTAAAATACCCCAAATAATAAATCCAGGATTAGAAATACCGAAAATCTTGGCTCCTATAAATATCCCTATGCTCCCAGTAATACCCTGAACAAGTGAAACAATTATCTGCCCGAACAATACTGAATTGGCTGTTCTTTTTAGTTCTTTTATCATTTCATTCTTATGTTTCCTATTTAACGGAACAATTTTCTTAAGAGTGTCAGAAATCTTGTCTCCGTCAATCAGCATGAAGAATGTAATAAATAGTATGAATATCATAGAGAGTATAAAATTCGGAATTGCAATAATTATGTCCTTTACATTCCCAACTAAGCCATTTAGAGTTTCTACAACTTGCTCGTTTATGGTTTTGGTCATCTCAGGTCTTGAAGTAAAGAAGGAGATTACTCTCTCTTTTATTGTACAGTTAGTAACAGAACATTCAATAGGTTCGGTTGTTCTTATCTCATTTAGCAAAGAACTTGTACCCTGATATACATCAATAACCTCTTTGGCCAGGGAATTGACTAAAACAGTGAATAAAAGCCCGCTGCCAACCAAAATAATCGCTATAACAATTATAGAGGCAAGAGCTTTAAATCGAACCCATTCCTTTAGCTTCTTATAGACAGGATAGAAAATATAGCTTAACAGAGCAGCAGAAACCAAGATCTTTATCATAGATTTTATTGTGAAGAAGGAAAGCACAAAAAGCCCTGTAACAAGAAGAATTATAATCCAACTATTTATCTGCTTTTTGGATGTCATTTTAATATATTCTTAATTAATATAATCAACAAGTTAGGAATACTTTAAAAATATTTTGTTTTACCATTAATCCGCATCTACTTTTCTTTTTATCTGCTTTTAACAAAGAAAAAATGGTGGGCCCGTCCAGATTTGAACTGGAGACCTTCCGCGAGTCAGGCGGATGTCATAGCCATCTAGACCACGGGCCCACTTATTTTCTAGAAACTCTTTTTAGAGGTTCTCCTTTTCTTTATATTTTTTTCCATAATCTTTTGCTAGAAAACTGCTATTTGTTGTTTTTTTGTATATTTTACATTCTTGCATCAGAAAGTTTTTAATACTCTTCTCCCTTATTCCAAAATATGGCTAAATTAGTGGCGATTGCTTCATTTGGTAAGGGCACGTGGGCTCATCTTATTAAGCTCTGTGAAGCTGAGGAATGGGAGAAGATATACATAATCACTGATGAATTTGGAATTAATCGTTTCCCTAAGAAAGAGAATGTTGAGTTCATCAAGGTAGATTTTCGGACAGATTTTGAAGAGATAAAAGATAAAGTCTTGTTAGCTTTGAAAGGAAAGATTGATGATTGGGATGTTGGTTTGAATATAATGTCTGGAGATGGAAAGTCGCATATGGCAGTTCTTTCAGCTCTTCTTGGTTTGGGATTAGGCATCAGGTTGGTTTATGTAGAAGATGATAAGCTAAAGGAATTATAATCCTTTATTCTGAATCGTGTTATTCAAAGAGAGTTATAACATTCTTTAAGATAGAAAACTTATTAAAACCATTTCTAAAAAGTAATTGTTTGTTTTTATGAGTTTCATATTATTGATTTATGTTTTGAGGGGATAACAATTTCATTAACAAATAAGTTTTCTATGCCGGAAAAGGTTGTTAAGAGGAATGGATCTTATGCAGACTTTGATGTTGATAAGATAAGAAGAGTGGTTGGTCTTGGGCTTAAGAATGTTAACAAGTATTCTAAGAAATCTGAAGAAGAGATTCTTGAGAAGGTGTTAGAGACTATTCAAGAAAGCTTTACCAAGAAATCTGATAAGAAAATTCCTACGGTTGAACAGATACAGGATATAATTGAGATTTCTTTTATGAAAGCAGGGATGTTTGATGTAGCCAAATCCTATATTCTTTTCAGAGAGAGAAAGACTGCTATCCGTAAAGAAAAGATGCGTTTGTTAGGCAAGAAGCGCTTGGATGATTTAGATAAAAGGTTCTCTGTTAACTCCTTGAAATTGATTACAGGAAGATATCTGGAAAAAGATGCAAATGGGAGGCTTAAGGAAGATCCTAAGCAGTTGTTTGAAAGAGTTGCTCTCTTAGCAGCCCTTGGAGATGTTATATTCTCTCCCGATTTATACTCTAAAGAGCCCTCTTTTGAGACGTCCACTGAGAAAGTAGATAACGTTCTTAGGAATTTTGAAGATTATGATATGGTTCTTTCTATAGGCCCATATAAACTGACAAAGTATCATTTCCGCCAGTTTTGTAAGGCCTTCCGAAGGCTAAGGGAAAGGGGGCATATGAAAAAGAATTTTCAGGATGTTATTGATGCTTGGAAAAAAAAGGGGTTTGATAACTTTGAGGTAAATGTAAAGGAATATCTCAAGCTGATGACATCCCAAAGCATGATGCCCAATTCTCCGGCATTAATTAACGCTGGAAGGAGGTTTGGAATGCTTTCTGCCTGTTTCACTGTAGATGTGGAGGATGATCTTGATTCTGTGATGAAACTGGCAAGGGACATTGCAATAATCCAGAAAAAAGGAGGAGGCACAGGAGTAAATTTCTCAACTCTCCGTCCTAAAGGTGATACTGTTGGTTCTTTCAACGGAGTAGCAAGCGGTCCCACCTCATTTCTTCATATGATTGACAAAATGGGGGATTCTATCAAGCAAGGTAGCTTTAGGCGCTCTACTAATATGGGCATTCTTAACATCAATCATCCTGACATAGAAAGCTTTATACGGCTTAAGGAGAAGGATGGAACATACCCCAACTTCAACATATCTGTTGGAGTTTGGGAGGACTTCTGGGAGTTCCTTAAAACAAACAAGGATTATCCTCTAATCAATCCGAGGAATGATGATGTTCAAGCTAAGGTAGAGGCAAAAACGCTCTTGGAGATGATAGCATATTTTGCCTGGTCTACTGCAGATCCAGGGATGATTTTCTTTGATAATGTAAACAAGCGTAATGTTCTTATTAATGCAAAAGGTGGGAAGATTAATGTTACAAATCCATGCGGAGAAGAGCCTCTTTATCCTTATGAATCCTGTAATCTTGCAAGTGTGAATGTTGCTAACTTTGTTAAGGATGGAAAATTGGATTACGAATCATTCTCAAAGACAGTAAGGACCACTGCTCGGCTTTTGGATAACTTTTTGGAACTCAATAACTTTCCAATACCTGAAGTAGAGGAGAATTCCCTTCTGACCAGAAGGATTGGAGTAGGATTAATGGGCTTAGCTGATGCCTTTTATCTGATGGGAATAAAGTACAATAGCGAACAAGGTTACAATATGATGAATCGCATATCAGAAGCCTTGACTTATTATGCGTATGAGGAATCAGTAGATATGGCTGAGAAGAGAGGCAGTTTTCCTTTATTCCCTAAATCAGGTTATGTTAAGGGCAATCTCCCAATAGAAGGCTTTTATTCCTCTGAGAACTGGAGCCTGGACTGGCATGCCCTGAGCGGCAAGGTCAAGCGCGGAGTTAGAAATGCTATGGTCACAACGGCTGCTCCAACAGGTTCTGTAAGCATGATTGCTGATACCTCTAGCGGAATAGAGCCAAATTTCTCCCTAGTTTTCTCAAAGAATGTCACGGCAGGCAACTTTTTTTATCTCAACAGCATCTTTGAAAAGCGTTTAAGAGAAGCCAACCTCTTTTCCCA
>DAWM01000053.1:8014-13457 GCA_002505945.1 Candidatus Woesearchaeota archaeon UBA119
AGGAATAAAAGAGATTCCTGAAGAATTCAAAAATATCTTTGTGACAGCAATGGATATACATTGGCTGGATCATGTGCTGGCTCAGGCCACGCTACAAAGATGGATTACGGACAGCATAAGTAAGACAATAAATATGCTTAATGATGTTACCGTGCAAGATGTGAAGGAAGCCTATATAATCGCTCATGAGCTTGGATGTAAGGGGATAACAGTTTATAGAGACGGCTCCAAGTTCGCCCAAGTGCTTAAGATAGATTCTGATTCTAAAAAGAAGCTGTTCCAGTATAATCCCTCTGGGTATTCGGTAAAAAAGCTCAAGGAGCTTGTTAAAAAAGAGCCAGCTCTTGCTTCTCATTTTGATGTTGATAGGCTGTTGGCTGTTGCTAAGAAAAAGGACGATAAGAAGGAAACTTCCCAGTTCTCTCCCTCCCCCTTAAAATCTTCTTCAGGTGGACAAAAACCAAAAGACGATAAATGCCCGGAATGCGGTTCTAATCTAATAGCAGAATCTGGATGCGTTAAATGCCTCAATTGCGGCTGGAGCAAGTGCCTTGTAGGCTAATCTATTTGTTCTTTTTAAGTCTATTTATTACAGGCTCGCTCATATCATATCTCTTATAAATCCCTGCGATTGAGGAAATAAAAACCTCCACATCCTCAACATTCCTGCCCCAATTCTCCTTCAGTTTGATTATAAAATTCTCATACGCCTTTAAATTCTCATGCACCGATATAATTACATTGGTTTTGCTGCCCATACCTTCTCCTTTTATGAACATAACAACCTCTGGCTGTTTCCTCACAAACTCAATAGATTTGGTAAGCTCTTTTTTCTTGCTGTAATCCACCCATCTATAGAGTATTACTGCGTTTACTGTTAAACCCAACTCTTCGAATTTAGTATAGGTAGAATAACCTTGAATTAACCCTCTCTGCTCAAGTCTCTTCCTGATTCTTGCTACTGTCGGCCTTGAGGTTTTTATTGTCCGTGCAATCTCTTGATCGCTCTTTCTGCCGTTTTTAAGCAGTTCAATCAAAACCTCCTTTTCCCTTTTTGTTAAATCAACCATGGAATATTAAAGATACAATGTGATATATATTTCTTTCTTTTTTTATTATTTAGTATCTGATATTGTAAAATTCTGGGACTAATATTTATTAATAAGTACTATTATTATAGATTAGGGGGTGATAGAGATGCTATTTGAAGATGACAAGGGAACTCTACTAACAGATAAAGAGGTGGACAATCTTTCTCCTTGGGAGATTGAGTCGAGAAGGATACACGTCCATGATCAGAGATTTGCAGCTTAGTATCTCTTTTGTTTTTGTTCTCTATTTTTCAATTCTGAAATGTTTTCTTCGTATTGATTCATTCTGAACTTTTAATTTCTGTTCTTCCCTCCCTTTTTACCCACAAAAAACAAACCTTTAAAAACTCTTATCTTATCCCATCTTAATGGGGGTTTGAAAATGTCAGAAGAAAATGAATTTGAATCTGAAGACGATATAAACGCGGATGACCTTCTTTATGAAGCTCATCTAAAGATTGATGCTCTTATAGAATTACTGATTAAGAAGAAGGTCATCACTGAGGATGAATACAACGATATGTACGAGAAACTCTTAAATGAAGATATTAAAGAGCACGAAGGCGAATCTCAAGAGGATGAGTCTGAATAGACTTCAAAACTTTTTATCTGAATTTGTTTTCCTTTGAAAGGCCTTCAATGGCAGATCTAATTTTCTCAATATTTTTCTCTAAATCCTGCTCAATTTCGTTGTACATCTCAACACTCAATCCATGTTCGGCTTCTTCTGCCTCTTTCTTGGCATGATTTCTTATGTACCACAATGCTTTGCTTAGCATATGCAAAAGCTTCACATAAGAATAGTTCTCGTTACTTAGCAATTCAACCACCCCCTATATTAATTTATGTGGTTCCTTTTAAATTTTGCGCTTTAAATCACTTTAGAAAGCCTTTTAAACATCAGGACAACTTTATCAATGGGGTGATATAGATGATGCACGAGAAAAGAGAAGATTTGGATAAGACAACATTAGATATGAAGAGGGCTATTGACTCCCTGAAGGAGGAATTAGAGGCAGTAGACTGGTATAACCAGAGGGCTGATGCCTGTTCAGATGAAAACCTCAGGAAAATACTCATACATAACGCAAATGAAGAAAAAGAGCATGCAGCGATGCTTATAGAATGGATAAGACAGCATGATTCTGATTTTGCGAAGGAGTTAAAGGAGTATCTGTTTGCTGAGCAGGAAGATATTTCTTCTTTGGAGGATTAATCCCCTGTTTTCCTTTCTTTTCCCTTTCTTTTTCAAAAAATATTTAAGCAATTAAGACCTTTGTATCAATAAGAGGTCTTAAGGTATAATGGAAATCAAGTGGCTTTCTCAGCTTGAGAATGAAGATATTGAAGAGTTTGGAGCTAAGGCAGTTAAGCTTTCGCTTCTCTCAAAGAGGAATATTCCTGTTTCTCAAGGCTTTACCCTTTCCTCTGATTTCTTTGATGAATTTCTTAGGGAAAGCAAGGTCTTTGATTTCCTCAATCAGAAGATAATGGCTGTTTCTTCAGAAAAGGATGCAAGCAAGCTCTCCAAAGACATAAGAACATTTATCCAAATGTCGGCTTTTCCTGAGGAATCCCTTAGTAAGATACTCGGGTTCTATCACGCCATTGATGTTACAGCTAACCCTAAGAACTCTACAGCTGATAAACTCTTGAATTCCAAATCCAATCCCCTTGTTGTGTTAAGGCTTTCCTCCAGGCCAGAAGATAGGCACGTTGATTTTCCAGCGATAAGGAATATAAAAGGCGGAAAAGAGATACAGGCAGCTCTGCTTGAAGCCTTCTCTTTTATTTTCTCCCCGCAGACGATTATCGAAATCTCTAAATCAAGGAGCTTACCCAGGATTGCTCTGATATTCCAGCAAATGGTCAATTCCAAAAAATCAGGTTTTTGTCATTTTAAAAAAGGTAAGCCGATAGAGATATTCTCTACCTTTGGCTTGGTGGATTCAATCAAAAAAGGGGAGGTTTATCCAGATATGTTTAAAGTAGATTCTGAGAACTTCAAGATTCTTTCAAGACAGATTCATAAGAAAGAGATTGCTTATTATAACGACCTCTTCCAAAACAAGATTAAAGAGGTCTCAGTAGCCGAAGATGATACAAAGGATCCAAGCCTGACTCATAATGAGTTGAATGAATTATATGAGATAGCCAACAAGCTAAGCATAATTCTTAAAACAGATTTTGATTTTGAATGGGCCTTTGATACTAAAGGCCTTAAGATAATCAACTATGAGGTGAAACATATGGCAGAAAAAGATGTATTTGATGTGATATTTGAGGAAGATGATGGGCAAGAAACCCATGAAGAAGAAGAAACAAACCAAGAACAGACCAATCAGGGGACAAATGAAGGAGGGAATACAGAAGGCAGGGAGGTTCAATCCAATTCTGAGAATAATACTGGACAACCGCAACCTTCTTCTCCAGAGGGAAGCCAGGAACAAGAGCCTGAGAAAAATGAGGAATCCTCATTGGATGTTGATAATATAGGCGCTGCTTTTGACAAAATCAGAGAAAAATACGCTAAGATAAACCCAAACCTCAAGGACATTCTTGCTCTATACAAAGAGGATGTTTTGGATGAGTTAAGAAGAGGAGGAAGCTAATCTGCATATAACCCTGCTCAGGGATTTGTGCAGATACTGAGTCCAACTCTTTTCAATTTTTATTCCAGACCTCTTTGCAATCTCCTCCACATCTAGAAAAGCGGGAAAAACCATAATAATCACACTGCACCTATTCTTAGCATTCTTCAGAAAATCGATGTACAGGCGCTTGATATCTCCTGTCTTCTTTGTGTTCTTGCCGTATGGAGGATCAGTAACAATCAAATCGCATTCTTCTTTTAGCTTCCTAGAGTCCTTCTTTTCTAGCTCAACACTCAAGTCGTAAAAGTCAAGGTTCTTCTTTGCTCTGCCTAGCATTGCCCCGTCAATGTCAATACCTTTCACTTTATAACCTAAGAGAGCGGCTTCAATCAGAATCCCACCGCTGCCACAGAAGGGGTCTATGAGATATCCCTTTTTTACACCGCTTATGTTTATGAGAGCCCTTGCAATCTTAGGATGCATGCTTGAAGGATGTAAAGCAGGTCTCTTATCTGGCCTCCTATCTTCAAAGTTAGCTCTCTTCCAAATCCTTTTACAAAGCAGTGTCTTTTCCCCTTCTTTTATAGCTGTCAACCTCGTTGAAGGACTTTTTAGGTTGCTTTTTGGGTCCAAACCCTGCACTCTTAAAGCCAACCAAACCTCATCAGCAATCTTACTCTCTTCCAACGAAGGTTTTTTTACCTCATGCTTTCTCAAAGAGAAATCCCCATTGTAATACCTTTTCCATTCTACGTCTTTTATTCGTTGAAGGAAATCTTCTTCATTGGAACATAATATTATTTCATAAACAGCTGTTACCATTCCAAATCTTTCAATATCTCTTTTTTCAATCTCCTCCTCTGAAACCAAGAACCTTTTAGACAATCTTTTTCCAACACCCACTAGGCTCTTAACCTCTTCTTCCCCTAATCCATTTACAGTTCTGTCAATCTCAAAAAGATATTTCATATTAGGCAGATAAAGCGTAAACTTTTTATTAATTGTCTTATTTTAATAATCAAAATGGAAACCAAGATATTATTTTTAGATGACCCTTACAAATCCGAAGCAGATGCAAAGGTTTTAAAAGTTGAAGACAACAAGGTTTGGCTTGACCAAACAATATTCTACGCTTTTTCAGGTGGCCAAGCCTCAGACACCGGAATGATAGATAAGAATAGAGTCAAGGATGTTCAAAAACAAGGCAAAGAGTTTGTCCATATCCTAGAAGAAAGTCCTTCCTTTGAGCAAGGAGATATAGTCCATCTTAAACTCGATTGGGAAAGAAGGTTCAACCTCATGCGGCTTCATTCTGCTGCTCATATAGTACATAAAATCTTCGCTGATAAGACAGGAATAAAGAAGCTCATTGGCTCAAACATATCTCCTGAAAAAGCCAGACTTGATTACGCTTATGAGAAGAATATAAATTCCTTTCTTCCAGAAATAGAAAAGGAAGTTAACGAACTGATTGAGAAGCAGATTGATATAAAGACCTTTCCGGATGAGGATAATCCGGAGAAGAGATGGTGGCAACTCAATTCCTATGAGGATTGGAAAATGCCTTGCGGAGGCACGCATGTAAGGAATACGAAGGAGATTGGGGCGATAAAACTCAAAAGAAAGAATATCGGTGCCGCTAAGGAGAGAATTGAGATAACTTTAAATTAAAGTTCCTCAGAAAGTGGAGTTAATTTGATGAAGCCACCTTCTATATATGTTCGGAAAAAACCATTACATGAATTATAATAAACACAT
>DAWM01000053.1:13690-15776 GCA_002505945.1 Candidatus Woesearchaeota archaeon UBA119
AATTATAATAAACACATCTCATACACGACTCTGGCTTTTTCTTTTGCATATAAATCGGGACTTCATAATCTTTAAGTCCGAAATGCTTATATCCTTTCCTTAGAGGTAAAAAATCGTTGTGGGGTATTTTAGTATCCTTTGTTATGCAATTAGGGATATCTCTGATAATTAGATTAAGTTTATACTTCTTTGACAGCTTCAGTGTTTTATTAAAATCTCTTTTTAAATCCTCAAAATCCGGAATAGATTTTATAGATTTCTTGTTGGATGGATCAAATCCAGCTATTGAGAGATGGAATTCTTTTGCAAATTCAATCTTTGAAATTAAATAAAATAGTTCTTTCAAATGGTATTGGTTCTCTTTTAGTATTAAACTTGTGATAATTACTTCCGGTTTATTCTTAAGATAGTATATATTCTCTAAAGCTTGCATTACTTCCTTGAAACTTCCTTTTGCTTGAGTAATGCTATCATGAATCTTAGCATTATACCCGTAGATTGGTATTCGTAAGGATGTTACTCCTGCTTCTAAGATATTATGTAAAAGGTCTTTGTTAGCTAGGTTTCTTCCATGAGTAAGAAAGCATAATATTCTTTGTCTTGCTTATTCGTTTAATTTTCTTTATAACATCACTTATTTTCTCATATTCAATAGGGTCGTTCCCACTGATTTCAACAATTCTTATATTGCTCTCTTTTGAGATTTCTTTTAGTTTATTATATTCTTCTCTTAGATTTTTCTTTATATCTCCTCTTCTTACTTTACCGCAGAACACACACTTGTTAGAACATCCCACGCTATACAACACAAAATTTGTCATTACTCCTTCTTTTTTGTCATTGTTCTTCGCCATTTTGTTAGTCCTTTAATCTTTTCCTAGCCTCTTCCAAATCCTTCAGGAATCTTGAAACTGTGTTGCAAAGATGTTCGGGTTGGGTGGATAGGGTTTCTGCACTTTCTTTGAGTATTTCTTCATTATTCTTATTGGTTTTTTCCTGAGATTTCAAGCTTAGCCATTCCTTTTCAATCTCTCTTTTCTTCTTAACTGCCTTTCTTACTTTCTTCCATTTCTTGAAGAGCTCTTCTACCCTTCCAATAATCTCTTGCTTATTGCATCCGAGCAGCCTTTCAAGCTCTTTGACTATTTTATTCTCTTTCTCAACCTTGTCCTTTGCGGCCTTCCCGGCTGCGAACTCAATCCTGACTACCCCATCTTGAACCTTTGTGCTCTTTAGGATTTTTATGGTTTCTGCTTCTCCTGTTGAATCTAGATGAGTTCCTCCACATGCTTCTACATCAAAATCCTTTATCTCTACTATTCTTAATTCTACTCCTGGTACTGCTCCTCCTTGGTATATCCGGAAGCCGAATCTCCTCTCTGCTTCCCCCCTTTCAAGGATATAGTTGTTTACCTTCCTGTTCTCTTTGATTATTTTGTTGGCTAATTCCTCTATCTTGCGTATTTCCTCTTCGGATAATGCTTCGTAATGGGTTATATCTAGCCTTGCTTTTTTGAGGCTTTTGGCTGCTCCGGCCTGCCAGATATGGTCTCCGAGAATCCTTCGCGCAGCTCCGTTTATAATGTGCGCTGCTGTGTGATGCTGGCTCAGCTGTATCCTTCTTTCTTTGTTTATCTCTCCTTTGACTTTGTCATTCTCCTCCAGCTTACCCTTGCCAACCTTAGATTCTATTTTATGGACCACCAATCTATTATACTTGATTACCTCCTTAACCTTGTATTCATTATTATCCGAGTCAATGAGCTTTCCAGTGTCATGCATCTGCCCACCTGAAGTGGGATAAAAAGCAGTTCTGTCTAAAACAATATAATCATCCTTCTTCCATAATATCTTTGCTTGGAATTCCGTCTTCAGATAATCCTTTATGTAGAGTTTATTGGTTGGAGAAAGATCTGGGATATTAACTCCAATGTCTTTTTCAGTTGAGGTTTCGCTCTTTTCCTCGGGGCTGTGCATCTCTGCAACCAAAGAGAAGAAGTTCTCAGGAATATTTATATCAATTCCCTCTTGCTTTAGGTTTTCCTTTATCAAAGAGGGGGTTATCCCGAAGCTGTCATAGTATTTT
>DAWM01000063.1:0-398 GCA_002505945.1 Candidatus Woesearchaeota archaeon UBA119
AGGAATCTCTATATTATTAGGTTCGGTCTGATTTATCTCTGAGTGATTATTTGAGTGATGGCCTGTTCGATTAACAGTTGAATTTGCTGTAAGCTTCTCATAGGCAGAATTAATTGCAGTAAGTATATCCTGATTCATATAAGGTGCATAACCCACAAAGTGATCCTCTCCAATAAAATAGGTTGGTACCCCTTGAACTTGTATCCCATACTGAGCAGCCATTTCTGTTAATAATTCTCTGTTTTCTTCACTTTCAGTTACCTCGTATATATTAACTTCAAGATAAGAATAATCGTCCTTTATCTCATTTAAATATTCTTTAAGTTGTGCACAATGAGGGCAAGTCTTTGAGACAAAAACATCGACTGCAACAGTCTCTTCTGAGTTTGATTGAGCTA
>DAWM01000063.1:636-7530 GCA_002505945.1 Candidatus Woesearchaeota archaeon UBA119
AAGCTAATTCAGGAACTAGCAAAAGTACAAAACAAAATCCAATCAACCAATTTATCTTCTCCATATGCATTACAACTTATGAAACAACCCTTAATATTTTGTATCAAAAATTGAAATAAGTCTTCTTTGTCTTGAGTTTTTAGCACTAGCGAATCATTTAACAAAGTTTTGTTTTATTGGGAATTAAATCAACCGAAAAATATATTAAGCAAAAATATGGCTTATTAAGTGGAGATTTTAAATGCGTAATAAGATGTGGATTCTGGCTGCTTTGATATTTTCTATTATTTTATTTGTTTCAAGCTGTACCTATAAACAAGACAATGTTTTTACAATTCCGCCAAATGAAACCATCGAAGTTGAGAATAGCCCGATGAAAGAAGTAAAAGAAAACAAAACTGAACCAGAACCCGAGAAAGAGAGCGAAGAAGCAACTGAAGAAACAATAGAAGACACAGAGCAATCAGAAGAAGCAGATACTGGCAAAGAGGATGTGCTCATAATGTTCCATAATAATCAAGGCCCTATGTGCATCAAACAATTGGATTGGCTAGATTCCATAAAAGAGAACTACCCTGATTTAGAGATTGAGGAGCATTTGACCACTAGCAGAAAAACAATGAATCTGCTTAGAGATAAGATGGCTGAATATGAGCAAAGTATTGGAGTATCGGAGGAATTCAGATACCTACCCATATCCTTTTATAAAGGCAAGGCATTTTCTGGCTTCAATGAAGAAGTCAAAGATGAATTGATTGCTTTGATGAGTGAATAAATTCTTTCAAATAGAAAAATATTAAAAGGAGAACTCTTTAAAAATACAATAGATGATGCTATAAGAATACTAAGCGTTAATATTCTACAACTACTATGAAAAAAAACACAAAGATTCTGGACCCATCTCAAGTTGATGTGGCCGCAGAAATAATAAGAAAAGGGGGAATTGTCGCCTTCCCTACTGAAACAGTGTATGGATTAGGGGCAGATGCGCTTAACGACAAGGCTATAAAGAAGGTATTTAAGGCAAAGAAGCGGCCTTTGGATAACCCAGTTATAGTACATATAAGCTCCCTTGAGCAATTAAAATCCCTTGCTGAGAGAATACCCCATAAAGCACGGATACTCGCTGATAAGTTCTGGCCAGGTCCTCTTACCATCATTGTAAGAAAGAAGAAAGAAGTCCCCTATTCTGTTACAGCGGGGCTAAATTCGGTTGCAATAAGAATGCCAAGCAATGAAATCGCCAGAGAGTTGATTGAAAGATCAGGAACTCCGATTGCAGCTCCTTCTGCTAACCTATCAGGAAAACCAAGTCCTACGCATCATTCACATGCGATAGAAGACTTAAAAGGCAGGGCTGATGCTATAATCAAGGGAGGAGAGACAGAGATTGGGCTGGAATCAACTGTAATTGATATGACTAGAACAATTCCTACTATTCTAAGGCCTGGCAAGATTACTCCCAGAATGATACAAAACCAAATTGGTTTTGTAAGTGTATACAATAAAAAAGTCAAAAAGGATTCAAAGGTGCCCTCTCCTGGAATGAAATACAGGCATTATTCACCTAAAGCCCAGGTTATTTTAGTCAGATATTCCCAAAACCAAAAAGCTAGAATAAGAGAATTAGCCTCATCTTTAAAGAAAGAGGGAAAAAAGATAATAGTTCTTTCTCGGCAAGACATACGAATAAAAGGGATTAAAAGAATACTTTTGGGAGATAGCATATTAGATATGTCAAGGAAGGTATTCAGATACTTCAGAGAGGCAGATAAAGAGGGCTATGATACAATCTTAATTGAAGGGACGATGGAAACCGGGTTAGGTTTAGCATTGATGAATCGGTTAAAAAGAGCAGCCAGCATTGTTACCAAATAAGGGTCTATTCGCCATTGTAAGCATGTCTATAAAGCACATCTCCTAAATCATACATTAAAAGCATGGGGGTACGAGCATTTTTGAGGAATTCCTGGTGTTCTTTATGAATCTCTTTGAAATGTAATTCATTTAACTTTGTGTTCAAGAAATAATTGCCTTTAACATCCAAATAAGGTTCTACTCTTTTTTCCACGAATTTCATAAAATTATCGCTTGCTTCCTTGAAAAGACCTAAAGATGATAAAACAGAGACACATTTCTCAAGCTCTGGACGTTTTTCCTGAAAAACCTCATAAGCCCTTGGGATATCATCTAGATCAGAGAAACCATTGAACAAACCTTCTCGAGAGAAGGCTTTATCAATAGAATGATATGCTCCTAAAACATCCTCAAGTGCTGCCTTTCTCTTCAAATCAAAATTTTGCAAAGTATCGCAAAAATAACTCAAAGGCAAATATCTGTTCAAAGAACGAAGTTTTCCAACAGAAGAACTCTTTATGGCTTTCATAAGTTCAGAACTATCCTCTTTAGTATATGAAGTGGCATTTGAAAAAGAATTTTGATAAGGAAGGGCATATGTATAGAAATCATTAATGGCTTCTCTGAATTTAACCATTAGATTGTTTAGTCTTTGAATCTGATTCATATCTTTTTGATTTAAAGAATACTCTTCTTCTACATCAACTTCCATTTTTATTTCTTTCCTTAATAACATAACATTCAACGCCAAAATTTCTTATCTTCACCTCCAGATGCCTTTTTTCGAGCTCCTCTCCCTCAATCAAAGGCCAGAAGTATTCTATATAAACAGTTCTCAGCCTGTCACCATCCTCTTCATTTAATCTATAAGGCAGTTCAAGCAGATTAATAAACTTCTCAAAGGCATCGGAGATTGCATTCCTACTTACACAAGATATATTTTTTTGATAAGCCTCAAGCCCTTCCAAACCTTTCAATTTCTTGATTCCTTTGAAAGCATCATAAACCTCTTGCACGAGATCATCAACCTTGCTTTGGAACCGTTTTTGTTCCTCATAACTTAAAGCATTTTGAGACTTCTCAAGAATATCAAGATAATCAAGCATCCTCTCGGATATGACCTTACTATATGTAATTAGAGGGTCGTCTATTTTCTTCTTTTCAGAAAAAGTTAATTTCTCCCAAAAATCACCAGATAGGAATTTCCAGTCTTTTGAATTATCATATCCCATATAAAAAAGGATATCAACAAGATTTAATAAGTTTTTCAAAGAGTTTTTATGAAATCTGATAAAAAGAAAGGCATAGAATTCAATAATAAGTTGAATCCTTATGTTTCAATCGATAAGCAATCTTATTGAATCTCTTGAGGTTTTTACCTAAAGTGTATCTTCCTAAGATTGAATCCTCCTCTAAGAAAGGAAGTATGTCATGGCGATAAAAAGTCCATAAGAGTTCTTTCTCCTCTTGACTTATGCTATAAGTATCCTCGAACTCATCTATTATCTTTTCAAATGTTTTGGAAACTGCCCTTTTTGCTCTTTCAATCTCTAAAGAATTATATGCCTTAATTCCTTCCCTCTGTTTTAGTTTTTTCACATTAACAAAAGTGTGCAGAATATCATTAATGTCCATTTCAAATTGGCCTTCTTTCTTTTTAAAGTCATCATGTTTTATGGCTTTATGATATGCTTCAAAATCTTGCATGGATTTACTTACCTCATTATAAATTCTCTTGCTATAAGAATCCAACTTTTGTTCTAAAGGTTCGCCTACAGAATTTCGAAAGAACATATTGCTAAACCTCTTGAGATTAAATCTCAATTCTTTGCTGCTGTTTCTACCATCTCCTAAAAAGGGAAATAACCCAGCAAGATAAAAATCCCACAATTTTTCTCTATCATCTCTATTTAGGTCATAGGTCTCCTTACTTTCGTCTATTATCCTATGAAAGGTATCTGAGACTTTTGCTCTTAATTCTTCTCGTTCGCACCCATTATATTTATGCCCTTGCTTATTAATGAGCTCCTCTGTACTTAAAAAGGCATTCAAGACTCTTTCAATATCATTATGAGTCTTCCTGCTTCTAACTCTTTTTTCCTTATAGGCTTTAATAAACCTCAGATGCTTACTTAAACCCATATAAATCTCATTATTGAATTGGTTTATTGCTTCTAAGAGATTAAAATCAGGAAAATAAAACTTTGCAATGTCATCTAAAGAATCCCCTTGAAAATAACTGTATCTTTCTAACATAAAAAAAGGGAAAATAAAGTATTTAAAAACTTATGTGTTAGAAATCTTGGATTAGGAAAATAAAACTAAACATCAAAATAAATGATAAAGAAGCGATTTCTTTTTAATATTCAAGATATAGAACATTGTTAGGGGGGAATAGAATGGCGGAAAAAACTCTTGAACGTATTCTTGTAACCGGAGCTGCAGGGCAGATAGGTTCTGAATTAATTCCTGCCCTATGCGAAAAAGAAGATACTGATATTGTTGTTGCCACTGTATTAAATGATAAAGAAAAGAAATACCTTGAGGACATAGTAAAATCAGATAAATTAAGTATTGAAATCCTAGATGTAAGGAATAAGGATGACTTTGATTCCATTGCAAAGGAAAATGACATAAATGGAATGTATCATCTTGCTGGAATATTATCAGCAAAGGGGGAGGAGAACCCATACCTTGCCTGCGATGTTAATGTAAATGGCCTGTTAAATGCATTGGAAGTAGCTAGAAAATATAAAATAAAGACGTTCTGGGCCAGCTCCATAGCTGCCTTTGGGCCAGATACCCCTAAAGAAAAAACACCACAGAACCCACCAATGCATCCAACCACTATGTATGGACTGAATAAACTCTGGGGAGAACAGCTATGTGAGTATTACGCTAAAAATTATGATGTTGATATCAGAAGTGTGAGATTTCCTGGTATAATAAGCTATAAAACCCTTCCTGGAGGAGGAACAACTGATTATGCTGTTCAGATTTTCTATGATGCCTTAAAAAAAGGCGAATTTACATGTCCTCTAGATAAGAACACACGATTACCTATGATGTATATGCCAGATGCCATTAAAGGAATGATAGATATAATGAATGCTCCAAAAGGAAGCATCAAGGTTAGAACAAGCTATAACATAGGGGCAGTGGACTTCACTCCTGAAGAGCTTGAAAGTGCCATAAAGAATTCAGGTAGATCCTTTAAGATGAAATACGAAATAAACAAAACACTTCAGAGAATCGCTGACAGCTGGGTCGATAGTGTGGATGACTCTAAAGCCAGAGAAGACTGGGGCTGGAATCCAGAGTATGATATATTAGCAACAATATGCTATGATATGCTATATCATCTTTCCAAGAAATTGCATTTAGAAGAGAGGATTATAAAGTATTAAGCAGCAGGAGGTATTTCTTCGCTATAACCTGGAACTGCCTTTTCTCCACGTTGCTCATAACTATTTGGTATGAAATAATCATCCAAAGACACCACAGAAGGATTTGGAGATTTCAGATAAGTCTCTTTTGCATCATCAACAATATCCTTTAACATCTTATCTGCTCCATAAGCAGAACATTGATTAAGAGTGTTTTGATATTGGGCCCCCATCCTCATATATGAAACATCAGCAAGGTCCTGGTATTTTTTCTGCTCTTCTCCACTAGTATTTTGTGCCATCTCAGTGAAATATTTTGTTAACATAGCCTCGTTGTGAACTTCAGCTAAGGCAGGGTTATGTAGATATTCCTTTGGTTGAGACATATGCATGAGCTCATGTGCAATAACCATCTCCTCAACCTCCTCAGGAGTTAAATGAGTTCTCTTGCTCATTTCCTCAATCTTTTCTTTCAGGTCTGAGCCAGCCCCAATCATAGTTTGCCCATCTGTATAAGCTACCGCTTCCTCATTTTCATAATCAGACACCAGAATAGAGTGCGGATAGCGAAGCTCAAGCCCGTTTTCATCAACAAAGGACTCAAAATCTTCTAAATTGTTGTCGTAGAAATCCTCCAACATCTTTGATAAATATTTCTGGCTTTCAATCAGCTTCTTCGGATCTTTGGAGAAATCAGTCATTTCACTGACTTTCTTTTCTAAATCAGATTCCTCTTCTTCACTTAGTTCTTGACCTACTGGAGTAGAAATACCATTAGAATATGCCTCTTGAGCAGAGTTAGGATTAAAATAACTAACTACAGTCCTAAAAGCACCGTACATTCTATTCAATAATTCTTTCTGGATTTGCTTTTTCCTCTCTTCTTCCCAATATTCATAAATAGCACCATTCGAAGTAGCCATAACAAAAGCAATAGAATGAAGTTATTTAAATTTAACTGTATGTGATTATATGTTTATTTTAATCATACCGCTCAAATCTTATAAGATTATTAGATTCTTGGGCAACTGGCTTAAAACCATATTCCTGAATCAGCTTCTGAGAGATAGTATTGGGTTTATGGACCATAATATAAAGCTCATCACTCGGGTAGGTATCTAAAACATATGCCATTGCCTTCTTTGATAAACCTAACCCGCGATATTTCTCATCAATAAACAACTCTGCCAATTCAGTAGCATCCCCTTCTTGGAGAATAAGACAATATCCAACGCTCTGCAAATCTTCAAATCCAGCCAATATCTTCTGGGCATCATAAGAAGCACCTACTGTATAATCGGGTTTTTCTCCTTTACGAGCATACTTTTTAAGGGAATGCCAGAAATTCTTTCTAAACGGCAGGATTTCGTTTAAATTAGAGGGATATAAATCAACTTTCAGCTCAGAATTCAGGATTTCATCTATTATTGGTTCCAACTGAGAACTATCCTCTGCGTTGCCTACTGCTTCCTGAAATCTCATTTCTAACTCAGGATACAACGAGATTAGCCTATAGAGTTTCTGAAAACGAGTATCATTATTTTCCATTTCAACTAGTTGAAATAAGTAATTTTTAAATTTAATGGTCAGAGAAATTGGAGAATAGCCCCGAGCGGATTCGAACCGCTGTCTCAGGCTCCAAAGGCCTGAA
>DAWM01000063.1:7717-7951 GCA_002505945.1 Candidatus Woesearchaeota archaeon UBA119
CCGAGCGGATTCGAACCGCTGTCAGAGGATCCAGAGTCCCCTATGATTGGCCGCTACACTACGGGGCTAATATTTAGATGAGAACTGCAAAGGGTTTTTTAAAGTTTTCTGAAAAAATTACTCAGAAGCTTTCTTGGCTCCAATACCAGAGAACTCACGGACCAACCACCAGAAAGAATCCCAAGAATGAGGTTCAAGCTCAATATAAGATACCTTATTGTTTTCAAAGCAATC
>DAWM01000063.1:8176-8316 GCA_002505945.1 Candidatus Woesearchaeota archaeon UBA119
TTCATGTATCCCACAAAATCATCTTCAGGAAAACCCTTCTCCCCATACTTTTCATAGTCCTTTTCAAAGAGTGTTACTCCAGTCCAGAAATAGCTACCTTCTATATGCCCATCTGGATTTGCTACAATAGGCACATTATT
>DAWM01000063.1:8548-8841 GCA_002505945.1 Candidatus Woesearchaeota archaeon UBA119
TTACCTTTCGTTCAACACTTCCATTGAAGTACTCAGATAAGGGCCATGGAAAACTTGTGTTTACTTCTAAAGCATCCACCAAACCATCTGAATGATAATCAATTGCCTTCTCTGTTCCTAAACCAGCCCCCATCTTTCCAGCAGAAGGATGAGGAACTATAACTATTACATTCTTATCTGCACAGCTTTTAATTGTCTCATCAACACCTTGCCAAGATTCAGGAATATAATCTCCAATAACTACTAAATGAACATCATTTCCTTTATCATTCAACATGCTTACTTCCTCTCCC
>DAWM01000063.1:9066-10163 GCA_002505945.1 Candidatus Woesearchaeota archaeon UBA119
TTGGGAAATAACATTCATCATTATTTCCGTCTTCATCTGCATCCATATCCCAAGAGGCTTTTACAGTATAGGAATTGATTGGCTCAAATTCGATGCCCTCTAAGTTTTCAGGTATTTCATCCCTGCCATGTGCATAATCCATAAGTTGGTTGAACGCATTATAATTATCATGATCAGTAATTGTCCATATTTCATAGCCATTCTCAAAACATCCTTTTACTATGTCTTCTAATGTAGTTTCAGAATCCTTAACACCAGGCTTATGCGGCTTTTCAGAATATTCAGTATGAGAATGATTCGCACTAATCACATAATCCTGCTTTATTTTTGGGATGTTCTGGATATAATCTTTCCGAATGTTTTCATATACCTTGCCGCCTATATAAACCGATAAAAGGCCTATTCCTGCAAGGGCTCCCAAGCCTAATAAAGAATAGCCCACAATTTTACCTACACGAGAGAAACATCTTTTTATTTTGCCTGGTTCCTCATGGTTATTCGGGTAATATCTTTCTTTTCCAACAAGTTTTTCTAAATCATGATCATCTGACATAAATAAGGGGAGCGGGTATGTTTTTTTAAATATTTTGATGTTAAGAATTGTATTTTACAGATAATCTCAATAAAATTGTTGAATAAATAAGAATCTATTAATAAACCTAAAAAACGAAAGATTTAATATGTTTTAGCTAAAGAAAAATCATGTTGTAAAGGATGGGGGATTTGAAATGGTGAAAATAGGTATAATTGGTGGAAGTGGAGTAGATAACCCAGATATAATTGATGATTATGATAAGAGAAAGATTGAAACTAAATTCGGAAAGCCTTCTGATTCGGTAACTTTGGGAAAGATAAAAGGGGTAGATGTAGCTGTGTTAGCAAGACATGGGGCTGGCCATACCATAATGCCTTCTTTGGTTAATTATAGGGCAAACATAGAAGCAATGAAACAGCTGGGTGTAACGCATATCCTTGCTACAACTGCATGTGGTTCTTTGAAAGAAGAGATTAGACCAGGAGACTTCGTTATTTTAGATCAGTTTTTTGACAGAACTTATAAAAGAGAAACCACCCTATATGAAGAAGATAAAATCTGT
>DAWM01000063.1:10388-12666 GCA_002505945.1 Candidatus Woesearchaeota archaeon UBA119
TATGAAGAAGATAAAATCTGTCATCTGCCTATGGCACATCCTTTCTGTGATTATTTAAGAGAAGTATTAATCAAAAAAGCAAAGGAACTGAATTTCAGGATTCATGATAAGGGTACAGTGGTTACAATTGAAGGACCAAGGTTCTCTACACTGGCAGAAAGCGAGGTATGGAGGAAATTAGGCTTTGATGTAGTTAATATGACTACTGTGCCGGAATGCGTTCTTGCCAGAGAAGCCGGTATCCACTATGCCTCAATTGCAATGGTAACCGATTATGACTGCTGGAAAGAGGATGATGAGGTTAGCGTCAATAAAGTAATGGAGACTATGAAAAAGAACAAGGAAAGGGTATTAGAACTGATAAAAGAGGCTATTCCCGTTATTGAAGATAAAGGGTGTAAAACTAAATGTAATACTGCTTTTCAAGAAGCTTTGATGTGAGGAAAAATGGAAGAGATAAAATCATTGATAAGAACAATCCCTGACTTTCCTAAGAAGGGAATAATGTTTAGGGATATAACTACGCTGCTTGCAGATGGAAAAGGGTTTAGGAAAACGATTGAATATCTTACTGAAAGATACTCAGATAGGGAGATTGACAAGATTGTAGGGATTGAATCCCGTGGCTTTATTCTTGGGGGAGCTCTGGCGGACCGGCTTGGTATCGGATTCGTACCTATTAGAAAGAAAGGTAAGCTGCCTTATAAAACCCTGGCTGCTGAATATGAATTGGAGTATGGGAAGGACATTATTGAGATTCATGCTGACAGCATTTTAGAAGGAGAAAAGGTATTGCTTATTGATGATTTGATTGCTACTGGGGGAACTATGCTGGCAAGCATTGAGCTTATAGAAAAGCTAAAGGGCAAGGTTGAGGAATGCGCCTTTGTTATTGAACTTCCCGAGTTAAAAGGGAGAGAAAAATTAGAACAAAAAGGAGTGAATGTCTATAGCATGATAAGTTTTGAAGGGGAATAGCTCTACTGATTCAACGCCTGCTTTATGTCCTCAATCAAATCCTCAGCATCTTCTATGCCTATTGAAAGTCGGATTAGATAATCCTTTATGCCTGCTTTTTCCCTCTCTGCCTTAGGAATTATTGCGTGAGTCATGCTAGCTGGATGCTCTGCCAGGCTTTCTACTCCACCCAAGCTTACAGCCTTCTTAAAGAGTCTTAGGTTATTGATAAACCTCCGAGCATCCTTCAGATCGCCTTTTATCTCAAAACTTAATACAGAAGGAAAGCCTTTCATCTGGGTTAAAGCCAACTTATTATCAGGATGCTCTCTCAGGTAAGGATGATTGACTCTTTGAACAGAGGAATTCTCAGAAAGGAATTTTACTACCTTCTTTGTATTCTCCTGATGCTTCTTTAATCTCAAAGCAAGGGTTTTAAGACCTCTCTGAACAAGCCAGGCAGCATGAGGATCAAGGATTGCACCAGTCGTAAAAAGGGTTTTTCTTAATTCCAAGAAATCCTTCTTTGAACATAGAATCGCACCTCCTACAACATCACTATGGCCATTAATATACTTTGTCAGGCTATGAACCTCTATGTCGGCACCTAAACCAAGGGCATCCTGAAGCAATGGTGTCATTATCGTGTTGTCTACGATAGTTTTGATTTTGTTTTCCTTGGCAAGCTGTGAAACTGCTTTTATATCTACTAGCCTTAAAAGAGGATTGGAAGGGGTTTCAAAGAAAATAAGGCGTGTGTTGGACTTTATTGTCTCTTCTATTTTCTTAGGTGAAGTAAAATCCACAAAATCTACCTCAACTCCAAAATCCTTTAACATATCGGAGAAAAGATGATGGGTATCACCATATGTCACCTCACTCACTATTGCATGGTCTCCCTTTCTCAAGAAAGTCAGAGCGATTAGGGTTATAGCAGCCATTCCAGATGAAGTAGTAAGGGCTTCTTCAGAGCCAGCCATTGATGCCAATGATTTCTCCAATGTTCTTTGGGTGGGATTGCTTCCTCTCGTATATATGAAAACCTCATTATCAGGCCCTCCTGATATTGTATCACCAAGAAGCTCTGCCCTGGGAAATTCAAATGTGCTTGTTTGATATATTGGAGGGATAGCTGGCTTCTCCTGCTGGGGTTCTACTACCTTTTCATGAACAATTTTTGTATTTTTCTTGACCATTTTTATCTCTTCCAAAGCAAAAAGAAGATAAGATTATTTAAAACTTGTGAAACAAAAAGATTTAAATACTCAATAAGATTACAATATTTAACATATCATGAAAATAGCAAAAATGAGCGACAACG
>DAWM01000027.1:0-4149 GCA_002505945.1 Candidatus Woesearchaeota archaeon UBA119
CGGGCTCACTTCTCTTTTATTATTGTCATAGTCGCATAATTGTAATCGTTGCGTGTTCATTATCCTTTTATGGGCATATTCAGGGGCAAACGCCTTTACCTAAACTTTTTAAATGCTGTTTATTTGGCTTATCTAAGGGATAAAGATGTCTGAAGACAAGAAAGGTTCAAAGGTATATTTTTCAAGGGATTTTGATAAGTTGCTTCACAAGCTAGAAGAGGCAAATGAGTTTAACCTGTTAAAGGACAATGTAGGCATAAAGCTTCATTTCGGTGAGGAAGGCTGTGTTACCTTTCTTAATCCGAAGGTCGCCAAAGCCGTTTACGAGGAGGTAAGCTCTCAGGGCAAGAAAGCCTCCTTTATTGAGTGCAATGTCCTCTATAAAGGCTCAAGAACCACCAAGCAGGACCACATAAACACCGCTATAAAGCACGGCTTTGGCTTCGCGCCTATAGACATTTTGGATGGAGAGAAGGGAGAAGCCTCGCTTGAAATACCTGTGGAGGATGGTCTTGTTTCATCTGCTAAGGTTGGTAAAGGGATAACCAAGTATGATTCCCTTGTTGTTTTATCGCATTTCAAAGGGCATATTGCTGCAGGGTTTGGTGGTGCCTTCAAGAACCTTGGGATGGGCCTGGGAAGCAGGGCTGGCAAGCTTCATATGCATTCTGACATCAGCCCTCATATTGATAGAGAGAAATGCAATGCCTGTATGACTTGCATCAATAACTGCGATGTTAATGCTATTTCCTTGGTTGATGGTAAGGCTAAGATTGATGACGAAAAATGCATTGGATGCGCCATGTGTATCGCGGTATGCCCTCAAAAGGCGGTAAGGATTCCCTGGGGTGGCTCCACAAATGAAGAATTGCAGAAGAAGATTATTGATTACTCGCATGCCTTGATAGACTACTTTAAAGGTAATCTTCTTTACATAAATGTACTTCAGAACATAACCGAAGAATGCGATTGTATGGGGAAGAAACAGGAACCGATAACAGGGGATATTGGGTTCTTGGCAAGCAGGGATCCAGTAGCATTAGAACAGGCTAGTTTGGACTTAGTGGAGAAGCAGATGAAAGGCGGTTTTGATAAGATAAACAATGCCAGCAATAGCGTGCAGGTAGACTATGCTGCTCAAAAGGGCTTGGGCAAGAAGGATTATTTCTTGGTTTGAGTGGTGTTATACCATTCATAGCCCTCCTTCCAAAGATCTTCAGGGTATTCTTCTTTATTCCATTTTGCATATTTCATTGTTTCAGGGAAGAGTTTGCTGATTTTACCCATCATCTCTTTAGCTATCTTAACATAAGCGTAGTTTCCTTTTCTCAGGTCGCTCCTTAACTTCCCAACATATGCAATCTGATTAGGGTGCCATGAGTGCAGAGCTCTCCTTAATGCTCCGAAAGGAACTACCTTCTCTGCGATGTATGGGTTTTGTTTGGCAGCCTTATCATAGATTTTTTTGGCTTCATCCATATCCTTTGTATATTCATCAGCTAATCCAAATGTCTTGAATAATAGGGGGAGTTCAAAGCCAAGATTGGCAGAAAGCAATTGAGTGCTTCTTGAACCTCTTCTATGCCTGAAAAGGTCGCGGTAAGCATGATGCCCCATAACGAACTCAATCATTATTCCCCCATGAGCTATATTCTCATCAAGGTTGTCATATTGGCCTCTTTTATCATGCACCTTCTCAAGAATTAATTTCGTATCCTCTTCATCAAGGTTGTTGAAAATCTCAGCAAGCGGAGAATCAAGACAGGAATATATAGCACATGCAGCGTTAAACTTATCTGATATTGTATTTATATCATTAGGCGTAATTATATCTACTTCTGGATTGTCATGCTTTCCTAGTGGTATGTTGCTAAACCTCTTCCTCATTTCTTTTCTAAAGTCTGTATTCTTATACTTTGTCCATTCATCCTCTTTAATATGGCTTTTCTCTCCAAGCAATGTTGGGGAAATCTTCTTTGCTTCCTCCCATAGCTCATATCCCCTTGTTCTGTCTTCCTCTCTCGGTGAAGAAGTCATACTGGTAATTATTTCCTCAAGGGTTCGCGCATCTGCAGAGAACCCAAGAGAGGTTCTTGTGCAGGCAGGAAGATACATTCGGGCATAATCAAGCACAAATCTCTCAAGGTTCTTCCTTAGTTTTTCATCTGAAGCCGGTTTGTCTTTTTTCTGTTGGTATTCTCTTATTGCCTTTCCTTGTTCAGAGTTCCATATCCTATCTACTAATTCTTCTTTGAATCTTAGGTATTGTGAGTTGAGATACGCTAGATGGTCTATGAAAACCTGGCTGTCTTTAAGACGCTTAATATCCTCATCCTCTAAGTCCATATCTAGCACTTTGCCGTATGAAACATATCTTGTGGATTTAGCTTGTGGTCTGTTTCTCGGATGTCCAAGTATTTCAGAAGCAGCAATATCGGATATGTTCTCGCAATATCCAATAAAATTGTTTATCTCTTTTATGGAATTGTGTCCATGCTTCAATATCCATTTGTTGGTAAAATTCTCGGCTTTCTTGGAAACATTTAAACTCCCGTCTTCTTTCCTTAATACATTCATTTCCTTCCTTATTCTTGGGAGCATTTTTCTTGTAATCTCTGTCTTTTCTTTGTCTAGGAATTCAAGCACTCTGTCCTGCATAGGGATGTGTGTTCTTGATACGGCAGCTATCAAGGGAGCCAATTCTTCCCCAGATATTAGGGATTGATTGTAGAGGCAGGTAGTTCTTCCGTATGGATTAGTAAAAAGGTATGCCCTCAACATGTCCTCTTCTTCCTTTGAGAAGTTTTCCATTATTTTTTCTATCTTCTATTCTTTTTTATTCTTTAATATCTTCAAAAACATATGAGCAAAGGGATATATCTGCATTGGCAAAACCTTTAAAAAGCTTATAATTTATATCAAGGATATGAAAGGAGAGCATTATTATTCTGAGAAGCCCAAGTCAAGATATACTGAAGAGGATGTTGAGGTAGAGGTATTGGGGATGAGGTTTAACATCAAGTCTGCTTCAGGGATATTCTCAAGGTCAAAGCTGGACTCGGCCTCCAAGCTTTTGATTGAAACGGTTTTTCCCTTGATTGGAAAGGAAGAAAGGATTCTGGATTTGGGGTGCGGGAATGGCGTTATAGGGATTTCCCTTGCTTTGAAAAAGCCGGATTGCTCTTTTGTATTGACAGATATAAACAATCGTGCTGTTCGCATAGCAAGGAAGAACAGGAAATTAAAGGATTTAGGGAATGTAAGAGTGGTTCAATCTGATCTGTTTGAGAAGTTGAAAGGGAAGTTTAACAGGATTATATGCAATCCTCCGATGGCGACTCCCAAAGAGTTCAGGATAGAGATGATTAAGGAGTCGTTTGAGCATCTTTTTCCTCAAGGAACCCTATATATGGTTGCAAGGCATAAGAAGGGCGGCAATATCATTGAGAAAGGAATAAAGGATGTGTTTGGGAATTGCTCTGTTCTGGCCAAGAAAGGGGGTTTCTGGATTTATTCCGGTGAGAAAAGTTAAAGGGGATAATTCAACTCTATAAATTCGCATTTCATCTCAAGGCTCTGTTCTATGAATCTCATTAAGCCCTTTAATCCATGCTCTTCTGTTGAATAATGCCCAAAACTTAGCATATTCAGTCCCAAATCCTTGGCATAAACCCAGTCTGAATAAGAGAATTCCCCTGTTATCAAGCAGTCAATCCTATTTGATACGTCCGCGAGAAAGCCCTTGGAAAGAGTGCCTTTACCGCTTATAATGCCAATTCGTTTAATCCCTTCCTTGCCGAAGAGGCATTCCTGTTTTATTTCTCCTAATCTCTCTTGGCAAAGCTTCTTCAATTCATCCTTGGATTTCTCTTGTTCAAGGAAACCAGCGAACCCTATTTTTACTCCATTATCCTTACCAAACCTTAAAAGATTTGTCAGGCCTAATTTCTTGGAAAGTTCAATATTGTTTCCAAACCTCTCGTCAATATCCAGGGGCAGGTGAGCAGCGTAAAGGTTTATATTATTGTTAAGCAGAAGCTTTATCCTCTTATGCAATGCCTTGGTTATAGGGAAAACATCCTTCCAGAAAAGCCCGTGATGCACTATAAGCATCTGGCACTGCCTATTCTTTGCTTCCTTGATTGCATC
>DAWM01000027.1:4370-14726 GCA_002505945.1 Candidatus Woesearchaeota archaeon UBA119
CTTTGCTTCCTTGATTGCATCCAACGAGGCATCCACTGCCAGCCCTATCTTAAAGACCTCGCTGCTTCCTTGCACTTGAAGACCATTTAAAGAATAATCCTCTATCTCCTTTATATGAAGCTGCTTGTCCAGGAATTTTATCAGTTGAGAGGTTTTCATTTTCTATAAGTAGATAGATTTTATATTTAATATTTGGGGTAAGTTAGGGAAATAATTAAATATTCCTTCTTTTGCCATAGGGTTATGAAACTCTCTGTAATCATTCCAACCATTAATTCTGAGAACAGGATAGAGAAGGCGGTAGAGCATTTCAGCAATTATCTTGATTCAACCGATGCTATTGAGGATTATGAAATCCTGATTGCGGCTCAAACAAGCCGAGACAATACCTTTCGAAAGATAAAAGCACTTGCTTCCGAGAATATAAGGCCACTCTTCATTAAGGAAAAAGGAAAGGGGAAAGGAATACAGGAAGGGATAAGGATGGCTCAGCATCCTTGGATATGCTTTATTGATGATGATCTTAGCTATCCTATTGAGTTTATTGACGACTGCGTTCCTTTACTGCCTAAATATGATATCTTCATTGGCTCAAGGTATTTAGGCAAGAGAAAGGGTTCTAAGCTCAGGAGTTTCTCTGGCAAGGTATTCCATGATTATGTAAGCATGCTGTTTTCCATTCCTCAAAAGGATATCCAGGCAGGGCTGAAGCTCTTCAGGGCCTCTGTGTTTGATAAGATTTCTCTGCCTAAAGAGAAAGGATATCTATGGGATACCGTGTTTCTTTACTATGCAAACAAGGCCAAGCTGCGAATAAAGGAGATTCCCATTGTTTATGAAGACCGGCCCAATCAGCTGAGCCTATTCCAATCTTCTGTCAAGATGGGTTTTAGGGCATTGCAGTTGTGGTGGAGATTAAGGATAAGAAAGAAGGATTAAGCGCCAAATACCACATCAATGGATTCTCTGGAATGTTTATTATGGAATTTCTCTGCCCTAAAAATCTTTTCTGTTATGTCTTTTTTTGTTTTTGGGTCTCTTATAGGGGTGATGTAGATTGTCTTGTTTTCTAATCTTTTGTATTCACCTACAACCTCAACAATCTTGCTTTGATTCTGGAATTCTTGCTCTAATGGTGTGTATTCTTTGATGAGGTAACTGTGTTGGTCATATTCTCTGATATCTTCCTTTACCTCGTATAGACTACCACATATGTTTGCTTCTTTCATGGTTTCAACCTGTCTGTGTCTCTTGGGAATAGGGCTGCTTCCCTTATGTTGCCTAGTCTTAGCAATGCCTGGGTTAACCTTTCAATCCCGATGGCGAAACCGCCATGAGGAGGAACCCCGTATTTAAAGAACTTGGAGAACCATTCAACCGATTCTCTGGTCATGCCTTGCTCATCTACTTGTTGTATAATCTTTTGGTATCTGTGCTCCCTTTGTCCGCCAGAACTCATCTCTAATCCTCTCCAATAGAGGTCAATGCTTCGCGCATGCTCTGGATCTTCATCTACTTTCATAACATAGAAGGGCTTTATCTTGGAAGGGAAGCGGTTTATGAAATAGAACTCTGAGTTGTAATGCTCTTTGACATATTCCCAGATTATTCTCTCTGCCTCTGAGTCAAGGTCTTCCCCTCTTATGTTCTTGCCGTGCTTCTCAAGAATGTCATATACCTCAGGGAATCTGAGCTCTGGGAAAGGAACCTCAGGGATGTTAAGCTCTATCCCTAACACCTCAAGCTCGTGCTTGCATTTCTCATTAACCCTCTTTAAGGCGGCCATAACAACCTGCTCTTCCACCCTCATAACCTCTATCTCATCTTTGATGAAGGCGAATTCAACAGCGCAAGTGCGATGCTCGCAGAGATGCTTAACAGTATGGGACTGCTCGGCTCTCCAGCTCGGTCCAATATCGTATAGTTTTTCTATGCCCCCTGCAATCGTTAATTGCCTGTGAAGCTGAGGATCCTGCCTTAAGAATGCCTTTCTGTTAAAGTATTCAACAGTAAACATCTCTGAGCCGGATTCAGATGCTACTCCTATAATGCCTGGAGTGAATACCTGGATAAAGCCATGCTTGTTAAGCCAATTCGTCATCCCCTCTATCAAAGTAGCTTGAATCTTGAATACAGCCCTGTTCTTGGGCTTCCTTAAATCAACACATCTCCAGTCAAGCCTTGTAGAAAGATCAGCCTCATCCTTGCCCTTGACAATCTGGATAGGTAATTCTGTATCACTCTGAGCCAATACCTTATATTCATCTATTAAGACCTCTACAGATTTCTCAGAGACCTCCTCGTTCTTTACATTGGCCTTCTGCACCTTGCCCTTTATCTCAATGCAAGTTTCCTTAGGCAGCTTGGCAATGGAATCAAACACCTTTTCATTGTCCTTAAAGGCAATTGTTTGTACAATCCCGTTCCAATCCCTTAGAAGGATGAACTTAATGTTTCTCTGATCCCTTATCTCATGAATCCATCCTTTAAGAAGGACGTCCTTACCTGTTTTCTCCTCTAGATGCCTTATTGGTGTTCTTTCCATTTTTCCTCAGAGCGGAATATGAGAGCTTATTAATAAAATTTGCCTTCTCACCAGGCAAAATCTTTTCCCGCCTTTTTTAGAAGTCTCTTGCTCTTCTTTTCTGCTGATTTCAACTGGGTTCTGATATGCCAGGCATTGTATATGTCTGAAGCGAGTTCATAGTTTCCTGGATGGGGGTTAAGGGATTGGTCTGCCAAGTATACGAGTTTATCTGAGCATCTCTTTGCTTCCCTGAGGTCGCTTATTTTATTGGATTTATTATATAGGTGGATTGAGTTGTAAGCTGCATGATGGAAAGCTATGGCACCTAAGTTAATTAGTTTTTGATTCTTTGGGCTGATTTCTCCATTTTTTAGTTTCCTGAGAATAATCTCTCCTGATTTCTTGGAGGCCTTTGCTGACTTCTTTTTAAAATCTCTTTTTTTGAGGATAGAATATGCCTTTTCATTCGCTATCCCATATGTCATTGACATATTCGCATAACGAATGCTGTTTTTGTCTTTTATGCTGTTCAAGGCATTCCTTATGCATTCCACATTTCTTACTGCCCAGACTTCTTTATCTTCTGTATTATCCATAAGCCAATTTGCTGCATCCCCTGCCTCTTGATAACATATAGTTGTAAACTCCTTTTCTTCCGGCAATGCATTCTTGGCGGCATTGAGTTTTGCATCATACCATTCTTCAGCCCATCGAGGATTATTATTTATGTTAAATATATCTTGGGCAACATCTCCTGCATGAGAATAGAAATGGGAATACATCTTTTTGACATTCTTTTTGATTTTATCATTCTTAATCTTGTCTTTAAGCTCTCTGCTTTTAATAATCCCTTCTCCGTGGAATCCATAAAGCTTTTTCAGAAGTTCCTCTTTCTTGCCGTTGAAATTGGCTTTCTCAAGACATTGTTGGGCTGATTTCGTGAGCTGTTTTATGAAGATAATGTCTTTTGTATAGATAGAATCATGGCTTTCAATGCATCTGATTATGTCTCTTATGTCCTCATAATGTTTTAATCCATTATAGTTTCTATCTATCTCTTTTTCCAGGCTTACCATTCTATCGGCAGAAAACTAATCTTTTAATTGTTTTTCTTTACTCAAGAATGTTCTTTTTCATATAATCGTTGGAAAGCTGGTATCCGAGCTTTCTATAATATTCCCTTACACCTACGCCTGATATCACAAGAATAGACTCTTTGTTGTTTTCTTTGGCTATTGCTTCTGCCTTTGCAAGGAGTTGTTTCCCTATGCCTTTATGCTGGATTCTGCCTTTTCTTCCTAATTCAGTGCTTTTGCCGTATACATGAAGCTCTCTTATTAATGCAGGCTTGTCTTTGGTTATCCTCAACCGGCAGAAGCCATACAATACCTCTCTGTCTTTTGATTCATACGATATGAAGAATTCCTTGCCCTTGCTTGCTTCGCATTCATCTATAAAGATTTGCTTCTCTTTCTTATTCCCTTTGTTTCTTCCTGCTTCCCTATGCCTTATCTCCATTATCTTTTTGTCTGCTATGGCCTTATCTACATACTGCCTTAGATTGGTTCTATTGGGGCCAGCTATAATATTCTGTTGAGGGATATCCCTTTGCACCCTCATAACTCGGCAGTATGCTGGGATATAAGGGAAGACCTCAGAGATTATCTCTACTGCGTCTTTTGTTGGCAGAGGTTTGTATTTCCCTTGCTTGTATTCCTCGTATAGTTCTGTGCCCTTCGCCACAATGCAAGGGTATATCTTAAGCATGTCTGGTCGGAAATCCGGATTGCTGAAAAGTTCTTTCATCATCTCAATATCCTGGTTTTTAGATGATGAGGGCAGACCAAGCATTATATGGAAGGTAAGCTTGAAGCCCAAATCCCTGAGCTCTCTTATGGCTCTTATGGAATCCTTCACAGAATGCCCTCTCTTTATTCTTTTTAATACACTCTCTTTCGTGG
Organism: Candidatus Woesearchaeota archaeon UBA119; assembly: GCA_002505945.1. Lineage (GTDB taxonomy): Archaea > Nanobdellota > Nanobdellia > Woesearchaeales > UBA119 > UBA119. The sequence continues at coordinate 8,859 of DAWM01000027.1, forward strand.
TTTGAACTCCTAATTCTATCCTTGTGCATCCTAGACTGAGGAGTTTCTCCCCCGTCTCCTTAAAACCATAGTCTGGCCTGGTTTCAATCGTCAAGCCCACACATCTCACATTGGAGCTTTCATTCCTCTTGTGTTCTTTTTTTAAAGAGGAATTTCCTTTTATCTTGAGTATCCTTGAATGGAGTTCTCTAGTTCTTTCCTTGCTTCCTTTCTCTCCTGGCAAAAGGAAGAATTCCTTGAATCTCTTGAGGTTGAAACCTCCTTTGTCAAAGAACTTATCCGAGAAGTCGTTCATCGCCTTGAAAGCATACATCACGAATTCCTCTTGAAAGGCATATGGCTGGGCAGGGAAGGTGCCGCCCATTATGATGAGCTCTATCTTGTTGAAGTTATGGCCCATAAGCGCGTATTGTTCCAGCCGGTTATATATCTGAAGATAAGGATCGTAGTTATTGCGGATTGCCCTTCTTGTTGCAGGTTCAATTCCAGTATAGGATTGAGGCACATCCCCAAACTCGCTTTCTAAGCCTCCAGGGCACATCAGGCATTTTCCATGCGGACATCTTGAGGGCGGAGTCATTACAGCGCAGATAGCCACTCCAGAGGCAGTTCTTGAAGGCTTCATCAGCAGAGCGTGTTTAAGCTTTTCTCTTATCTGCTCAGGCAGGGCAATATATAATTCTGTATTAGAAGGAATCTTCTTTAGGTTATTCTCTTTAGCATATTCCAGCTTAAGCTTAGCAATATCCTTGCCGGATATTCTGCCCTTCATCCCTTTGATTAGCTCTTTAACGCCCATTTTCTTTTGCTCTTATGAGTTTCACAATTCCAATATCTTTGTGCATGAAAAGCTTTCAGGATAACACATTATAATATCTTTTCGAAACATTTAAATAAACAATATATTTAAGATTCCTTAGTTAAAAGGTGAATAAGGTGGTTTGTGGCAAGGATTTGGATTCACATTGCAAAGCTTCTCTTATAAAAAGATGTTCTTTCCTATTGATGTTTGGTTTCATTGTTTTTCTCTTTGCAGGTTTTTCTTCTTTAGGTGTTGCGCAGGGTGAGGATGAGGATATTAGTATGTGTGAGAATCCTCCTTGTAGTGGAGAGAATCTTGTTGATCCCTGTGAACCAAGCTGTGGTGGAAAGGAATGTGGACCGGATGGTTGTGGTGGATCTTGTGGGAGTTGTGGTCCTCAGGAAGTTTGTTCTGGTGGCAGTTGTCTATGTGTTCCATATTGTCCGTCACCTGGAGAATGCGGTGATAATGGTTGTGGAAGGCCGTGTGGCGGAGGTTGTCCTTCAGATGGTTGGTATTGCAAGGACTCAGACACTCGGGAAAACCGTGATTATTCCTGTGACGACTATGCTTGCACTTTTGAGGTGAAAAGTACTGAGACATGTGGTGATCGAGAGATTTGTAGGGGAGGAAGTTGTATAGATACTTGCGGGGATTATTACTATATAGAAGAAACTGCTACCACTTACTGTCGTGATAAAACCAATTATTATTCTGGATTTCACGACTGCGAAGAAGATGGAGAGTATTCTTACTTCTATAGAAGCGGAACAAATATAAGATATCGTTGTTATGATTTATACAATTATCTCTTGACTACTTGTGTTTATTGTGTCGGTTATACTCCTTTTGATTGCGGTATATACGATGGACCCAAAACGGCTTATGGTGTAGCAGCAAACTGTGTTGATGAATGCGAAAACGAAAATGGACATTCCTGTGATTCTGAATGTATTGCCGTTAGAGATTGTGCTCCCGCCAATGAAGGTAATGAAAACACAAAGTTTTCAATAGGTTGTATATATACTTCAGGATCATGTACTACCGATGATAAAGGAGAACCAGGAACTTGCTCAAATGATGGCAGATGTCTCTGTGATACCTCAGCAACTAGAAGCTGCTGCGAGGAAATGGGGTATTACTGGGATATAGGGGGAGAAGCAGACCCAGATGGTTGCTGTGGAGATGATAACGAAGAATATGTGTTGACAAGAGTCGTAGACCCTACTATGGATAAGGGTTATTCTTCATCAATTACAGATGACGCATGTTGTAATCTTGCTAATTCTTGTGTAGATGAATCAACTTGTTACCCACATGACTCTACTTCGCACGATGCGGATGGAGATGGAGATAAAGATTTTTGTCAAGGAAATAGTTGGGAGGACTGTTTAGATAATGATCAGTGTAGCGGTAATGATGTTTGTTATAGGGGAGACTGTATAGAATGTGAGTTCTGTGATGTTGATTTTGGTTTGGTAACAAAAGACGCGAAGGAAATCTGTGAAGAAAAAGGAACTCCAATTAATAATCTTTTATCTTGTGGAGACCAGAATTGTGATGGAACTCCCCCAGAGGATATCGCTCAGTTTTACGGATCAGGTAATTTAATTATGGTTAATTGCAAGGATATGTCTACAATGAGCATAAAGGGAATAAGTGAGTGGGGGTTTTTTGAATACAGTGTTGATTGTGATGCTGTGAACTCGGATAATAGTTATGTTGTTAAAAATTGTACCACTGAATGTGGAACGGACTGCGATTCAGAATGTGTGGTTGCTAAGCATTGTGATTCGGGGAGGTGTATAGATGTTTGTCCTAATTCAATTGGTTGTGTTTATTTAGATGGCAATTCTTGCACTACTGATGAAGGGTATCCAGCTATATGTAGCCAAGGAAAGTGCGGGTTAGATTGCACTGATGCTGATGATTCAGATTATTGTTGTATTGAGGATGACCAGTACGGGGATTCCTCTTTTGCTTGGGACATAGGCGGTGATGTTGGTCCTAATGAGTGCTGCGGCGATGATTCCGGAGAATATATAAGAACCAAGGCAGTTAGTGTTAAAGGAGATACTACTGAATCTACAGACAGTAATGACGATGCTTGCTGTAACGGTAATAACGATTGTGTAGACGGCTCTAAATGCACAAACTCAGGGTCTTCGAAATGGGTAAACCCAAATCATGAAGCAGCATGTTATAGCGGTTCTTGGTATGATTGTGATTATAATTCTAATTATTGTGAGAATTATTGTGGTGGAAAATGGAATGTTGGTGGTGAAAGGGATTCTACAACCTGCTGCGGCGATGATGCGGGAGAGAACTATGAGTCAAGGTCTGCTTCTAATACGATGGATAATGGATATTCCTCAAGCAGTTCTGATGATGCCTGCTGTGATGCTTCCAATGATTGTGTGCATAGCAATGGCTGTTATGCTTCTTCTCATGTAAACACAGATGTTGATGGTGATACAGACAATGACTATTGTAATGCAGGAACATGGTATGACTGCTTAAACAGCAATCAATGTCCTTCTGGATTTTCTTGTGAGAGTAATAATTGTATACCTCCTGCTTGTTTAGATGCTGATGAGTCTTCTGATTGTTGTACTGATCCGAATGAGGCAACGGGAGATTTATCTTATAGATGGAGCATAGGCGGTGATATTGATCCTAATGAGTGCTGCGGCGATGACAGCAATGAAAATGTTTTGCATTTTGTGAGCTGGATGTCTTCAGAGCAGACAGTTGAAGTGGAGGATAAAACCGATGATGCTTGCTGCGATAATGAGAATGATTGTGTTTATGATGATGCTTGCTATTCTCCTGATACTACTCCTCCAGTAGATGTGGAAGGTGATAATGATACTGATTATTGTACCTCTACTGGTCTTTGGAAGGATTGTAAGACTGATGATGAATGCGGAAGTACAAGACTCTTCGGCGAATATGAGGTATGTAATGCATCCAGCCATTATTGTCTGGTTAATTGCTTCGCGGAGGCTTGCCTTGAAGGAGAGCCAATTTGCTATGATGAGGTCTTGGACGAAACCCTTTACTGCGTAACGACATATTCTAATGCTGACAGATCTAATTTTGTAAAGGAGCCAAAAGGTAACAACCCTGATGAAGGCTATTGTCCATTAGGTTATAATTATGAATATGATAGCCGGCTTGGTGAATATAAATGTAAAAAAAATCATGGGATAGATGTGTGTTATAACACTTTAGCACAATCCAGTTGCGGGATTGTGAATATCCCTTCAATGCTACTAAACTGTTATCCAGATTCTTCTGATTATTGCGATTTTGAATTAAGGCGCACAGGTTCCCAAATAATCCCTTCTACAGAAGAACCTAAGCAAACTATAAATTTAGGTCCTAGGAAGACTTTCCACGGACTTTCATGTATTGATACTGATAATGGGTTAAACACAACTGGCTGGGGTTGTACTTACATTGCAAATTTAAGTGGTGATGACGGAGAAACCATTATTGCTCAAATTGCATGTGATGATAATAATACTGCTACTACTATAATTGAACATTATTGTAATGGTAGTGAGATTGAGGCATATCAATATGACTGTAAAGATGAACACGGTAATTCTATGGTTATGTCTGATGCAGAGCACATGGTTCCTCCCAGTCCATGTTGCTTTGTAGAAGGTACGAATCCTAAGAAGACAAAACCACAAATAATAGAACACAGACACGAACACGATTAATTTGTTTTATCCAGAATAGAACTTATTCAGTAGGTATTTCCCAGAGCAAATAGTTTCTCACTTCTTTTTCCTCTTTAGGTTCATTAAATTTCTCTGTATAGCTATCATCTTTCTTTACCGGTAAAACATAAAACAGACGATTCTGTCCGTTGTAGTTGACCCATAGGGAATTGGATTTTATAGATATAGTGCTTTCCCCATATACATCCCCATCTACCATTATTGAATCAGAAATCCCTTCTTATCGGCTTGACATACCCTATCTTGCCATTTATATCCAAGGCATTTGCCCTGTAATAAAGGTCATCGCTTGCATCGTCCGCGCTCCAGGGGTCACCTCTATAAGCGACACTCCATGCCACCACAGGATTCTTGTTATACTTTATCTCAAATACTGCCTGGTCAGCAGGGGTTTTTTCAGTTACCGCACCTGAGTAAACAGTATTGTAACCAAGGCCTTGGGGTTCTGCTGCACCGTCCTTTAGAGTAGAAGTCTCTTCTTCACAGAATTCCATTGCTTGTGAAGAAAGCTCAGTGTCATAAGGCACATATATTTTCCCCTTCGCAATATACTGGCTATTCTCATCATAATTTGAGACTACGGCACTAGCAAAATCGTCGTTCAGCACCAATACAGTGTTATTGGGAATAGAAGAATAAGAACTCTTTTCAATAACATCCACGCCAGGGAACCAGTTGTCCAAGCTGCGGTATATGGCATCATACATTACATCTGTAAGCACTGCCTCGTCTTCAGGCGTGATTATAAACCAAATCTCATTAGGCCCTCCATCAGCCCAGTCAGTAGTGGTAAAAGGCATAGCCCAATCGTATCTGACCGGTTGTTGCGCACTATCTGGATGATTCCCTACCCCATATCCAAGCAATATATTGAGTACCTTGTCATCCTCTCCAGTCTTTAAGTGCTTTGTAACACTGTCCTTGCTGGGGTCCACCAGGAACGAAAGGTTCTGATGGCTGCCATCAGTATCCTTGACCTCAATCTCAAGCAGGTAATCCTGCCAATTCCCCTGAGGCAGCTGGAAGCTTGCACCCTCAGAAGCATCGTAATTGGTCCAGTCCATAACCTTCTCCTTGTTATTCCTGTCCACATTAAAGTAAATCGCATCCCCTGTCTCACTATAAGAGGTTACCGGCACCTTATATGCTGATATCGCAACCTCCCCGGTGTCATTTCCGGTTGTATACCTATCAATTACCCCGTCATCGTCATCATCATGCACATTAATACCCTCAAAAGAGAGATTCACCGTCATATAGGCTTGTACTTCGTTTATCGTCAGAGGTATGTTGTATGTATTATCGTTGCCTTCT
>DAWM01000031.1 GCA_002505945.1 Candidatus Woesearchaeota archaeon UBA119
ACAAGTGGATTTTTAGGATGCCAAAAATTTACAATTTTTGTGCATGATAAACAAAATGACATCCTAGCCATACATAAGGGATTTGCTAGAGATGAAAAATTCAAGGGAAATATAGATATTGGCCAGTTGATATTAGATGTTTCTACAAAAGGAAGAATAAGGGGTGTTGAGATTATCAATGCAACTGAATTCTTCAAGGAATTTAATATTGGAAGGAGGGTATTAGAAAGTATTAGTGATGCTCAAATAGAAGCAACAGTAAAACCCAACCAAATTACGTTAGGTATTGTTATAGAAGCTAAGAATAAGAAGATGCCTGCTAAGATTGCTGTGCCTTTAGAAGTGCCTATTTCCTGCTAATTCTCTGAGAGACCTTTTAATGACTTTTATCTGCCTCTAATATCTCTCACAACTACAAAATCCGCGTTAAGTCAACTTAAGTGTGTTCGGCGTCTGCACAGCCCCCCGTAAGGGACACCCCCCGCCGTGTCATCGTCCATAAGATTTGCTAAAGCAAATGCTTATGCAGATGACAGATGATGCCGCCTCACACAAGTTGACATTACCCAAAATCCGCAAGATTTATAAAGTTTTTAGGAAACCAACTCTGCAGAGAAAGGAAACGGAGAATAATAATGCCGCCTTAACCATAGGATTGGCGCAGATATTCTCGGGGGAAAGATGAAAAGGATAAAACCCCTCTTACCAAGTGAAAGGGAAAAGAAAAGATACCTTGTATTGGAATGTATATCTGAAAAAGGGTTTGACTTTCCTAACATTGAGAGAGCAATTGGTAATGCTGTCAAGGAATATATTGGTTTATTGGGTAAGGCGGAAGCAGGTGTTATTTTCCTGAAAAACACGTTTGACCAGAAAAACCAAAGATTTATTATAAAGGTTAATAGAGCTTACCTTAATAAGGTAAGAGCAAGCCTTCTTTTGCTGAAGGATATTGAGGGGAAAAAGGCTTTAGTAAGGAGCGTTTTTTGTTCCGGCTCGCTTAAGAAGGCAAAGGAAAAGTTAAATAATACTGATTAGAATCAGGTTTAAGGAATTGAGAAGGGTGTTATAAAATGAAGGATATTGGAGAACATCAAATGATGGGATACGATAGGGCAATAACCTTGTTTAGCCCAGATGGAAGGTTATTGCAGGTTGAGTATGCTAAAAAGACTGTAAAACAGGGCTCTAGCGCTGTTGGGATTGTAACAAAGGAGGGTGCTGTGCTTATAACAGATAAGAGGATTCTAGACAAGCTGGTGGTTCCTGAGGCTATTGAAAAGATATTCAAGGTGGATGACCATATAGGAGCTACTGCTTCTGGTATTATTTCTGACGCAAGGGTATTGATTGAAAGGGCTCAATTGAAGGCGCAACAGCATAAGGTAACCTTTGATTCCCCGATTGATACAAGCTTAATTGTGAAAGATGTCTGCTCTTTGATGCAGATATGCACTCAGTCTGGAGGTTTAAGGCCTTTTGGTGTATCATTATTGATAATAGGTATTGATGAGAACGGGCCTAAGCTATATGAGACTGATCCAACCGGCATATACTTTAGGTATAAGGCTACTGCAATAGGCGAAGGGGAGAATGCTATTGAAGAGGTATTGCACAAGGAATACTCTGAGGATATGAGTATTGAGGACGCAATAAAGCTTGGTATAAAAGCATTGATGAAAGCAGTAGACAATGATTTTGGTCCTGAGAGGCTTGATTGTGGGTATATTACCACTAAGGACAAGTCGTTTACTATCATGAAGAAAGAGGAGATTGACAAGAAGTTCAAGGAAGTCAAGGAGAATCTTGACAAGAAAAAATAAGGTGGGCTAAATGAACAGGTTCCTTAGAGATGAAAAACAGCATGCTGCCTTTAACCTGGCAAGGATTAAGAGAGGAGACAAGAATTTTGAGGTAGTTATATTCCCTGAAAAGGCAGTAGATTTAAGAAGCAAGTATAAGAACAAGGAGCCTGAAGAGGCTGAGCTTTTAGAGGCTTTGAAGAGTACAAGGGTCTTCAAAGATGCCCAAAAGGGATTGGAAGCCTCTGAAGAGGATATGAAAGAGGTTTTTGGTGTAGATGAAGAGGAAAAGGTAGCGTTAGAGATTATCAAGAACGGAGAGATACAGTTAACTACGCAGCAAAGACATGAGATTGTTGAGAGAAAAAAGAATAAGATTATTGATTATATAGCCAGAGCGGCTGTGGATCCCCGCTCTAATACACCTCATCCTAGGCAAAGGATTGAATCTGCTATGGACGAGGCAAAGTTCAGGATTAATGAGTTTAAGAGTGCTAAGGAACAGATTCCTGAGGTTGTGGATAAGATTAAAAGTATCATCCCTCTTTCTTTCAAGACAGAGAAGCTGAGAATTATTGTACCTGCAGTTTATACTGGAAAGGTCTATGGATACCTAAAAAGGACTGAGAATGTGAAGAAAGAGGATTGGCTGGACAATGGAGAGCTTATGGTTGAGCTTGAGCTTCCGGCTGCTGGTGTCTCTGATTTAATTGATGAGATAAACAACATGACAAAAGGAGATGCCGAGATCAAACGTTTAGAATCATAA
>DAWM01000047.1:0-2831 GCA_002505945.1 Candidatus Woesearchaeota archaeon UBA119
AGCAAGTGTTTTTAAATCTTTTGTTAAGCATTCTTGAGAATTACAAAATTATTCCGAGGAATCAAAGAACTCTTTAATCTTATGCTTAAAATCAGGGGCTATCTCAATCCACCAGTCTGGAGGGAAGCATTGTTTGTAGATTGGCCAGGCATATCTTTCATCGAGGAAAACTATAACTCCTCTATCCTGTTCTGTTCTTATGCATCTCCCAGAGGCCTGAATTATTTTGTTCATAGTAGGGAATATATACCCATAAAACATTCCATTGCCATATTTTTGATTATAATATTTAATTAATTCGTTGGTTTCCAAATCCGGCTTGGGAAAGGGAATACCTACTGTAACAACAGCATTAAGATATTCTCCTGGAAGATCTATGCCCTCTGCAAAAGAGCCTGAAACAACACCGAAAAGAATAGCAGCGCGGCTGCTGCTGTTCTTGAACCTGCTTATCAGGGCTTCTTTGTCAGACTTGTCCATTGCTCCGAATTCAGAGAAGAGGGGTTTCCTTGCTACCCTATCAAAGGATTTTTCCTTTTTCATTGATTCAAAGAAGGTTTTTACCTTGCCCAGGATATAATAGCTCGGAAAGAACACAGCCATGTTNNACATGTTTCCTCTAACTTCCTCAGCAATATCCAGAATTATAGCGGCCATCTGCTTGAACTGGGCTTCATTCCTCCTTGTATATTTGGTGGTAGTCTTGGGAACGATAAGATTCATCCTGTTCTTTGTGGGAAAAGGACTTTTTAGGGTAAGTAATTCAGCATCATCCAAACCCAATAAAGTAGCATACATCTCTGGAGGGGAGAGAGTGGCAGACATGAGTACGATAGAATGGGCACTATTTCCCACTTCTCTTGAAGCTATACTTGGATCTAAGCATCTATAATTAAGCAGAGTGGTCTCTCCAGATTTGGTGGATTCCANNCGGAAAGAACACAGCCATGTTGCCTTTGACCTCATTGGCAATATCCAGTAATACAGAAGCCATCTCTTTGTATTGGGCTTCGCTTCGCAGTGTGTATTTGGTAGTAGTTTTGGGTACTATCAGATTCATTCTGTTTTTAGCAGGAAAAGGGCTTTTCAGGGTAAGAAGCTGGGCATCATCCAGGCCCAATAAAGTAGAATACATCTCTGGAGGGCTTAAGGTGGCAGACATTAGCACAACAGAATGGGCTTTTTCCCCTACTTCCCTTGATGCGATGCTTGGATCCAGGCATTTATAGTTGAGGATTGTGGTTTCTCCTGATTTCGTGTTCTCCAAAGAGATTATGCGGGCAAAGCCTTCGTCATCTCCTTTCCACGACTCAAGGAATTCTGCTATCCCCCCAATATAAGAATGCTTTGCCTTGAGCCTTACTGTTTCAGCGGTATCCTCAAGAAGCTCTATGATGTCATCATAAGCCAAAAAAAGATTAAGACGGGAGATAAAGGCGTCCCCTTTCACGAGCTTTTCCTGGCCTAACTCTAAGTCCTTTGTCTGCTCGTTTAAAGCATCCTGTATCTCTGAGAGAGCTGGTATACAGTCATTGAGTTTGTATTTCCTCGCTTCCTGGATAGCCCTCTTAGTCATATTGCTTGTGAGTCTGGAGCTCATCACCCTTCTAATTCTTTGAGGCAGGTTATGGGCTTCATCCACTATTACAATAGCATCCTCTAATCCAAGACCAATCTTGCTGAATAAGGAGATTCTTATATGAGGATTAAACACATAATAGTAATCAGCTATAACTACATTGGCATCCTTAGCAAGCTTCATTAGGATTTCATAGGGACAGAGTTCAGGAGCAACACATGCGTCCTTAACCTCAAAGCTGGAGGCAAACTGTCCTTTTTCTATCCTTTGGGCTACCTCCTCTGCTTTCTTTGTGAGGGCATCCTTCTGAATAGTATGATTATAGAAGAGACAGGAACCGTTCCTTCGGGCGGAGCGGCAGTACTCGGCAAACTCGTTGGAATACAATTTATCTATTCCTTCCACTAAGCAAAGGGATTGGCGGCCGATTATATCAATACACTTTATATTCTTGCCTGTTTTATTGGAAATAGCTTTAACAGTAGAAAGGGCTATTCTGTGCTGTGTCTGTCTTGATGTAAGGAAGAAGACTTTCTTGTCATTCTGCAATGCATAGTCTAAGGCTGGGGCCAACGCTGCTGAGGTCTTTCCTATGCCGGTTGGAGCATTAATCACGATACTGCCCCTCTTTTCAAGAGTTTGTCGGACAGACTCAATCATCTTGCTCTGTCCATCTCTCAAGGTTTCATAGGGAAAAAAGTCCATATTCCTGAAAAAAATCAATTAGTATTAAAATTTATTGCATAAAAATCTGTAATCTGTCCAATGGAAAAACAAAAAATTTTTAAGGTATCTAGGAATCTTGCTCTAAGATGCCTCTGTAGCTCAGCCGGTAGAGCGTTACCTTGGTAAGGTAAAGGTCGCGAGTTCAATTCTCGCCGGAGGCTTTGATTTTTTATTCAATAGCAAGAAAAAAGCAAAAACTTTAAATAGGGCTATCATTATCTACCTATAAATCGAATTCTAGGTTTGATACTCAAACCGGAGATGAGTCAAATGGGGAAAGACGAATATTCAGTTAAGACTGGAACCACTACAGTAGGTGTCGTGTGTAAGGATGGTGTCGTCTTGGGAGCTGATAGAAGGGCGACTGCTGGTTATCTTATTGCTGACAAGCGGGCCAACAAGATTCATAAGATAAACGATAATATGGCTCTGACTATTGCTGGAACTGTTTCTGATGCCCAGTTATTGGTTAAGGTAATCCGGTCTGAATTAAAGCTTATGGAGCTGCAGATGGGACGAACCCCTA
>DAWM01000047.1:3065-9621 GCA_002505945.1 Candidatus Woesearchaeota archaeon UBA119
CTCTAAAGGAGTCTGCTAATCTTTTGGCAACAATAGTATATCATAATATTAGGAATTTTTCTGCTGTTCCAGGGATTACACATTTTCTGATAGCGGGAAAGGATGAAAGCGGATTCTCACTTTACGACCTCTATCCGGATGGTTCTTTGACTGAGGTAAAGGATTTCATTGCATCTGGAAGCGGGAGTGTAATGGCTTTTGGTGTATTAGAGACTTTATATGAGAAGGATTCTGACACTGAGAAGGGCGTAGATTTAATTAAGAAGTCTTTAAAGGCTGCTATGGAGAGGGATATTGCGACTGGCAATGGAGTGCAAATCGTGGCTATAACCTCAAAGGGTATTGAGACTAAGTTAGATAAGGAAATTAAGGTATCTATATAAACTGATTAAGGGGTTCTTTTGGGCTTCTTGATTCTAAAATTGATTCTAATGTGACAAAAATGGGAAATGAAAGCAAAATAATTAAGGCAATTCTAAATAGATTACCGGCTGAAAAGATAAGCGATGCGAAATTTGAAGGAGCAAATATTGTTCTTTATACAAAGGACAAGGAATACTTGTTTAACAGCTATAAGGATATCAAAAGTATTGTAGATGAATTCAAGAAAAGGATAGAGTTGAGACCTGATCCCGAAATATGCTTTGATCAGGAGGCTGCTCAGAAGAAGATTAAATCTATCATCCCTGAAGAAGCAGGGGTAAAAGAGGTTCTATTTGATCCTCCAAGGTCTTTGGTTATTATTGAGGCTGAGAAGCCTGGATTGGCTATTGGAAAACAGGGTTCTCTTCTGAATGAGATAAAGGAGAATACCTTCTGGGTTCCTATTATTAGAAGGGAACCGCCTATCAAGTCCAAGATTATTGAGGGTATAAGAAAGGTTCTTTTTGTGGAATCTGATTATAGAAAGAAATTCCTTGATAAGGTTGGTCATAGGGTTTATGATGGATGGCTTCGTGGAAGGAAAGAGGAATGGATTAGAGTCTCACATTTGGGAGGCGCAAGACAGGTTGGAAGATCCTGCTTGTTTCTCCATACGCCTGAGTCCAGGATTTTGTTGGATTGCGGGGTAGATGTTACAAATGATTCAGAAGCGTATCCTCATCTAGAGGCGCCTGAATTCAACATAAACGAGCTTGATGCTGTTATTCTAACGCATTCACATCTGGATCACAGCGGATTTATTCCTTATCTATTCAAGTTTGGGTATAAAGGCCCTATATATTGTACTGAGCCTACAAGGGATGTGGCTTCTTTGCTGGCTTTGGACTTTGTGAAGATTATGAGGAATGAGGGAAAGGAGCCAATATATACCCAAGATGATATCAAGGAGATGGTAAAGCATACTATTACACTAGACTATGATGAAGTCACAGATATTACTCCTGATGTGAGGATTACGTTGTATAATGCTGGTCATATCTTAGGGAGTTCTATGGTGCATCTTCATGTGGGAAATGGCTTCCACAATATTGTTTATACTGGGGATTTGAAGTTTGGGCCTACCAAGCTACTGGAGGCGGCTGAAACCAAGTTCCCTAGGGTTGAAAGTTTGATTATTGAAAGTACATATGGGGGAAGAAACAATAACTTGCCCCCTAAGAGGGAGGCTGATGAGGCGCTTATCAATTCGGTAAAGGAAACGATTGAGAATGGCGGGAAGGCTTTGGTTCCTGTATTGGGTTCTGGAAGGGCCCAAGAGGTCATGGCTATTGTTGACGAGGCAATCAAGCAGGGAAAATTGCCTGATGTTACGATTTATGTAGATGGTATTGTATGGGATATTACTGCGATTCATTCGGCTTATCCTGAATTCCTAAGCAGGGATTTAAAGAGAAAGATATTCAGCATGGATGAGAATCCTTTTTTATCTAAGAGCATAAACAGGGTTGGCTCCAACAAGGAAAGAAAGAGTGTTATAGAGGATGAAGGACCTTGCATTATTCTGGCCACTTCTGGTATGCTTGTAGGAGGGCCTAGTGTTGAATACTTAAAGGGATTGTGCGAGAATCCTAAGAACTCATTAATATTTGTTTCTTATCAAGGAGAAGGAAGCCTTGGTAGGAGGATACAAGGTGGAGAAAGAGAGGTCAGGTTCTCTTCAAATGGCAAGAATGTTGAAACATATCAGATTAAGTGCAGGGTGGATACTATTGATGGGTTGTCAGGACATAGTGATAGAAGGCAGCTTATGAGCTATTTAAGGAATATCAAGCCGAGACCTAAGAAAGCTATAATCGTACATGGAGAAAGCTCCAGGGTTTTGAATCTGGCGAGCTCTATCCATAAGACTTATAGGATGGAGACATATGCTCCAAGAAACCTTGATGTTATAAGAATTAAGTAGAACCTATCTTTGGGCTGATCCTGGGTTTTTCTTCTCCTAAAAGGACTACGCGGGATTCTTCTTTTTCATCTATTATCTTATAAGCGCAATGCTCTGATATCTTCTGGGCGAATTCTTTTACGTATGAATGATAAGGCATATTCTTCAGGCTAAGTCTTTGTCTTGAGGCACCTACAAACATATAGGCTTTAACCTCTACAAAATGGGGGTTTGCCTTTTCAACAAGCTTAGCATAATTCTCTGGCTCGATGTCGTTCATGCCTTTTATCAGCGTTATTCTTAGGACCGTTCTGGTTTTTTCAGAGAGCTTATTCATTACCTCTAATGAATGATTCAACCTTTCCCAGGCATCCTTAAGCTTTGGTCGGTCTATTTTGAGGAAAGTGTCCTTGTTAGGTGCATCCAATGATATGTAAAGCTGAGTGGGAGGTTCAATATTCTCTAAAACATTCGGGGATTGGCCGTTGCTTACCAAGAAAGTGGTGTTGTTTCTTTTGTGCAGCTCTGATATGAATTCAGAAAGGTAAGGATAAAGGGTCGGCTCCCCAGTTAATGATATGGCAAATTGGTTGGGCTGCTGGGCTTCCTTGAATTTCTCCATATTGGTTTTAGGGTTGCCTCCAAAACCTGTTAATAGTTTCTGCTGGGCTTTTATGCAATTATCTATTATCTCTTTGGGATCGTCTGCCTGCTCCTTTGTCATCTCTTTAAAGCCTTCTGTATCTTCAAGGGTTCGCCAACAAAACACACAAGCATTCTGGCAGAAATTCACGGCCGGAGACATCTGGCAGCATCTATGGGACTTTATTCCATAGAATTTCTGTTTATAGCAAACACCTTCATCTCTTAAGGACTTTTTAGTCCAGGTGCATATCTTTACTGCTGTATGTTTGCCTGCAAATCCGTATTGCTGGTTCTCTAATTTCTCTTTTATTTCCTTCTTCATATTCTTAGGAAGTTATAGAGAATATAAAAAACTATCTCAGAAGTGATTAATTGCTTGTTTTAAGGAATAGGATATAAAATTGTATACAAAGATACACCCCTTTATTTCCAGTGGAACTATATGTTCTTCTTACCAAAATAATAGGCCAAAGCTAACATTGTTTGACTTATCTCCCCCCTACAATTATCTTGGGTTACCCCCTTTTCTATATCTTTGCTAGGATTAATGTACAAATGGGTTGGGGAGTCCGGATATATACCAACATAAGTGTTATCAGGAGAAATAATTTTTTCGTGTAACTCTAGGTCTTTCGCTAATACTCTATTGATAATTCCAAATTTTTGTATAGCAGCATTATGAACCGCTTTTCTATGTTTATCTAAACTTTCCACTTTTGTTTTATAATCCTCTTCATCATCACATCTAAATTTATTTATATTAATCAACTTTTCTGACTTGGCCATGATAGCGCTGTATTCACCTATATCATCTACAAGGTTCTCAAGTAGATAATTTACAGCCTGATGTGCTTTAGGAGAGTCTTTAAAATTAGCAGGATCAATTATAAATTTCCTCCAATATTCATAACGGTGTCCAATATCATTTATTTTTCTTTCAAGCGAGGGGTTTAGTTTTTTTCTGCTCATAACCTGATACAAAAGAGTGTTAGATTTTTAAGAGTTTTGTCCAAAAAAAGAGGTTTTTATGCAAAAAGGGATTATTTTTAAGTAATAGAAGGCTATTCTACTTATGAAGATGAGAGAAATCAAGCTAAGGGATGATGTAAGGGAAATTGATGAGAAGGATTTTAAGTGCAATATGGATAAGAAGGGTTTTTTCTTAATCAGGCTTAATCAGGATAATAAGAAGATAGAGGTTGGCTGGTGTAATTATAATTATGAGATTACTCATGTGTTTAAGGGCAGGGATGTTGAGAAGCTCTATAAGACTATTATAAAGGAGATTGATGTTGAGAATAAGCAGCATCTGGCTTATCTTGGGAAGGAGCTGCAGAGGGCGAAGCATTGCCTTGATTCTGATTCTAAGTATGTGCAGGAATGAGATAGGGAATAATAGTAAAATATTTAAATGTTCTCATACTAAGAACAAATGTTTTAATTATGAAAACATTAATAAAGGATTCATACTGGAAGATTCTGGAACTTTTTTATTGTAATAAGAACACTCCTCTTCATTTAAGGAGGATTGCGAGAAAAATAGGGTTAAGCCAGGGTTCCCTTGTTAGACACCTAAACAGCCTTCTTAAAGATAAAATCCTTACATTCAGCAAGGAGGGAAACCTTAAGAGATTCTGGGTAATAGAACATAGGATTCCTGGAATTTTTCCGATATTTGACTTTGAAAGGTATGAAAATCTTCCTTTTATAAGGAAAAACGCTATAATGTTCTTCCTCAGTTATCTAGAAAGAAAACCTGTTTTTGTAATATTGTTCGGCTCTACTGCCCAAGGCACACAAAAAAAGGATTCAGATATTGATTTGATTTTAGTATTTAACAAGGAAACAAAAACAGAAGCTGCCAAAAAGCACGCGGAAGCACAGACAGGGATAATAATCAATGATTTTAAGCTTACATATAACAAGTTCATAGAGGAAATAAAGATGAAGAGTGATCCGGTCGTCCAAGCTGGTCTTGAAACAGGTTTTCCTATATACAACCATTATTATTTTTATAAGGTAATGAACGATGAATGAAAGGGTTCTCCGGAAACTTCTGGAAGATAAGGGCTTTTTGGATGAAAGGATATCTTTCTACATTGAAAAGGGCCTGATTTTAAGTAAAGACTCAAAAGAAGAAATAAAAGGTCATCTGAAAAAAGCAAGACATAATCTGGATTTTATAGGAGAAATAAGTTATAATTTTAATGATTGGATTCTGGTTGCTTGTTTTTATACCGCATACCACGCTGCCCTAGCATTGATTCTTAGCAAGGGATACTCATCTAAGAACCATGATGCCACACTTTGTATACTTATTAAGGAATTTTATCAAAATGGTCTCTCTAAAGAGGATATTGAATTGATAAATAAGCTTGATAAACAGGATTTCCTCTTCTATGTTGAAACAAAACAAAAGAGAGAAGAAGCTTCTTATCCAACCAAGACTAGTTTTAATCTTTCGGATGTTAAGAACATAAAAGCAAAAACAAGATTGTTCATAAACAAAACAGAGAGAATAATAAAGGAAAAATAAAAAAACTAAACCTCAAGAAGGATATTAAAGATATCTATCTCTTGGTCCAGTGTTGCATCGCCTATGGCTTCTGCTTCTCTCTCAAAGTAGTCTTTGAAATCCTCAAAGAGCTCTTTGTATTCATCGGGCACTGCTAAATCCAAGGATGTTCTTTCCCATTCGCTGAACTGCCTATACTGGATAGGGATTTCTTCTTCGTCATCATGGATAGGGATTCCTTCTTCTCTATAAGCAAAGATTGGGAATTCTGGGCGGTCTGATTTGCCTTCCCTTGCATCCTCTATCCAGGTCTTCATCAAGCCTACATACCTTGATAGGAGAATACCTTTTCTTATGGCTTTGTTGTCGTATTGCTCTTCCTCGGATGGCTTAAACTCAAAAACCTCTTGGGAGGAATGGGATTCCCCTTGTCTGTCTTTATAATCAACAGAAAGGGTTATTTCCTCATCCTCTCCCACTTTCTTGAGCTTCAGCAAGATTATGCCGCCTTTTGTCCCTTCTTCAGTTGTGGGGGAGGGAAATAAGGTTTTAACGGTCATAATCTCGCCTGTGGCTTCTTCAGCGCTGGGGGAGCCAAAGACTTTTTCAATGTCATAGCCCTGAGATTCAAGGGTGAGCTCTAAATCAAATACCAAAGGTGTTACCATATACTCGAACTGTTCATCCATTCGTTTCATGAATTCCTTGGTTGAATGAACCGAGTAATAATTGCAGCCTTTTATATCTGATATGGATTCAATAAGCCTTGTATTGAAATCCACTCCTATGCCTATGAAGGTGGTATAGATTCCTTCATCTGCATTAGCTTCTGTCATTCCTAAGAGGCTCTCTTCTCCGTATCTTCCGGTATTGGGCATCGCATCCGTTAGGAATATAATCCTGTTCTCGTATTCATCCTTGTCTGCATCCTTTACTTCTGAAAAAAGCTCTGTTCCTTTCTTAAAGCCAGCTTCCATGTTGGTGCCGCCCATTGCTTCCAAATCAAGGATATGCTCTTTTATCTTTTCCATGTCTGTCTCTCCTACCTTGCTCAATGGCTTGGCAACAAA
>DAWM01000047.1:9853-11668 GCA_002505945.1 Candidatus Woesearchaeota archaeon UBA119
TGCCCGAGATTCAAACACAACCATTCCAAATCGGTCATCTTCGTTGAGATGGTCCAAAAGGCCTACTATGGCTTCATTGGCCACTTGCATCTTGGACTTGGTTTCTTCTTCTGACTGTTCCTCGAAGGAATAAGGGCTCTTGTATCGGTCATAGTAATATCTATTGAAAGGAGAACTCATTGAGCCGGATATATCCAGAACCACAATTAGGTTGAGCTTCTTTCTCTCAAAATCAGCCTTTTCAAGGTTAGAATTGAGGCCAACAGATAAGAAGTATTCTGTTTCATTGGAAAAGGGATCGTTGCTTACTGCTTTTGTGTAGTAAGGGCAGAAGAGTTCCTGGCATTCTTGTTGTGGATTTGTGTTAAAGTAATAATCATAGAATAATCCTTCATAGGTTATGTCTGTTTTTAATGGAAGGTAACCATTCTTTATATTCTCCCTGAAGTTTTCTACGTCTTTAGCTCCTCCTACTGAGTAGCCGATAGAGTCAGATGAGGTGGATTCCATCATAGCGCTTTGACTTCTTAATCCTCCTATTCCTCCTGCTATTGATTTAACTGTATTTGTTATCTTAGAACCTAAGCTATCTCCTTTAACATTCAATATCCAGTCATCTTTCTTTTCATCGATCAAGTTAACCCGTGTAATCACTGATGCTAATAATATAACGCAAACAACGCCTGCTAAAATCAACAATGGTTTTGTTTTGTTCTTTTTTGAAGTGTTTTTGGATTTCATTTTAGGATAAATGAGAGTAAATCATATAAAAAGATAGGGTATAACTTCAAGTCCTATAGAAGTTTATAAAAAGAAGGGATAAAAAATAAACCTCTCCGCTCTAAAGGGCGGAGTATCTAGATAAGCTATTCTGGGAAGCCGAATTTCGATTGCTTTGTGCGATGTAATTCTGAATTGCTTTTGCTGTAACATTTCCTACGCTTCGAAAAAATTGTCTGGGCTCTATAAGTAGCCTTTTCGAAAATAGGTTCTCAGCCCCTTCTATTTAGCGAAAAGTTTATATGAACTGTATCTTTTCAGCAAGTTCAGTGTATTGGAAATGTTCATTGCTGGAGAGATCTCAAAAAAGCAATGCACATAATCGGGCATGACCTCTGGTTCGTAAAGAGTCATGCCGTAACGCGAACACTGCTTCATGAAGGATTGCTTCACAATACTTTTTCATCCAGGGAAATTTAAAAAAATTATAGGAGTGTTTTAGGTATTCGGGTTTTTAATGAAAAAGAACCTAGAAAGTATTGGATTCAAGGTTGATTAAAATGAGAGAAACAGAGACTTTGGAATTTAAAGAAACACTCACACAATTAAAAAAAGCAGTAATTTCCATCGTTTCTATCCTCAACAAACATAAAAAAGGGAAAATTATTTTTGGTATCAAAGATAATGGTAAGGTTGTTGGTGTTCGTATCGGTAAAAAGACCTTGAGGGATATCTCAAAGACTATCTCGGATCACATTGAACCTAAAATTTATCCTGAGGTTAAAGAAGAAATAATTGAAAATAAAAGATGTATAAGTATTAGCTTTTTCGGTGAAGACTTACCTTATTTTGCTTATGGCAGAGCGTATAAAAGAGTTAGTGATGAAGATAGATTATTGACTAAAGCAGAGCTTGAGAAAATATTTTTTTCAAATAAGAAAAGTGTCTGGGATTCAAAGGTTAATAATGAGTTCGAGTTAAATGATATTTCTAATAAAAAATTAAAAGATTATGTTAAACAGACTGGTTTAGAGTATAGTTCTAAAAAAGATGTTTTAGAGAAATTAGGTTTGTTAAAAAGTAATAAATTAACAA
>DAWM01000037.1 GCA_002505945.1 Candidatus Woesearchaeota archaeon UBA119
CTTCATCTGGCTCTTCTAGGTCTTCCTGGAAGAAGGATACCTGCCATACCCATTCTTCTTGGGCATGTTGAGGTACTACCTTTACCACGTTATATTCCTCGCCGTATTCATCTTCAGCTAATGACAATACCTTATTGGAAGAATTATAAACATATGAGGCAATCCTCTCAGAGAAAGAAGATATTTGCTCTTTAGAGAGTTCTTCTGAACTCACCTCAAAAGCTGTTTCATCTCCAGTATCTCCATCAACCAATTGCTGAGCCAATTCAAAGGGAATCGTACCCAATGTCCAGCCTTCAGTAGTCTGAGCTTGAGCCGCACATAGATTGTCCTGTTGAATCTTGCAGTTGACTACAAATTCAGTCTTCTCGGGTTGTTTCTCGGACTGGGGAGGTTGAGGCAAGGTTTCATTATCGTCTTGAGTCTCGTTCTCTGAAGATGGTCCGACGGGTACTGTTTCCTCGGGGGTACATGAGGCCAATAGGAAAACCGAAAGTATTGCCAAAAAAATGTATGTCCATTTCATCATTTATATCACCTACTCTAATACTAGGGTAAAGTCCTCCTTTTTATTGCTATTCTCTGCAGTTAGTTGAAGCTCTATATCCCCTGTTTCTCCTTCCAAAGGAAGAGAGACACCAATATGGAAAGCATCTGTTTCCTGTGGGTTGACTTGTAGAGTCTCAGGTTTAGTCTCTACATAATGCCTTAGATCTCCGAATACCTCTAAAGAGAATTCCTCTTGGGAGCGACCACAGTTGGTTATCTCTAAATCCACTACCTGATTGGTCTTATTGGTATCTTCAAATGTTATACTATCCTTCTCCAGAGAAGCTTCGAAGCAGTAACAATCCTCATTAGAGAGAACCTTTAAGATAGTTGAGACTACTTTGCTCACATTCCCTTTCTCTGATACTACTCTGAAAGAACAGAATGCTTCTTTATCAGTACTCTCAGGAGCTTCAGCATCATAGACAAAGGTCTCGTTTTCTCCTTCATCCAAGTCTATCTCTTCTTTTTCAGCATCGACCCATGGTGGGCATAAGGGAGTAATAGAGAAAGTATCTTCGGATGTTCCTGTATTCTCCACATATAATTTCAAGGATCTTTTTTCATTTGCACAGAAATCAACCTTTTCTAAGGCTTTAATTTCAAATCCAAAGCAATCCTCTAAATCTATCGTCTCTTCTATAACCTCGCTTAAAAGTGGGTTTGCCTTTGAGCTAACCTTTACTATTATCTCTTCTTCATCTCCCTCACAAGAGGTGTTATAAGGAATAGTTACTGTCTTGGTTTCGTCAGGATTAAGCTCATAACTCCCTATCTCAGCCTGATAAGGCTTAACAATCGTCACTTTATATGTATCTGTAACTCCTCCAGTATTTTCTATCTCTAGTTCCATCTCTGCTTGTGAGCAACTACATTCCTCATCCTCCACATCTAGATTAGCATCAAAAGAATAGCAATTCTCTACATTCAAAGAAACATGTGCCTTATCCTCACACTGATCTGAGGAGGCTGTTATAACACTTCGGTAGGAGCCTACTTTATCAGGTATTCTTACCCTAGCGAAGAACTCCTTTTCTTCATCCCTATCTACTTTAACCTCTTGGGTCTGAGGATGAAGCCATTCATATTGAGATTCAATGTTGTAGGTTGCAGGAACCGCATTATTCAAGAGTGCTAACCTTATATCAAGCTGAGCCATTTCTCCCTTGCAAACAGTTATTTCACCAGGTGGGCTTATTAAAGAGGTATCGCAACAGGTTTCTGCCTTCAAAGTAAAGCTTTTATTATCAGAGAAACCCTCTTCGGACTCAACACTAAGAACTACCTTCTCAGAGAGAGAGGTTGGAATATAATCTGCAACTAGTTCGTATTCCTCATCTGGATCCAGTTCAACTTTCTCGGTAATTATATTCAATTCAGGAGAAGAGAAAGTAAATACATCCTTTGTATTCCCAGTATTCTTTATATTGAACAAAATCTCTGTTTCCTCTCCAATGCAAAGATCAGAAGGCAGACTCTCTAACTCGATATCTGCACCAGCACACCTTTCTGAGATAAAGTTGGTTGTAGCTTCTTCTACATAATCTTCCAATCCTACAACTCTTAAGGAATAATCAAATGAATAGTTTCCTACTTCAGTAGGAGTGAACTTTATTTTTACTGACTTTGTATCTTTCGGGGCCAAGGTCAGGTTAAAAGACTCAGTTCTATCTGCCTCTCCAACTGTTATCTGAAGATTAACATCATCAGTATACCTGCCCTCATTCTCGATATAGATTGGAAATTCTACAGCTTCGCCAACGCATCCCTTCATCTCTTCTTCTACCTTTATGTTGAATTTATGGCAGTTCTTCACTTCAACATCAAAGGATTGAGAAATCTCATAATCATCATTGTAAGCAATTAAATCAAAAGAATATTCTCTTCCAGAAGATAACTTCTCAGGAGTTATAAAAAGAAAAGCCTTGCCTGATTCTCCTGCTCCCAAGGTTATATTCTTCGGGGCAGCAGAAACCCATTCGTTTTCCTCACCTTCTGCCCTTAAGAAGAACCTCTGCTGTTCATTACCATCATTCTTCAGAAAAGCAGTTAGTACTCCCATCTCTCCTTGGCAGACAGTGACCTTTTCTTCATCTTCCACATAGAAAACAGGCTCCGCCTGTACCAAAGAAAGCAACATCAACACCATAAAACTTACAAATAATATTTTTTTATCCATTCCTAACCCCTCATAATTTTGAGATTATTTCTTACTGAGCAATAGTCTTTATTCACTATAGAGTAACTATTATTTAAACTTTACTATCTTTTAAAAGAACAAGAGCGCATGAGAGATATAAATAGATTAATAAAGAAAAATAAGAGGTTGGGATTCAAATTAAGGCCTATACAATCTTTTATAGCTCTTGATTGAAGCAAGTCCGATTAGAGGCCATACTATATTTTTTATTCCAGGAATTCTTCCTGACATATCCTTTTCACGAGACATGATAAGGTACTTATTGTAGTTATCACCAAGAATTCCTAAAGAATAACCAAGGACCATAGATCCATCATCCAGACATACTTCAGCTGGTTCTACTGCTTTTAATTCTTCTATATTCTTTAAAGAATCTAATTTGGGCAAATGAGATAACTCTAAACTCATTATATTTACCTTCTCTTCGAGCTTTTTGATAGAATCTTCCATTTTAACTATCTCAAAAACCTATCTAATAATAAATTTTCTATTATATAGAAAATAAAAAGTGCCGACTCGGGGATTTGAACCCCGGACCTCTAGATGACCCAGAGACCAGGCAGAGCGAAATCATTGCCATACGGCTCAGCACTCATACTCTTATGAGTCTAGCGCTCTAACCAGTCTGAGCTAAGTCGGCATTACTACATGGAGCAAGTCATATGTTTTATAAAATTTTCTGTTA
>DAWM01000002.1:0-517 GCA_002505945.1 Candidatus Woesearchaeota archaeon UBA119
TGTTGGGAATAATAAAAATCATAAAAATCCACCCAAAGGGCGGGGGGTTAAAACCCCACACAAAAATTCAGAATTTTTGTGCATAAAAAAGAAAAAAATTAGATTTTTACTTAAGTTCTACTTCAATACCGCCAACCCATCCTGCTACTATATTGTAGAGGAAAGCGCCGATAGCTCCTGTAATAAAACCTATAATGGCATATAGGATTGGGAATACGATTATAGCCCAAAGACCCAATCCGCCCATGGCTCCTAGTCCTCCAAGAGTAGCAACAGTCGTCCCAAATATAGCAGCTATAACTCCAAAAATTAATCCTAATATAGCATATATAACTGCTAACAGCTTAGCTACTGATAGAACTCCAAGTTTATCCAATGTTTGCATTTTTAAACCACCTTTTATTAAAATTAAGAAACTAATTAATAAAAGTTTCTAAAATTTAGCTGAAATAGAGCAAAAACTATTTAAATAGAATGGGATGCTCTCCTTCAAAGGGCCCGTAGTCTAGTGGCTATG
>DAWM01000002.1:759-4512 GCA_002505945.1 Candidatus Woesearchaeota archaeon UBA119
ATGACATCGCCCTTACAAGGCGAAGGTCACCAGTTCGAATCTGGTCGGGCCCATTTTAGTCTAACAAAATTAGAGAGATTTATAGTACGATTTATATTTCCCTAATCCTCGCTTTCCGACTGATTGTGCTTACAGAACTCTATAACCTTATCAGTTATGCCCTTAAACGACTTGGTAACATCCAAATCCTCATTATCTACAAAAGGAATCCCAGAATCACTTGAGAGAACAACCTCTCTGTTCAAATTCAAATGACCAAGATAATTAACCCCTTTTGTTTTTGCAAAGGATTCCATTGTTCCTTTCCCAAAAAGCTCTCCTGCCATGTTCTCTATAATACCTACAACAGGCACATCCACTTTCCTTGAGAAACCAATCGCCCTTTCAGCATCAATCATAGAAACCTGTTGTGGTGTAGAGACAATAATAGAACCAGTAATATCCTTCAATAACTGTGAAATGCTTATCGCTTCATCACCAGTTCCTGGAGGGAAATCCACAACAAGATAATCCAATTCGCCCCACTCAACATCATTAACAAACTGATTGATTAGCTTGTGTTTCATCGGCCCTCTCCAGATAACTGCGTCCTCTTTCTTCAGAAGAAAAGCCATTGAAACAACTTTCAATAGATTATTGTATTGGACCGGAACAATCCCTTTCTCGCCTTTCCCCCCTAATTTTTCAGATTCCAGTTTCAACATCTTAGGAACATTAGGACCATGAACATCAATGTCCAGCAAACCTGTTTTAAACCCTTTTTTTGCCAAAGAATAAGCAAGATTCACAGATACTGTTGTCTTACCAACCCCGCCTTTTCCGCTCATTATTAAAAGCTTATATCTGATATTGTTCATTTTTTTCTTAGAACTATTTCGTTTATTAAAAGCTATGGGTTCTGTGAAATGAAAAACGAGATAGATTCACTTTTTATGAGGATGCTAACTATACTTTCTTAGGCCCCATCTCTCCTTTATTCTTTATAATGTGATCTCCCTCTTTCCAATCTGGATAAGGCCTGACTTTCTTAGTCTTCCCATTATTCAACTTAATATAAGCATAGGTTATTTGCTTATAGCCCGAGTCGTCTGAACCATACCTTGTCTCAGTCTTTATCTTTTCTATAGTTCCTTCCCAAGATGTATTAAGTGTGTGTTTCCAGATTATCATGCTAAGCACTGCGGCCACAATCATCGCTATGCCCACATACATGCCGCCTAAGATGAATCCAAGAATCACAACAATCGCCCAGAAAATCAGAACATTTCGCGTAGACAGAAAAGGGGTATTAGATTTTTCCTTTTTCTTATCCATTTTATGCCTCCCTTACAAAAGATACTTCCTTTATCTAATATCTATATTTAAACCTTTTCTATGCTATGGTGTTTATTTCGAAATTGGAAGTTCCTTTTGTTATCATTTCTATTAAGATATAAATAATTACCTAAAATAGGATCTCAAAAATCCCCAGCGAGAGTCACATATGCTTTGACAAGTGAATCTTTGTGCATAACCTTATCTCTTCTTCTTACCGAATGCTCTTGCCATTTGGGAGCAGATTATCGTGCGGAAGGCCCTGCTCTTCCATTTGGAATCTAACGCAGTTCTTCCAGTTATCTTTAGTTTCACAATACTCTTTCCTCCATTTCCCTGAGATGATACCTTTCCTCTCCCATCTCCTCAAGGGACAGACATCAAACCATTTACAAGCCATAGAATTACAGAGAAACCTGAGTATAAAAATTTACCGAGAGCAGAGCCACCCCAAAACTTAAATAAGCGTGGTTTTTCGAAAATAGTACAATGGAAAAAACAAAATATCTTATTGCAATCGCATTAGCCTTAAGTGTTGTTTTGATTGTAGGATGCACACCACCTGAATCCCCAGATATAGAAGAGAATGAAACAACATCACAAGAAAGAGATGATAGTGCTAATGAAAAAAACCAAGTTGCTGCGATAGTGAACGGAGAAGAGATTACAACCAACACAGTTAAGGAAATGCAGCAAACATATTCCCAGCAGGGGCAGCAAGTATCTGAAGAAGAGGCACTAGAACAGTTGGTAAACAGAGAAATTATTCTGCAAGAAATAAAAGAGAAAGGGCTGTCTGTCTCAACTGAAGAAGCAGAGAACAATATTGAAGCCCAACTAGCCCAACAGAATGCTACCCTTGAGCAATACAAGCAAAGCCTCAAGATGCAAGGAATCTCTTATAAAGAGCAACTAGCAAGCATTAAGCAAGATTTAGCAATCCAAAATTACTTTAATTCATTGTTAGATAACATTAATCTCAGTGTAAGCGATGAAGAAGCTAGGCAGTTTTATGAGGGATATAAACAACAGAAAGGAGGGAACATCTCTTCTTACGAAGAGTTAAAACCCCAGATGATTTTAGCGATGCAACAAGAAAAGCAGCAGCAAGCGATAAACGAAATCATGAATCAACTTAGAGAAAACGCTACCATAGAATACAAGTGAGGTTACTTATATTAAGCAATCTTACAGTTTTATATTTTTATATTTTACTTTATTCCCATCAACATACAGAATGCCAAACTGTCCTTTCTCAAAATGCCCTGAGTTCCAGTATAGTTCGTCCACTTCTTCATCTGGAAGAATAGGATTGCCTTTTCTATCATGTGCTCTGTGACCGCTTTCATGGAAATGGCCGCTGACAGCTTTATTTATTCCCTTTTCTTCATAAAGTGATTTTAAATCTTTATTTCCTCTGTTTTCTTCCCTTTCTACAAATACTTGCCAGCGCTCAACATTTTCTTTTTCTATTAGATTCAATGTTTCTTTTAAGATATTGCCCTCAGAGAAGTCCTTTGTGAATGCAATGCTCCCAGTACGTTCTTCTAAGACATTCTTAGGTATAGTCATAGGGGCTATGGATGATTCTGTATAAGTCCAATCTTTCATATTCTTTGGATTTCTATGATATACCCGTCCTTGCCAGAAATGAGAAACATCAACAGCGTTTTCCAAATTATCAAATCTCCTGGGGATATGACAGACTGATATAGTGGTATCAGGATCAGAAACCAGCGTCCTTAAATCATTCATGTTAGAATATTGCCTTGTCGCATCCGCACGACCTTCTTTCAATGCTCTTAAATATTCATCTAAAGTTTCAAAAGGTTTAGAACTTACCCACTTCTCATTTTTCACATCATCAAGTTTAACACCATATTTAACAAGATATCTCCCACTTGGGATATGGTCATTATTTCCAATTAAATACTGCCCGCCACAAAGAAAATCAGAACCAGGCAAGAAAACCAAAGTATGCCCATTATGCTCTATCTTTTGATTCTTTGTTGCATCAACAATATTAGGATATTTATCTGAGAAGTAATCCATCACAATGCTATAAGTAAACAAGGATTCATGGCTTCCTGGTTGAACATAGCTTTCAAGATTGCTCTTTCCAATAATTTCTAACACTGCCGCATAATAATTTATAGTATCCTGAGGCTTGTTTTTTTCATTGCCTATGTCCCCGTTTATCAAAAGCTTATCTATTCCTTCATCCTTTAACTTCTCTATAGCTCTTGGAAGCAAGTCTTTTCTGTTATGGATGTCAGAGATGATTCCGTAAATTGTTTCCTTAGTCATATATACAAGAATTCAATACATGTTTAAAAAGTATCTTCCTACTATTGTTTGGAAATTACAAAAAAAGAAAAAGAAATTAACGTTTTTTCTTGCCCCAGGCCATCAATCCAATAACTACCGGATTAACTTTGG
>DAWM01000002.1:4703-11425 GCA_002505945.1 Candidatus Woesearchaeota archaeon UBA119
AGATTAACTTTGGGGATGATCAATAAGATTTCCCATCAGTCTGGTCGCTTAACAGTCTCTGCTATTTTCCACCAGAAAAATATCATTACTATCATAAGAGCAATCGCTCCAATTTGTTTCCAGCTACAAGAATACCGCAAAACTTTTAAAAATAGTATGGAACAAAATATAACTGAAATGAACAATAATAACAATCTCCAGAAACTCAAGTCAGAATTCTCAGATTTATTAAAAGAGAATCAAAGAGAAAGCAGGGGATATAAATATACGGTGCCTTCCCCTCATCTCTATCCGTATCAATGGCTCTGGGACAGTTGCTTCCATTCTATAATATATACGAGATTAGGAGAACTGGGCTGGGCTAAAGATGAGATTCGTTCCTTAATAGCAGGCCAGTGGGAAAATGGAATGCTCCCTCATATGATTTACTGGGAGAAGAACGAGATGCATAATGTTAATTGGGGCACTGAAAAAAACACTTCTTCTTTAACTCAACCGCCCATGATTGCTTATGCAGTAGAGCGCGTCTGGAAGGCCTCAAAGGATGATGATTTTGTTAGAGAGGTTTTTCCCAGCTTAGTAAGATTTTACAAATGGTTAAGGGATGAAAGAGGAGAAGATAAGTTAATCCGTTGCGTGCATCCTTGGGAAACTGGAGAGGATGACTTCGTGGCATGGGATTCCATCTACAAGGTAAAGGAACCATCCAAGAAAATCCTTGAGAATCTCAAAATAGACATCTTAGACAGATTCGTTAAAACAGAGCTCAATTCTAAAGAGTTTCTTAAGATGAACATATTCTCTCTGAAGAGTCTGTTGTTCAACTCTGTTTACCTAAGAAATCTTGAATCCATGAGGTTATTGGCTAACATCATTAGCTCACCAGAAGAGGAGTATTTTCAGGAATTACTGCCTAAAGTAAGAGAAGCTTTCAAAAAGAATCTCTTCAACAATCAATTCAAGATATACTCCTCATATTATGATGGGAATGTGTGTATAGAAAATATTGAGAATTCCTCTATTTTTCTTCCCTTGTTTGCTAATATAAGCAGCGAAGAAGAGGCGAAGGAACTGGTTGAAAAATATCTTAAGAATGAAGACAAATTCTGGCTGAGGTATCCTGTTCCCACTAGCTCTGCTGATGACGAAAACTTCCAGCCAAACAGGTATTGGAGAGGCAGCTCTTGGGTCAATATCAACTGGTTCATATACAAGGGCTTGAGATGTTATGGCTATGATAAAGTTGCCCAAGAAGTAAGGGATGCAACAATAAGAATGATAAACAAGACAGGGTTCTGGGAGTATTACAATCCCATAAATGCCAAAGGACTTGGGGCTAAAAATCTAACATGGAGCGGGCTTGTGTTTGATATGGACAACCCTGATTAATTCTTCTTTTAAAAAAGTATTTAAAGCAAAGTAGGGTTAAGCATAAAATGCCTCTACCTGATTACAAAGGAAACAGCATAGTTAACCTAATGAGCTCTTTAGGGAATGCAATGGGATATAGGCATAGGTATCCTGAATTATCCTCCTTGAGAAGCAACGAGATATCCGATTCAAGAAACATAATTCTAATCATTATAGATGGCCTAGGTTATCATTTCCTTAAAGAAAGAAAAGATGATTCTTTCCTGAAAAAAGGATTACAAGCAAGAATGACTTCTGTATTTCCCTCCACTACTGCAAGCGCTGTTCCGGTCTTTCTTACAGGCGAGGCACCGCAACAACACGGCCTCACAGGTTGGTATATGCTTCTTAGAGAGGTTGGAGCGGTTGCCACAATACTTCCTTACACATCAAGAACAGGAGGAGTATCTCTAGGCAAGCTTAAGGATTTGAGATACAGCTTCTCTGAAAAGTCTTTCCCTTCAAAGATAAACAGAAGGAACAGTTATATTCAGCCAATTAAAATTAAAGACACTACCTTTACATTAGCTACTTCAGAAAACTCGAAAAGGAATGGCTATTCTAACTTAAATGGCTTCATCAGGCAGATAAAAAAGTCCATAACCAAAAAGGGAAAAAGGAACTATATATATGCATATTATCCTGGCTTAGATTCTGTAGGGCATCATTTTGGGATGAGCAGCCCTGAAGCAAACAAGGAGTTTATGGAAGTAGATAAAGCGATACAACTTCTTATTAAGAGGCTTGAAGGAAGCAATTCAACTGTAATTATCACTGGAGATCATGGACAGAAGGATACAACAAGAAACAGAATTATCTGGCTCCATAAGCACCCAAAACTTAAGGACTGCCTTTCCATTCCTTTATGCGGAGAACCTAGAGTTAGCTATTGTTATGTTCATCCCCATAAAGTAAAGGATTTCAAGTATTATGTAAGGAATAAGATGAGTCATATCTGTATCATGCACAAATCAGAAAACATAATCAAGAAAGGATATTTTGGTTTGTATAAGCCGCATCCAGAACTTAAGCATAGAGTTGGGGATTTCGTGCTAATAATGAAAGAGAACTATGTTTTGAGAGATAAGAAACCTGGCAAGAAAGCCGAAGCCCTAATAGGCAACCATGGTGGAATAAGCAAACAAGAGATGTTTGTTCCATTGATAATATTTAAGGTGTAGGATTCTATCTAACGATTACATTATCAATATATTTCTCTAATCTAAGCTTAAAGGCTTTCAATTCCTCTTCGGAATAAGCTGAGAATTTCTGCCATGAAGAGTCTAGAATATTGTCAGGTCTGAAAGTCTGAAGAGCAAGACGAGAAGCACCTTTCAACGCCTTGCCCATTGCCATCATATCCTCCTCAGAATGCTTACCTTTTATCAATGTAATTCTGAATTCTACCCTAATCAAATCCTTCTTAGAAAGAGCTAAAAGGAAATCAATACTCTCCTTAATATTCTCAAAAAGCTTTTCTGTTAAGACCGGGCCTGTGAATTCCTTGTATCTCCCAAAATCCAGGGGAGCCTTTACATCCGTCGCAATAAAATCAAGCAATCCTTCTTCAACCAGCCTCTTTAAAAAAGAAGGAAAAGTACCATTCGTATCCAACTTTACAGAATGACCAAGCCCTTTAACCCTCTTAAAAAAAGCCTCCAATTCAGAATGAAGCAAGGGCTCTCCACCGGTTACGGTTACTGCATCAATCACTTTCTTCCTCTTCTTTAGAAAAACAAAAATCTCCTCTTCTAAGAAAGACAGATTCTTATGAAAGAGTTCCGGTAAAACCAAAGAAGAATTCTGGCAGAAGGGACATCTTAAGTTGCATCCCTGAGTAAATAGAACCGTTGTAATCTTCCCAGGATAATCAACCAAGCTCTGCTTCTGCCAGCCAGCAAACTTCATTTTAATCCGTCTTTACCTCTCTCTCCTTATCTGTTTCCTTAATCTTCTTATCAAAGAGTTTTCTCTGGGAAAACTCAGCCTGCTTTCCTTCATTCCACTGCTTAACCGGCCTAAGATAACCCACTACTCTTGCAAAGACCTCGCACTCAGTTTCCTTGCCCACCTCAGCACATTTAGGACATTTGTGATGCTCTCCATATATGTAGCCATGCTCAGGACAAATACTAAAGGTAGGGGATAAAGTAAAGTAAGGCAGATGATAAGTATGGGCAACTTTCTTCACTAAAGACTTAACTGACTCAACCGGAATCTTCTGCTCCCCAGCGAAGATATGTAAAACCGTCCCACCAGTATATTTTACCTGAAGAGGATCCTGCAAATCCAACGCCTCAAATATATCATCTGTAAAATCCACAGGCAGTTGAGAAGAGTTTGTATAATATGGCTCAGATCCTTCGCTAACTTGTGGATTATTAGCCACAATAATATCCGGGAACTTTCTCCTGTCAATCTTTGCTAACCTATAGGATGTAGACTCAGCAGGAGTCGCCTCTAGATTATATATGTCCCCTGTCTTCTCCTGGTAAGAAGTAAGCTTATCTCGCATAAAGTCCATAACCTTAAGCGCAAAGGATTTGCCCTCTTCCTCTCCAATTGACGATCCAAGGAAGTTAAGACAACATTCATTCATTCCGATCAACCCAATAGTAGAGAAATGGTTTTTCCAATACTTATCAAATCTCTTCTTAATATCCCTCAGATAAAACTTTGAATAAGGAAAAAGCCCCAAGTCAGTCAAACGCTCAAGGGTCTTCCTCTTGATAACCAGGCTCTGTTGAGCCAAATCCATCAGATGGCTCAAGCGGTTAAAGAAATCTTCTTCAGACTTAGCAACATATCCCAGTCTTGGAAGGTTAATCGTGACTACACCAATAGAACCTGTAAGGGGGTTCGCTCCGAAAAGCCCTCCTCCTCTTGACCTCAGTTCTCTATTATCCAGTCTGAGCCTACAGCACATACTCCTAACATCATCAGGGTTCATATCTGAATTCACAAAATTGGAGAAATAAGGAATACCATACTTAGCGGTCATTTCCCAAACGGGCTTAAGATACTCGTTATCCCAATCAAAACCTTTGGTTATATTGTATGTAGGAATGGGAAAAGTAAACACCCTACCATTTGCATCTCCCTCACTCATAATCTCAGCAAAGGCCTTATTAAGAAGATTCATCTCTTCCTGGAACTCTCCATATGTTTCCTGTTGTGGTTTCCCACCTATTATCACTGGTTCATCCTTCATAAACTTGGGAACCTCTAAATCCATCGTGATATTTGTAAAAGGGGTATTTCCTGTAATAAACACCTTACCATTTCTGCGAGCAATAACAGTCTCATTTTCAGTGTTGGGGCTCCATATTACCCCTGAATAATCTACCTTCCTAATCTCCTGAATATAGGTATCCTTATGTTTTATGAGATGGACAACAAAGATAGGTTTTGTGCCAATTGTGGGGGTTCTAGTAAGAACTGTAGACCCATAACCAGCATTTGAAGCAATTGCCTGCAACTTATCACAAATATCAATATCAGATGTAGCAATCTTACATCCCTCGAAGCCCTCTGCCCTAAGGTATGTCTTCAAGAAAAGCTCCGACTGCCTTTGGCTCATGTCCAACAATTTAGAGGGAATGAATCCTACTGTTTCCTTTGTATTAAACCATTTATGGATTACTTTAGAAGAGTCCGCATTAAGCCTTAATCTTTTAACAGGTTCTCCTAACCCTTTTTGGGTATATTCAGAAAATTTAAGATTAAAGTGCTTGAGCAATGTTTTGATCTCCTTGTAATTATGGGGTTTCTTCTTTTCGGACTGATAAATGCTTATCCTATAACAACTTCTATAATTCTTTCCTGGCCTCTCTATGGAGCCTTCTCCAATTATCCAAGCCATCAATTTTATTTGTTCATCGCTTAAATCTATATCCTTCTTTGAATTAGCTGCCGCAACAGGAGTTATAACTGGAGATTTTAATTTCAGAATGTCTTCAATCGGCTCCAATACATATTCATTTGATTGGAATTTCTTCCTAATTACTCGATGCTTTGGAGAGATCAATTGATCTTGAACCCTATTCTTAAGATTATACATCGTTCCTTTGTATTTCTTCCTAAAAACATGCCTTACTTTCTTGTTCTCTATCTTTTTCTTTTTGATATTAAATGTCTTTATTACATCCCCCTCATTAACCTCTTCATACCCTTTCCAGCCAGAAGGAGTAAGAATCTCGGTATCCTCTGACATACATTGAAATCCCACCCTAGTTGGCACATTAATATTATATACGAACTCCTGGAATGCCTGCTTTACCTGCTTATAACTAAGATTATCATGTCTGATAAAAGGAGCGAGCAGGGTATCAAAGTTGGAGAAAGCCTGGGCTCCAGCAGATTCCCCTTGAAGGGTATAGAAGAAGTTTACTGCTTGTCCAAGAGCTGTTCTTAGATGCTTGGGTGGTCTTGCCTCTACCTTGCCTTTAACACCTCTGAAACCAGTTCTTAAGAGGTCTTGAAGGTCCCAACCAACACAATAAACACTCAAGGTGCCTAAATCATGGATATGGAAATCACCATTTACATGAGCATCCTTAATTGCCTCAGGATAAATCCTATTGAGCCAGTATTGGGAGCTAATGATAGAAGAGATATGGAAGTTTAAGCCCTGAAGCGAATAATCCATGTTCGCGTTCTCCCTTACCCTCCAATCCTTAATATCCAAATAATCATCAACCAAATCAATATTAGAAAGCAGATGCTGGGCATTCCTCATATTCTCTCTTTTATACCTATATATTATGTAAGCCTTTGCAACCTCATACAGATTATTCTTAATAAGTACTCTCTCAACAGCATCCTGGATTTCTTCAATAGAAGGGATTGGTTTCTCAGCTTTCTTTTCCTTAAGGATTTCTACCACTTGATCCCCAAGCTTCTGAGCACGTTTGCGATTATTCTTTCCAACTGCTCTGGCCGCTCGATATATAGCAAAAACAATTTTATCCTTATCAAAAGGAACTATTCTGCCATCTCTTTTCTTAACTTTTTTAATCTCCATTCATACCACCAGTTCATTCCATAAAAACGTGAAGGATACCCCTAAATTAGACGAAAAAACAAATTTTATAATTCTTAGAGGAAGCAAGATACGCTAGCTAAAACATATATTGACAATCTTAAAAAGTTATGCCCATGAAAAAATGTATAACCAAAAATACATTCTTGAAAACATATCTTGCACAAAATATTGATTGCCAAACCCTTAGAATTTCAAAAAAGAAGTATTATCATAAAAATCCACTGCGAATATCACACCCCAACCTAAAGGTAGGTATAAGGTAAAAGTC
>DAWM01000077.1:0-3470 GCA_002505945.1 Candidatus Woesearchaeota archaeon UBA119
CTTTATATTGCCGAGGTCGCATAATTTGGTATTGCGCAAGCCTGGAAAGCTTGTCCCTTAATTGGGATTCTGGGTTCAAATCCCAGCCTCGGCGTTTCTATCTCTTTTTAATGGAATCAAATGTCTTCTGCTTGAGCCTTCTATAACAGAATTCTGCAATGGGCTCTAAATTGACAATGTCTGCTTTATTATATGCAATTAGATTCTTGAGATAATGCTTTTTTCTGGTAGAATTGTACATTTCCCATAAATATACTGCGTCTGCTCCTACTATCCCTTCTACTTCTTTCTCTCTTTCTATCTCAAGGATTTTCTCAATCTTCTTTAGCCCGCCCCTTAACCCCAATTTGCTACAAGCGAAACGCAAATCAAGATGTGGGATTTTTGGAAATCCCCTGCCAAACTTTTTCTCAATAACAGGAATATCAAAGCAAGAGCCATTAAAGGTCACAACTAATTTAAAGCCCTTTAAGGCCTTAATAAGATTCTTTCTATTAAGGTTGTATCCTTTTACAAGTGTTGCCACGCTTTCTCCATTATACAGCCCCACTACTGTTATATCACCGTAATACATGCTCGTTTCAATGTCTAAATAAACCGCATCATTCTTGAAATTCTTGAATAACCTCCAGGTTTCTTCGCTAGGAAAATATTCCGAAAAGAAGCCAGCATCCTTCTCCCTTAAGGCAGAAAAGGAATCCTTGATTTGTTTATCATAATAAGCCTTGTAAACAGAAGATATTCCTCTAATGTTGTTTGATTCTAAGAAGTTCTCCCAATTTAGAATGCCTCTGAGCCAAAGACCTTTCTCCCTTTTCCTCCCAAACCTTTCAAGATGGATAAAACTAGATTCAATCATATTACGATTGAAATATAATAACCTTTTTATAGTTTTGTGCCTTAGTATGTCTTATGATTGAGAAAAAGAGACCGCTTTCGGAATACAACAAGTTTGATCCAGTGAAAGATATCTTTGTGGTAAAGTATAAGAAGCCGATTGCCAAATATGCTACTGGCTATATGTTTGAGCTAAGGGTAGGAGACTCTTCTAAAGAGATGAATCTTAAGTACTGGGGCTCGGATAATCAGGAAGAGGTAGAAAAGGTCTATGATTCAATCCAACCAGACTCTGTTGTTCTTGTAGATGGGGTTGTTAAAGAGTACAGAGGCAAGCTCGAAATCAATACCTCTGATGTAAGGGTTTTGAAAGAAGGAGAATTTGAAAAACACATCTTCATAAAAAAAGCTGAACGGGACATCGATGAGATGTTTAAGGAGCTCCAGGGTTTAATCTGTGAAATCAAAAATCCACAACTCAGAAAGGTTATAGATTCATTCTTTGCAGATAAGCAATTTGTTGAGAAATTCAAGAATCATCCTGGTGCCATGTATAAACACCATAACTACATTGGTGGGCTCTTAGAGCATACTTTACATGTTACCAAGATATGCAAGATGATGTATGACTTGTATCCTAAGATGAACAAAGACTTGCTTCTGGCTGGGGCCATCCTGCATGATATAGGAAAAATAAAAGAGTTAGACTATACAAACAACATATTCGCGACTGATGAAGGCCGGCTATTAGGCCATCTTATTCAGGGCTTTGATATGCTCTCCAACCAGATAAAGAGGTTAGGAGTAGAGGGAAACATTAAAACCAAAATCCTTCATATGATGCTCGCTCAACATGGCAAAAGAGAATATGGTTCTCCTAAAGAACCAATGTTCCCAGAAGCGCTTTGCGTTTATTTAGCAGATGAAATGGATTCTAGATTATACCAAATGATAGATTTCAAGGAGAAGATGATAACAGAAGATAATTTTGCTTATTCTAAGAGTTTAGGGAGTATATACCTTGATTGATTCTAACAGAATAATTTTTATATTAGGAAAAGTTATCTTGATTTATCGGGCAGGTAGCTCAGTCTGGCAGAGTGCTGCTCTCGCACAGCAGATGCCCCGGGTTCAAATCCCGGCCTGTCCATTGTATAAGGTGGAAGAGTATGACACAAATAAATATAGAGATTAAGGCAAGAACAACGAATCAAGACAAAATCAGGGAACTAATTCTTTCAAAGAATGCTGATTTCATTGGCGAAGACCATCAGATTGATACATATTTTAAAGTAAGAAAAGGCATGCTTAAGCTAAGAGAAGGAAACATAGAGAATAACCTGATTTATTATGAAAGAGAGAAGAAAAAAGGCCTGAAACAATCAAATATTACATTAATTGAAGTAGATCCCAAATCTCAGTTAAAGGAACTACTCACAAGAGCACTCGGAGTTCTAGTTGTTGTTGATAAAGTAAGAGAGATATATTTTGTAGGTAATGTTAAGCTGCATATTGATAAAGTCAAAGGATTGGGCAGCTTTGTTGAAATAGAAGCTATCAGTAGGGATGGAACAGCAAGCAAGGAGGAACTTTCTAAGCAATGTCAATATTTCTTAAATTTGTTTGATATACCTGAAAAATATCTTCTTTCAGAGTCCTATAGTGATATGTTAAGGAAAGCAAAAGATAGACGCCTTTAAATAGTAAAGCAGTGAAAGAAAAGAGGATAATTCCAATTGTTTCTCTCTACTTAGTCCTCTCACTTATTATCTGGGAAGTCAAAGTTTGCCATCTTCTCTCAATTTAATGTATAAATTGCCTACGACTTCCTCTCTTCGTTCATTGGGCAAATCAGAAATCTTGGACTTCAGAGTATCGTTTATCCAATCAAAAATAAGGTCTGCTCTTCCTTTATGTATCTCATGGGGATAGTTCTCAACAATATCCCTTAAAGTGCAATACAACTCATTAAATGATTCTATATCCTGCTTGAATTCCCCGCTCAATTCTTTTCCTTTAAGAATAACATAGTCTTTCTTGATTCCGCTAAATTCTTTTAGGTTTGTCTCTGCTTTCAACCTTCCATATACTCCTATTATTTCTTTATCTTCTGGAGAGTCTTTTGGCAGTGCTTGTTTTATCCTATTTAATACATAAGACTTATATAAAACCTTTTCTCGAGAATCCTTTTCAATATCCTGGAACAATTTAGATTTCTTCATTTTCATAAAGTTCTATGGTAACCTTTAAGGCCAAGTTATCCAGTTCTTCATCAGAGAAATCGTCATTTCCAATTAATTCTTCAGAATTTGATCTTAGTGTTTGATGAATAAAATCATGTACTCTTTCAGGATGGATTCCCTCATACAAAGTAAAATTCTTCCCCATGTCAGCAAAGGTTACAACAAGTTTCTCGAATTTTATTATGTCATCTATGTATTCATTTCTTTCTTTTATTGGAAAGCAAGGCTTTAATATGTAGTCCGCTTTAATCCCTTTAAGATAAGCATACCCTTCACTCTCAGCGATTGCCTCAAGGTAAATAGGGTAAAAAAGTTTAAAAGAAGGATGAATTTCTGATCCCTTATCAGATTCTATCTTTTCAAGAATATATTGTTCATGAACCGGCCCTT
>DAWM01000077.1:3702-8202 GCA_002505945.1 Candidatus Woesearchaeota archaeon UBA119
TTGTTCATGAACCGGCCCTTTAGCTATGTAATCATCTAATTCATGAAGCACCTCTTTAATGTGCTCTTCTCTTTCCGATGGACGTTTCCAAATCATTTTATGTTTAGATATGCTTAGGTCTTATAAATATTATCTCTCAATAACTTGGGTTTGTATAAAGATTATATATTTTTGTGATAAACATTCCACTCAAGGCTCTTCTGCCCAAGCTTTTGAAGCATAAGAAACATATCTTGGTTTAATTCAGCAACCTCTGAACCGCTTATCTTCTTTACTGAAGGAGTTTCCTTTTTCAGATTATCCATAAACTTAATCATCATATTCTCAGCAACCAACTTTTTTCTATGTTCTTTCGGTAGTCCCATTATAAGGACTCTAGCATTCTTATAAACCTCATTCTTTAATTCTCTTGCTCTCTTAGAAGAGGGCAGCCATTTTAATGTTTTGACTAAAGAAGGAAACAAAGCAAACTTTTCTTTAACATCCCCTTGATATGTGTTATTTATCTTATTCATATGAGTTTTTAATATCCCAATATCCCGCCTTAGAGGCATCCTTGTGGCTTTACTGATCAATTT
Source organism: Candidatus Woesearchaeota archaeon UBA119 (assembly GCA_002505945.1). Taxonomy (GTDB): domain Archaea; phylum Nanobdellota; class Nanobdellia; order Woesearchaeales; family UBA119; genus UBA119. Next base: position 4,281 of record DAWM01000077.1, read on the forward strand.
ATAGGCCTTAGAATCATTTCCTTTATCAAAGAGTTCTCCAACCTGTTTTCTAAACTTAGAGTCATATTGATTTATCGTTTCGTTTATATCTAAACAAGCAACTAAAGTCCCTACAACATCTTTATTCTGATTAGGAGAATTCTTCTCTGCAACTATAACATAAGAAGGGAGAGCAACCAATTTTATATCATTGACAAGCTTCTCAATTTCCCCTTCTCTCAACTTTCTCTGCTCAGGGTGGGTTCCCTTGCCCCAAACTTTATTATACAAATCAAGAATATTATTCGCATCCTCCTGGAAGTTATCAATGTCAATCTCTCTGATACTATATCTATGCCCATTTTCTTTTAATTTATCACTTGCATTATGACTTGTTCCGTTTCTTCTTTGAAATCCTCTCTTTGCTAGTTCAATATACTTTAGGTCTTTTAAACTGAGATTTTCAGAATCAATTACAAAGCTAAACCATCTATCCTTGCGCTTTGTTTCCTTCCGTGTCTTCTTCTCAGGATCAAATCTTGATCTTTCAAGTTCTCTCACCTTATAACCCCTATTCTCAAAGAACTTTTTATAGTATGAGGCATTATAAGGCTCCATAAAGAATGGAGAATTCTCAAACCCTTTGACCAGAAGCCCAATCTCACCATTAGCATTAAACTGAGCTGGACCCAAAACCTGCTTGGCTCCATTTTCTTTTAGAAAAGATTCCTGCTTCATCAACAACCATTCTGCAACTTTTTTATCGTCATCAATGCTCTCAAAGAATCCAATCCAACCCACATCCCCCTCTCCAATACCTTTATTCTCGCGTTGATAATCAAAATCTATAAAAGAAGCAGCTCTCCCAATTGGCCTCTCATTCGCATCATAAGCGATTGAATACTGGATAGTAGCTTCATCAAAAAAAGGATTCTTATTCTTTCCAGTATTATTCAACATCTCTTTCTCCATACTATAGACCGGGAAAGGCTTGTTCTTATTCTCAGTATAATATGCTGGGATATAAAAAGGAGTCTTAATAAAATCCTTCAAATGCTTCTTATCATCGCTAGAATAAAAACTAACAATCGAAAAAGTATCAAAATCCTTCCTTTCAGCAGGTTTGGCAAGGTTGTTCTTAATTATCTCATCCACATTGTCTTCCAGTGAGGGCATCGGAGAGTAGAAAAGCTAAGCACTTAAAAGAATTTCTTTCCTGAGAAGGTTATATATTAGTCCAATATTAAATCCGAACTATCAACTCTCTGGACTTGACTCTTCTCCTCTTATTTAAATCCGTGAAAGAAACATATGTTGGCTTAAGCCTGAGATTACCAAGGATACTCAACTTTGATTTTATTACAAAGGATATTATCCTCTCCTCTAGCCTATCCATCTTTTCAATCTCCCATTTTACCAGTGTGCCTCTATACTCATTCTTTACCACTTTTGTTGGGTTTATTGTCCCAACAGGGAGATCCAGGTTTACCTCCGCTATCTTTGGCACAATCTCAGATATTTCAACATCCCTGACCTCTCTATGGCTTCTGTTCTTAACACTGATAATCACCTTCATATCCCTTATGCCGCCTTCTTTTGTAGTAAGGATATGTGCCTTTTTATTAACCACAACAGGGCTTCTGAATACAAAATAAAGGCCGAATATAACACCAATTCCAACAAGAATAAAAAAGATACTTCTATAGTTTCGAGTAATAATTAAAACATATTCTTCTTCAGGCTCAAGTTCCAAATCAAAGGCAAGGAATTGACCGCCCTTATCTCTTATGAAATAACCCTCCTCGTGATTAGCAGAAATAAACATCTTGGAAAAGAAGTTAACAGGAATCTTAACTACGCTCTCATACACATCATTGCCATTGTTTTTATATATCCTAGTTTCCCTGCTTTTAAGGAAAAAAGAAGACGAATTAGTACTTTTCTCAATATCCTCGTAACTACTAATCCTCAAAGGCAAGTTGCCAATACTAGCAATATTAGTACCATTGCGTTCCAAGACCACCTGAAAAGAGAAGAATTGAGGCTTAAGCTTGCTATCTAACTTTTTGCTGATTGTAACTGTCTTTTTCACATTGCTTCCGATATCAAACTCCTCTGCGAAGTCAAAAACAGGGGATTTGACTCTCGCAATAATGTCATCCTCATCTTTTGGGAAGAAATTTCTAACATCCACCTTCACAATAAACTCGTTTCGTGGATCCAAGTTCACTGGATAATCCACATTTTCTATCTTAAGCAATGTTTGATAACTTCTATTTAAGGGAATTACATCGTAATAAACCTGGAACACCACCCTATCCTCAAAATCATAATTCTCAGACTCAAAATTCAGTTCAATACTATAGATAGAGCCAGGAAGAATCTTCATTGGTTTTAGCTCCACATTAAAACTCTTTGTTTCCTTACCTTCAAAATTAATTCCACTAAGCTCTACACTACTTGGATTAGTGTTAGCAAACAGAACATTATTAATCCCAAAATCTACATTTACTTTATCATTGACATCGTTCAAACTCTTAATAAAAACCTTAAAACGCGCTGTTTCCAATCCCGTAATAACATTGTTTACCGTAGAGATATTAATCTCGTACATATCCCCATCCAAAATTGGAACATTTGATTCATTGCCAGTTTGATTCGTTTGAGCAGAAGGATTATTCTGAGAATAAACAACTCCCAAATTAAGCAGAATAATAGCCGCTATAGCCAACACTAACAACTGATTAAATCCAGATTTACCAAAACTTACTGATTTATTCATCAATACCCTCCCTCTTACTATTTTTAACTAATAAGTATTTAAATTTAACGAATTTTAATGCTCAGACCTGTTTAGGATAAAGACCATTTTCCATAATAACGCTATCTGTCCTTACGCAAATCCCTTTATCTAATTTAACTATCTGATCGGAACTCATCTTTGCTATCCCAATACCAATAATCTCTCCTTTAGCCGTTAATAAAGCGATTCTTTCCCCTATCTTAATCCCTTCATTTAATTTATGTATCCCTGGAATTGCAAGAGGAGAACCATGACATAATGAATTAACAGCACTATCTAAAACCCACACTTTTTTAACATTCTTTAATGCATTCTCGGCTGGCTGAACACAATAGCGTAAGAAACTCTCACTTTTCTCTTCCTTATAGTAATAGTATGCGTCTTCAATATCATAAAGATTTACAAGTTTTGTCTCCTCGGAGAAAGCACCTGCTTTTGTTCTTCTCAACTCAGCCATGTGAGCACCACAACCCAGCTTTTGGCCAATATCATGTACTAACTTTCTTATATAAGTGCCACCCTGAACTCCTATCCTAAACAATACATCTTTCCCTTTAATCTCCAAGATATTCAGGTAATAAATCGTTCTCTTTCTCACCTGCCTTTTCACAGCGGATTTAATAGGAGGCAGCTGGGAAATCTCTCCGATAAATTCCTGTATCGTCTGATGAATCTTATAGTCAGGAATCTCTTTATGTAAATGCATCAAACAAACATATTCCTTGCCCATACCAAGCATCAGCTGAGCTAACTTCACTGCCTTTCCAAGCAAAACTGGCAAAACACCACTCACTTTTGGATCCAAAGTGCCAGTATGACCTGCCTTGTTCAGCTCAAGAATCCTCTTAACATAATCACTTATCTGATGAGAAGTAGGCCCAGAAGACTTATCAACGACCACAACCCCATACTTCAAAAGTTCATTTATCGGTCTTTTATCAGGAGACCATCCAGAGTTTGAATTAGAAACAGTCTTCTTCTTAGTCAAGATCTTCAACTCGTCCTTTTCAAAAGGCAACATATCTTTCTCGTCTTTTTTTGAATTCATTTTTGCTTCTAAATATACCAAATTATTCTCTTCAAGAAAGTAATACTCTTATATAATCTTTACCCAAATCACAGTATCTCCGATAGGAAAAT
>DAWM01000036.1:0-2470 GCA_002505945.1 Candidatus Woesearchaeota archaeon UBA119
AATTGCTTGACAGTACAGAAATTGAAGATGAGATTATTAATATTATAAAAGCCACTAAGAAAGATAAGAAAAGAATATTTATCGCAGGAAACGGCGGAAGCGGAGCTACTGCAGCCCATTTTAGCTGTGATTTAAACTTGGGAGCCTCAAAACCTAATTACCTAGAAAAGGAAGAAAGATTTTGCGCAATTCCATTAACTAACAATATGCCTTTGGTAACAGCACTTGCAAATGATTTTGGTTATGAAGAGATTTTCAAACAGCAACTCATTAATTTAGCTCAACCAGGCGATGTATTGATAGCAATTTCTGGCTCAGGAAACAGCGAGAATATAGTTAAAGCAGTTGATTACGCACGGAGCAATGGAATTATCACAATCGGCATATGTGGATATGATGGGGGTAAGCTTAAGAAGATATCAGATTATTCCATTCACGTTAAATCTAATCTGATGGAAGCCTGTGAGGACATTCATTCAATAACCACGCATTTCATAGCACTAAGATTAAGAGAGAAGTAAGAAATCTTATTGAATGTCATCAATACCTCTCTTAAGTTTAAGATAATCTTTATTTGCATCTAAAAATCTGCAGGACAAGTTCTCAGCAAGAAGCTTATCATCCTCAGAATCTCCTATAACTAAGCAAACATCAAAGTTTGTCATTCTTTTACCCATATCCTCTAAAGAAGTCTTGACCATCTCCGTAGAAGGTTTCCTATCGGTTTTTACCCTAACATATTTAGGGTTAAACAAATTAATCCCCTTAGAAATAGCATATTGTTTATCTACATAAGGAGAAAACTTCCAGTCCTTGATTTCAATACCCTCTTGCTTTAGCAAAGAATCAATATAAGAATTTACCTCTTTAACTCGATCGGAATCAAAATAATCCCAGGCTACACCTGCTTGATTTGAAATAACAACATACGTTGCATCAAATCTTGAATTGATATAGTGCAACAAGTCCACCACGTTTCTCTTCAATATTACTTTTTTCTTCCAATCTGGACTTCTACCTAAAAAATCGGACTTTTCAATAATAGTACCGTCCCTGTCCAGTAAAACCAAGACCTTTTGACGGTGAATGGTTTTTATCTTATCGATTATCTCAGAGGTTGAAAACTTAGGATCATTCGTATACAGTATTCTTCCACCTACAGACTTGATTGCTTCTCTTTCGCTTACTATTCCTTTGGTCTGCTTATTCCTGTAATCAGGCCCTTTGATATAATAATTAGGTTTGAGAAATCTAATCAATTCTGAAGAAGTCTTAAAGTCAGAGATAAAGACATAATCTACATCATTTAATGACGCAACGAAATATGCCCTATGGTTCTGATTAAAAATAGGACGATGCTCTCCTTTTCTTTGTTTAACAAATTCATCAGAGGTAAGAGAAACAAAAAGAATATCACACAATCTAGAAGCAGACTCAAAATGCTTTACGTGACCTGGATGAAGCAGATCAAAAGCTCCATGGCAAAGCCCAACTTTCTTGCCTTGTTCTTTAAAATCTTGAATCAACTGTTGCGCTTTATTAAGTGAAATTATATTGTGCCTTTCAAAAGAAGAGTTGTTATCAACCATAATGTTGGTTAAGTTCTTGGATTTTTAATGATTTCGATTTAGGAAAGGTATAAATAGAACTAAATAAGAACAGTTGAATTAATATGGAAACTAAATTCAAGAGTGGATTGTTGTTTATCAAAATGATATTATTTAAGCCATCCTTGTTGATTAATTCGCGATATGATACCCCTTTAGAAAATTTCAGATTTCCCAGAGCTGCTCAAATATACAGAGAAGATAACGAAGTTATAAGAAGATTGAGTATTAAAGACATTTTCAAATTTTTAGGGATACCGGAACCAAAGGATGTTGTGCTATCATTCCTAAATGAAGGAAAGAATCAATCGCTTAATCCTTATGAAATCGAGATCATATGTAAAATCGCAAAATCAAAAAACCCGTTGAATTATTTAGAGATAGGAACATTTGAAGGGAGAACTTCAGCAAATATTGCACAAAATACTAGTGAGAAATGCCGTATTTTTACAATTAATTTGCCCCCTACCAAAAAATCATTTGAGATTGGGAGATTTATAGAGAAATCTCCTTTTAAATATAAGATAAAACAAATTCTCTGTGATAGTAAACAAGTCAATTATAGTGATTTGCCTAACTTTGATATGATTTTCATAGATGGTGATCATAGTTATGAGGGTGTTACAATTGATACCAAAAATGCTTTAACGAAACTAAAAGATGACGGAATCATAATCTGGGATGATGTTGACAATTGCCACTTAGGGGTTACGGAAGCGGTTACTGAACAAGCAGAAGAATACAATCTCAAGCTTGCATGGATCGCTGGTACCAAGATGGTTGTTGGAATTAAAAACTGGGTTTAATCATAATATGCTTGAGTGTAGAGAACTCTTCTTCTAGATTTAAGAATATAAACATTA
>DAWM01000036.1:2698-6961 GCA_002505945.1 Candidatus Woesearchaeota archaeon UBA119
TATAATAAGTTTTTTAAATAAATAGTTAGACATAGGAATTTTAAGTTTGAAAGATGAAAAAACCAAATCTCTTTATTGTGGGAGAGCCTAAATGTGGAACAACTTCTCTATACTATTATCTTAAGCAACATCCAGATATATTTATGAGTCCTTTGAAAGAGCCTAAGTTTTTCTGTAAGGATTTACATATAGAATGTATAGAACACTGGGGAAGAAAAAAGTTAAAGCATTATTTCCAAATTACTAAAGAAAACCATTATTCAAAACTTTTTAAGAACGCTAGAGACGAGAAAATACTAGGAGAAGCGAGTGTTTTTTATTTAGTTTCACAAGTCTCCGCCAAGGAGATATATCAATTTAATAAAAAAGCCAAGATAATAGTGTCTTTCAGAGAGCCTGTTTCACAACAGAAGTCTATGTTCCTTCATAATACTAGAAGCGCTGTTGAGGATGCAAACAGCTTCGAGGAAGCACTCAATTTAGAACCAAAACGAAGAAAAGGAGAAAGATTACCGCAAAGAGTTTATTATCCATCACAACTTTATTATTCTGAATACATAAAATATGCAGAACACCTGAAACGCTTTTTAAATTATTTTCCAAGAGAGAATATCAAAGTGGTTATCTTTGATGACTTAAAAAGGGATACTGAAGGTGTTTATAAGGAAATTCTATCTTTTTTGGATGTTGATGATACCTTTAAATGTGATTTTAAAGTTAAAAATAAAAGAGGAGTCCCAAGATTCTCAAAACTGAGAGAAATTGCCACTAAATCGTATAGAATAAGAGGTATGGCACAAAAGATTTTGCCTCTTAAAGTGAGAATTCTATGGAGCAAAACATTAGATAAAATAACTGTCAAAAGAGTAGATAAGAAAAAGCTCTACAAGATTCCAAAGAGATTTCGAAAAAAACTAATGAAGAAATACAAGCCAGAAGTAATCAAAATAAACAATCTGCTTCATGAATATAACCTGATAGAGCCTTCAAAAGACTTGGTTAAATTATGGGGTTATGATAAAATTTAACTCTCCCTCGTACCTAAAACAAGCAACGGAAACACTATACTTGCCTCTCCGAAAACTTTAACAGTATTGTCTTTCTTGCCTAATTTGCCCCAAGATACAGCCTCATCTGGGTTAGCGCCTGCATTAGAGCCTTCATATTCTATGCCTAAGTTAATATAAATGGTGTAGTCTGCTCCTCCTCTGAAGAGGTTGGCGTTGCATATCTGATGCTTGGGAACTGAGCCGCCTATTGCTATTATCCCTGTTTTTTCAGCGTTTAAAGCGATATCTGTAAGGATTTCAATGTCATCTGCAATGTCAAGCTGGAAATCCTTATGTCTCTTCTTAAAGAAGTATATCATATCGCCTATTGAGCCGTCTGTCAAGGGCAGGCCAAATAGAGGTATATTGTTCTTGTATGCCTGATAAACAAGGCTCTCAGTGTATCTAAGCTCTTTGTCTTGCTTGCTCATAAGTTCTAATTCATAGCCCATTTCCTTGCAGAAGTCCACGCTGTTTATCGGCTTCCCATCCTTCTTCTGCTTCTTATACAATCTGTCCAATAAGGAATTCATATACCTTTCAAACCAGATATATCTGTCATTAGGGATAAAGAGGTTTCCTGTCCGGTTTATACCATGTCTTCTGAGGTATTCTCCAGGAGCATCATAATCCCCTAAAACAAAGGGTTTATGGCATTTGATTATGTCTTCTTCCACTCCTCCTGCTGTGGTGGATAGAACATCAACCATTTTATGTTTGATAAGATAAGTGATTATATCGCGGACACCACAGCTTGCCATGTTTGAGGTAAAGCCAAGGAAGATTGTAGCATCCTCTTCCAGCATTTTCTTGAATAGCTGGATGGCCTTATACAGAGAGGTTGCTTGAAACCCGGTATTGTAAAAGGCATTTATGAAATCCTTGATAGAGAATTTCTTTTCAAAGTCATATCCTTTTACCTCGGGCCAGCCTTCTAAATCAATAGACGGTTTAAGAACATTCTCTTCTGGTTTAGGCTTTTCTCTTTTCCTTTGCATATGATGAGTATTCTCGCAAAGTATTTAAAAATAACTCTCAGAATAAACGCAAAGTTTTAAATATTGCTTAGAAATCCAATAATTACTCTGAATAGCGGGGTAGGGCAGTCAGGAGTGCCCGTCGGGCTCATAACCCGGAGGTCAGTAGTTCAAATCTACTCCCCGCTATACTTCACCTTTCTCTTTTCTTCTTTTATCAATTGCTTTATGTTTTTCTTGATGTTGTTTTTCTTGCCCTCGGGAAATCCGTATCTCTCTACATAATCTACGAATAAATCCCCAACATAGCTTCTCTTCGGATTTTCCAAGATATCATGGCATGTCTGCCTAAAGGGCCAATATACTTGGTTGATAAAATATATTCTGGGATCTTCTTCATATTCCTTGGTTTTTGTTTGAGGCGCATATGAATCTATTATCTCCTCCAGCTTTTCCTCGTTCTTTGGAGACGAGAAATATACTAAACCAATTAGGGATAGGAATTTGGAGAATATCTTGGGATGCTTTTCAATTATGCTTGGAGAGATTGTTGAAGTTCTGAGAATAAGAGAAGGTTTGTTCATGTATTTTGAAACACTGGTGCGTTTATTCCCATCGCAAATAAAGTACCAGTTGAAAAGCTCAAATGCCAGCAAGGGTTCGTTTTGCTTGTCTTGGCATATTTGCTCGTATATCTTCTGCCAGCTTTCCGAGAAAGAGGTGTTGAGCTTAAACAAGGGATAGTATTCTGGTGAAAAAGCAACACTTCTGAGAGAATCTACCGTGCCCAGTATCTTTGAGATAGGAACATCTCTTATTCTATATACATCTCCCACAGTAGGAATAGAATCAAAAAATCTGGATAAGGCTGGTATGTTTGGATTATCCCCTTTCTTCTTGGCTTTTTTAGATGATTTGCGGGCGCTACGATAGGCCTTCTTATATATCTCTTCCAAAGGGTTTTGAATGTCATCGGGAAACATTTTCAGGGTATATCTTGCGCTGGGGCGGAAGTTCAATATTATAAATATCTTTCTTTGAGGGATTGTAGGAGAAGAAAGCATAGGGGATTGTATTTAACAAGTATGAGGTTTCTCCTTCAGGGGTTTTTAGCTTAAAGTTCAGTTTATCTACACCATATCTTCTATGGATATGGCCGTAAAGCCAAACCGCTGGAAAATACTTCTTATATACCTCTCCTAATTCTTCTGATGGAGCATGAAAGGCATCTATCTCTTCTACTAAGTTGCCTATTTGAGGCGCATTATGAGATATGATAATATCAATATCTGAAGAGAAGGGGTTTTTCCAGCTAAGATTTCGTTTGAATTTATTTATATCTGAAGCAGAGTAGAAGAAAGGCCATTCCCTGCCTTCAGCAGGAGCGCCTGAAAAGCCAGCGATCTTTATTCCTTGCTTTTCAAGAATGGAATCATTCAAGACATAGAATCCTTTGAATATTTGGGAATACTGGTTATCGTCATAACCCTGTTCATAGTAATTTTGATCATGATTGCCAGTTACCTTTATACTATATTTGGGATTGTATTTGTTTATAACGAACTCTAGATAATTTGGAGAGAGGTCTCCACAGCATAATAATATATCTGCTTCTTTGTTAGGCAATGAATAAGGTAAATGGTCATTGTATTCCCTTGTCTCCTCATCTGAAACTGCTAAGATATTTATCATGTAGAAGGGAAAGGAAGGATGATTTAAAAGGATTATTGTTGAGGAAAGAGCGTGATGTTTTCTCTTAAAAGGGGCTGCCTCCCTATACTTAGATAATCAAAACCCAATTCTTTTATCTGTTTTGGAGAATAAAAGTTTCTGCCGTCAAATACAGCATGATGCTTCATTTCCTTTTTTATCCTGGCGAAGTCTAATTTCTGAAAGATGGGCCATTCTGTTGCCAATACCATTCCATGAGAATCCTTGAATAAGGAATCCAAGTCCTTTTCAAGGATAGCATCATCTGGAAGATAGGGTTTTGCGTTCTCCAAAGCAAGGGGGTCATGGGCTTTTATGGTAAAATTATGCTTTCTAAGAAGATTAGCTAGTTTGATGGCCCTTGACTCTCTTACATCATCGCTATGGGGTTTAAAGGATAAGCCAAGGAGAGCAAGGGTGGGAGAATCTATGTTTTTCTTATTATAATAAGCGAGTATCTTTCTTGCAAATAGCTCTATCTGGGCTTCATTGGTATTGAGGCAATGTTCCAGCAGATTTAACTTTAT
>DAWM01000036.1:7223-8240 GCA_002505945.1 Candidatus Woesearchaeota archaeon UBA119
TTCCTTTGTCCTGAGCAAAGTTCTTCAATGCAGAAACATCTTTAGGAAAGCATGATCCTCCGAATCCCAGGCCTGCATTCAGAAAGGCATGCGGCCCTATCCTTTTATCCAACTTAAGTCCTTTTGAGATTTCATTGATATCTGCGCCGCATACCTCGCACAGCCTTGAAATCTCATTTATGTAGCTTATTGACAAAGCAAGATATGAATTCGCAGCATACTTTATCATCTCGGCTGATTCAAGATTTGTGAAGAGGAGTGGTACATTTTTATCAACCAAGGGCTTGTATATCTCTTGCATTAAGGGTCTTAGAGATTTGTCTGAGAGGCCTGCAACAATCCTATCTGGCTGGAGAAAGTCTTTTACTGCTTGTCCCTCCCTCAGGAATTCAGGATTGGATATTACCTCTACATCCTTGCCCTTCTCTGCAACGTATTCCTTAATTCTTCTGTTGGTGCCAACAGGCACAGTTGATTTGGTTATCAAGACAGTGCCTTGGTTAATGTGTGGAGAAACCTTACTTAATGCCTTAAAGAGGTATGAGAGGTTTGCTCTTCCATCCTTGCCTTTGGGAGTGCCTACTGCCAAGAAGACAGCCTTGGAATTTTCTATAAGAGAGAACTTGGTTGAGAAATGAAGCCTTTCGCTTTCTAATGCTTCCTTAAGCATATTCTCAAGATTGGGTTCATAGATGGGGGATTTGGCATTATTAAGCATGTCTACCTTGTCCTTATCTATATCAATCCCAATAATATCATGCCCGAAATGAGCTAAGCAGACTGCAAGCGTTGTTCCAACATAACCATTTCCAATTACTGCTAATTTCATAGGACTCTTAGCTAATCTTATACTAATGATTTAAAAAGTTTTCTATAGTATGATTCAGTAATACTTAAGTAATACTTTTGTTTTGTAAATCATATGAAAGAAAAGATTGCGATTAGTATTGAAAAGGAAATCTTAAAGAAGATTGATAGGTTTATTGATGAAGGCCAATATAACAACAGGAGCAATGC
>DAWM01000005.1:0-3404 GCA_002505945.1 Candidatus Woesearchaeota archaeon UBA119
TCCTATCGGAGATACTGTTATTCAGTGGATGATAAGCTTTTTAACTAATGGATTGCTGCAAAATGCTAGTTTTTATGTCTGATTAAAATGGAAAAGAAATTTGTAAGAGGTTTTAATCTGTCAAAAACCTTGGAAAGTGGGCAATTTTTTAATTATTATTCTCTTGACCAGCAAGGATATTTAGTTGTAGACGGAGGTTGCTTTTTTGAGGTTAGGCAAGAGAATGAGAAAATCCTCTTTAAAGGAAATTGCTCAGAGGAACATATTATACATCTTTTTTCTTTGGATAAACCTTATGATCTTATACTCAAGTCTATATCAAAGGACAACAATGTTGGAAAGGCAATTTCAGATAATTATGGGCTTAGAATAATGCGACAGGATTTGTGGCAATGTGTTATTAGCTTTATCTGCAGTTCTGTATCTAATGTCCCAAGAATAAGAAGCAATATCATACACTTATCGGAGCTTTTTGGTAAAAAGCTTAGTAATGATGGGTATGCTTTTCATTTGTTTCCTTCTTTTGATACCTTGTGTAAGGTAGATGAAAAAGATATTGCTAAAGCTGGAATGGGTTTCAGAGCGAAGTATGTAAAAGAAGCAGCTCTTTGGTTTTCTGAAGGAAGGCATCTTGGCCTAAAGAATCTTAATCATTCTATGGCCAGAGAGCATTTGATGGAGATAAAAGGGATTGGAAGGAAAATAGCTGAATGTATTTGTTTGTTCTCTCTGGGCTTTGATGACGCTTTTCCCGTGGATGTTTGGATTAAAAGAGAGATGGAAAGGATGTATTTCAAAGGAAAATCAACTAAAATAGATGAGATTGAGTCTTTTGGTAAGGAGTACTTTGGAAGGTATTGTGGGTGGGCACAGGAGTTCCTTTTTCATAATGCCAGAACCAGAAAGAACTAAAACTTTTGATTTAAAACTAATTTTTTTGGTAAAATATAAAAAGTATTAATTAAAAGTTAAATCTTTAAAGAATGGTTAAATCAATAAAAGATAGGCCTTTGTTTGAACTTACCCTAAGAAAATATGAGAAACCTGGGGAGCTTGATGAGAGGGAGATTGCTAAGAGGATATGTCTTTCTTTAGGCTTGCTTCAACCGGGTGATTCAAGGGACATAATAATAGATATTATGCTTGCTTTGCTTAAGGCATCTTCACAGCAACGATATGTTTCCTCAAAAGAGGTAGAGAATTTTGTGTATTCCTATAGGGAGAAGAATAAGTTGGCTTTATCAGGTATTACTCCTTCTAATATAAATAGGCAATTACGTAGAATTAAGGATACGGGCCTTTTAGAGAAAGCCGAGGAGGGTTTTAGGATAAGGGAATTTCTTTCTTTGACAGAGGTCTTTGATGAATATTTTCTTCCCCATGTTCTGGACCCTATGATTGAAAGGATAAGAGCATATCTTTCTGAGGCGGATAATCTCTTTGAGATTGGTAGAGAGAATGGGGAGGAATCTCAGAAAAACTCTGAGAATTAGGTATTTTTTGCCTTTTTGGATGTTTTTGGCTCTGAAATTTCACCTTTTAGCCGAGAAAAACAAAAAATTTAAATAATCATTCTTCTAAAATAGAGGATAGGGGGACTTAAAACTAGTCCTATTCGATAAAATATAGAGAGGAAACTAAAAATGGCAAAAAAAGTTGCTAAAGTTGGTGTAAAGAAAAAGAAAGGCTATCTGTACTTTGTTGACAAGAGAGGAAATGTTGCCAGAGTTCCGATGGCTCGTGGAAAGAATGTTAAGAAAGGAAAAGCAGAGGTCGTAGAGAAGACAGGGATTAGAAAAGAGGATGGTTATCTGTACTTTGTTGACAAAGACGGCGATGTCGCTCAAGCCAAGATGGCTAGAGGACGAAAGAGAAAAAGAAGATAGACCTTTAATTTTTTATTTTTGTTATTTTGATTTATTGGATTGTTTCTTAGCTTTCTTTTTATGAGATGGGCTTATACAAAAATTAGTTAAAGAAGAGATGAAGAAAAATAAAAATGGTAAAAATATCACAAATCTATTTCTGTTGTTGTTTTTCTTCTTGGATTGCGCTTTGAGCAGCTGCTAACCTTGCTACAGGAACTCTAAAGGGAGAGCAGCTTACATAGTCAAGTCCTTTCTTATGGCAGAATTCTACGGACTTGGCTTCTCCACCCTGCTCACCGCAAATACCTATCTTTAGTTGAGGATTTGTCTTTCTCCCCCTTTCTACTGCTGTCTCAATCAGTTTCCCCACTCCTTCTACATCTATGGTTTGGAATGGATCCTCCTCTAAAATCTCTTTTTTCTTGTATTCAGGTAGAAATTTTCCTATGTCATCCCTTGAAAAGCCGAAACACATTTGGGTAAGATCGTTGGTTCCGAATGAGAAGAACTCTGCCTCTTCTGCAATCTCATCTGCTGTGAGTGCTGCCCTAGGAATCTCTATCATCGTTCCTATTCTATATTTCACTTCTGTTTCTTCATCCCTCATTATCTTATCTGCTGTAACTGTAATAAATTCCTTGACTTTCTTTAACTCATTTATATGAGCAATAAGAGGCACCATTATCTCAACTGTCGGTTCTATTCCTTCTTTCTTAACCTCAATAGCCGCTTCAAGTATTGCCTGAGTCTGCATCTCTGCAATCTCTGGATAGGTTATAGCTAATCTGCATCCCCTATGGCCAAGCATGGGATTTACCTCGCTAAGGGTCTCTAACTTCTCCTTTAGCTCTTCTTCAGAAACATTTAGTCTATTAGCACTCTCTTTGATTTCCTCTCCCTTGGGCAAGAATTCATGGAGAGGGGGGTCCAAAAGTCTTATAGTTACAGGAAGCCCTTTCATAGCGCGGAAAAGCTCTACAAAATCTTCTCTCTGGAAAGGCAGAAGTTCGTTAAGAGCTGCTTTCCTTTCCTCTTTGTTATCTGCAAGTATCATCTTTCTTACAGATTGTATTCTATCGCCTTCAAAGAACATATGCTCTGTCCTGCATAGCCCTATACCTTCTGCTCCGAATTCTCGGGCTTTCCTAGCATCTTTTGGTGTATCTGCATTGGTTCTTACTCCAAGCCTCCTGAATTCATCTGACCATTCCATTACCTTGGCGAAGTTACCTTTTATCTCTGGGTCAATCACTTTGATCCCTCCTTCAAAGACCTCTCCGGTAGAGCCATCCAATGTCAATAAATCCCCCTTTCTAAATGTCTTATCTCCAATCCTTATCTCTTCTTTGTGTTCATTGATTGAAATGTCTGAACAGCCGACAACAGCGCATTTGCCCATTCCTCTTGCAACCACTGCTGCATGTGATGTCATTCCACCTCTTTGTGTAAGAATTCCCTGGGCTGCGTTCATTCCAGAGATGTCTTCTGGACTTGTTTCAACCCTTACCAGAACTACTTTTTCTCCCATCTCTTTCA
>DAWM01000005.1:3609-5717 GCA_002505945.1 Candidatus Woesearchaeota archaeon UBA119
TTTCTCCCATCTCTTTCATATCAACAGCGTCTTCTGCATTAAACACAATCTTTCCAACCCCCGCTCCTGGTGATGCGGGAAGCCCTTTAGCAATCACTTGATTGTTCTTTTTATCTTCAGGATCAAGCCTCTTGTGAAGGAGGACTGAAACAGACTCGGGGTTTATTTTCAAAAGTGCTTCTTTCTTATCAATCAGGCCTTCTTCTTCAAAATCTACAGCGATCTTTACCTCTGCTAAGGCGGTTCTTTTTCCGTTTCTGGTCTGAAGGATGTATAGTTTTCCTTTTTCTATTGTAAACTCAATATCTTGCATATCTTTGTAATGATTCTCTAGTTTCCTTGTAATTCCTACTAACTCCTCATAAACATGTGGCATATCTTCTTGAAGCTGGGAGATTGGTTTGGGGGTTCTGATTCCAGCCACCACATCTTCTCCTTGCGCATTTGTTAGATACTCCCCGAAAAACTTGTTCTCCCCAGTAGAAGGATTTCTGGTAAAGCAAACTCCTGTTCCAGAGTCATTTCCCATATTGCCGAACACCATGGATTGCACATTTACTGCTGTTCCTAATAACCCTTTTATGTTGTTAATCTCTCTGTATTGAATAGCTCTTTTGTTATTCCAAGAACTAAACACAGCATCTATTGCCTGCCAGAGTTGTTCTTCAGGATTTTGGGGAAAATCCCTTTTTGTTTCTTCTTTAATCATGTTCTTGTATTGCTCTACCAACGCCTTTAGATTCTCAATCTCTAACTCTGTATCAAATTCTATGCCTTTGTCATCCTTAACCTTTTGAAGTATCTCTTCAAATTTAGCGTGGGAAATGCCCATCACTACATTCCCAAACATCTGGATAAATCTCCTATAGGAATCCCAAGCCATCTTTTCATTAGATGTCTTGCTAGCAAGACCTTCTACAGAATTATCATTTAAGCCTAGATTAAGAACAGTGTCCATCATACCGGGCATTGACACAGCAGCTCCTGATCTTACTGAGACTAAAAGAGGATTTGAGGAATCTCCAAGCTTCTTATTCATCCTCTCTTCCAGTTTCTTGAGATGTTCTCTTATCTCCTCTTTAATCTCTTGAGGTAGTTTCTCTTTCTCCTCGTAATATTTCCTGCAAGCTTCGGTAGTGATTGTGAAGCCCGGAGGCACAGGAATGCCAATTGAAGCCATCTCTGCAAGGTTGGCTCCTTTTCCTCCTAAAAGCGGTTTCATTTCTTTCTTGCCTTCATCAAAAGAATATACATATTTCATTCATACCACCATTTCCCTTAACTCTTAACAGACTCAGGCCAGCTAGATATTTTATAAATATTGTGATTTTGTGAAAAAACAGAACTTTCTGCGAAAGCTTTAAAAACAAGTCCCTCTTTTTAATAGTTCTAAATAATAACACTTAAAAAGGTGGTTTATATGGGAAAGGATATTGGAAAGTTACCTTGGATGATTCTTGGAGGTATTGTTGCAGCTACAGCCTTATTTCTTAATGTTAAGAATGGAAACTGGAAATACACAATATTCCTTGTGATTGGTGTAGCTATGATGTGTTATGGTTTTATAAGCAAGAAATAGTTTCAATAGTTTCAAATTTATGCACAAGAATTCTCAATTTTTGTGCGGAATTTAACCCGCCCTTCAGGGGAATTTTTATGATTTAAATTCGTCAATTACCCTGTTCTTTGGTTTGAGTATGCTTGTTTTGCCCTCTGCTCCTCCGTTTAATTTCTCTACCTCTATGAATTTGTCTTTCTCAAGTTTCTTAACCCTTCTCTGGAATGTTTTATAAGTCCCTTTCCCACCTTTTTCAGAATACTCTTTATAGGCATCTCCAATTTTCATGCTTTTGTTATCATTGATAATGTTTAAGGTTAACTGATCAGACTCGTCAAGGTTGTTTTTAGGTTTGTTGGAGTATTTGTTTATCTTTTCAATTGCTTTTTCTACATCTTCCTCTTGAACTTTCTTGCTTGAGCGTGCTTCTGCATTGTTTCCTGCTTCGTTCAACAAGAAGAGAGCAAGTCTGATATCGCTTGATTCTAAGGCTACATTGGCTACTCTCTCAGTACTTTTTTCATCCCATACCCTTGGATAGAACGCACTG
>DAWM01000043.1:0-480 GCA_002505945.1 Candidatus Woesearchaeota archaeon UBA119
GGGTCGCGGGTTCAAATCCCGTCCAGCCTACTTGCTTGAAAACCGAAAAACTCAAAGAATACTCTTCATCTGGGGTGCATAAGATTGGGGAAAAAAGATTTTGATGTAACAAAACACATTCTATATTTTAAGCATGAGGTTCTTAGCGAAAGTGAGGAGAAAAAGCTTTTGGAGAGGTATAAAATCTCAAAGAAAGAACTACCTTCTATTAAAAAAAGCGATCCAGGTCTTTCTGGTTTGAAAGTTAAGATTGGGGATATAATTAGGATAAAAAGGAAAAGCCCTACAGCAGGTGAGCATAATTATTATAGGGTGATTATAAATGGTTAAGAAGGAAACAACTGTTGAAGAAAGAAAAAATATACTCTTGAACTCATATTTCTCAAGGGCTAGTTTCGTACAATCAGACATTGATTCATTTAACAAGTTCATTGATGAAGAGATTACAAAGATTGCTAAGGAGAATAATCCTATTGAACC
>DAWM01000043.1:681-2853 GCA_002505945.1 Candidatus Woesearchaeota archaeon UBA119
AAGGAGAATAATCCTATTGAACCAACAATTATTCCTCCTAACGTGGAGGAGTTTAAGATTAACATTGATAACATAAGAATTGGAAAACCAACTATTGTTGAGGCGGATGGTTCTGAGAGAACACTTTATCCTCATGAAGCAAGATTGAGAAAGCTTACATATGGAGCTCCTATGTTCATCAGTGTCAGCTCTCATATCAATGGCAAAACAGCTGAAAACTTTGAGACTCAGGTGGGGATTTTACCTATTCTCTTAAAGTCTAAATACTGCTTGCTGAGCAAGTTAAGCAGAGATGAGCTGATTGAGAAAGGAGAGGACCCTGATGACCCTGGGGGCTATTTTATAATCAACGGAACCGAGAGGATAGTGGTTAAGATTGAAGACCTTGCCCAGAATACCTTTATGGTAGAGAGCAATAACACTGGGCCTGGTGAGTACAGAGGAAGAATTTTCTCAGAGCACAAGGCCCTCAAGATTCCACATAATGTAGAGCGATATAGTGATGGAATAATATATTTCTCATTCACAAGGGTAAGAAAGGCCCCTTTCGCAGTGGTCTTGAAAGCTTTAGGGATGATCAATGATCAAGAGATTGTTAAAGCGATTGACTTTCCCGAAGGCTTCAATGAGATTGTTACGAACTTATACGAGGCATCTGGGATAAAAACAAGAGAAGACGCCTTAGATAAGATTTCAAAGTTAGTAGGTATTACTCAGTCAAAGGACATAAGGATTGAGAGAGCGGAGGACATGCTTGATAACTATTACCTGCCTCATCTTGGTACTACTGAGAGCAGTAGGATGAAAAAAGCCATTAATACCTGTAAGTATATAAGAAAATATCTCATGGTCTTAAAAGGAAAACTAAAACCTGATGACAAGGATCATTATATGAATAAAAGGCTAAAGATGTCAAGCGACCTTTTGGGAGACCTGCTAAGGGTAAACCTCAAAATCCTTGTTAATGACATGCTCTATAACTTTCAAAGGATTGTTAAGAGAGGGAAATGTCCTTCTGTGAATGTTATAATCCGAGAGAAATTATTGTCTTCAAGAATAAACAGTGCGATGGCAACTGGAAACTGGGTAGGAGGTAGAAAAGGTGTAAGCCAGAGGGTGCAAAGATGGAACTATTTTGAATTCCTAAGCCATCTCCAAAGGGTAGTAAGCCCTCTTTCAGCAACTCAGGAGAATTTTGAAGCAAGGGAGCTTCATAGCACGCATCTGGGCAGGCTTTGCCCTGTTGAAACCCCTGAGGGAACAAATATCGGGCTGAAGAAAAACCTTGCACTTCTCGGTTCAGTTTCTAAAGGATTTAGCGAGAGTAAAACGATAGAAACGCTTGAAAATCTTGGAATGAAGAGGTTGTGGTGATACTCATGGTAGATGTCTATATCAATGGGAACATTATGGGAGAAGTTGATGATCCTAAGAAGTTTGTTGAAAAGGTAAGAGATGAGAGAAGAAAGAATAATGTCTCTGGCGAGGTAAACCTAACTTACGATGAGGACTCCAATGCAGTTTATATTGAAACTGGCAGCGGAAGATTAAGAAGGCCCCTTATTATTGTAAAGAATGGAAAACCTTTGCTCACAAAGGAGCATTTGGAAAAGCTTCAGAAGAAGGAGCTGAAATGGGAAGATTTGGAGAAGAAGGGTATTATTGAATACTTGGATGCTAATGAAGAAGAGGAGGCTCTAACAGCTTTTTATGAAGAGGAGTTGACGCCTGAGCATACTCATCTCGAGATTGTTCCTTTTGCGATGCTTGGATTATGCGGTTCTCTTGTCCCGTTCTGTAATTATTCTCCAGGTGCAAGGATCTCTATGGGCGCCAAAAACCAGAAGCAGGCTGTGGGAATGTACATGACGAATTATCCAATTAGGACGGATATGGATGTTAATGTGCTTACTTATCCCCAAAAGCCGATTGTTAAGACGGTCATGCATGATATATCAAGATTTCATAAGCATCCAATTGGCCAGAATTTCGTTATTGCTGTATCCAACTATCATGGCTACAATATAGAGGATTCTATCGTGCTTAATAGAGGTTCAATCAACAGAGGATTGGGAAGAAGCACTTATTATAGGCCTGTAATCGCTGAAGAGATGAGGTATCCTGGCGGTCTATACGACAAGATTGAGATTCCCGACAAGGAGATTAAGGGAT
>DAWM01000043.1:3069-3817 GCA_002505945.1 Candidatus Woesearchaeota archaeon UBA119
TAAGTCTGAGAAAGATTATAGATTCTTAGAAGATGATGGAGTTATATATCCTGAGGCAAAGGTTCAGGAGGAGGATGTGGTTATTGGTAGAACAAGCCCACCTCGATTCCTTTCTAGCTCTGATGAATACAACCTTATTAGTGAGGGTAGAAGAGAATCATCCAAGCAATTAAAACATGGAGAAGAGGGAATTATTGATAATGTTTTCATAACTGAGGATGAAGAGGGCCATAAGCTAGTTGAAGTAAAACTTAGACAGCCTATGATACCTGAGATTGGAGATAAATTTACCTCTAGACATGGTCAGAAAGGTATTGTTGGGTTGATAGTTGATCCTGAGGATATGCCTTTCTCAAATTCTGGGATAACTCCTGATGTTGTGTTCTCTGCTCATAGTATCCCTTCACGTATGACCTTTTCTCATATGATTGAGGTTCTGGCAGGAAAGGTAGGAGCTTTATCAGGAAGGCATGTAGATGCTACTCCTTTCGCAAATGAGAATATTGAGAGTTTGAGAGAGGAACTTTTCAAACTTGGTTTTAGGGATAACGGTGTAGAAACATTCTATAATCCTACTACTGGAGAAGAGATGGAGATGAGAATCTTTGTTGGTAATATGTATTATATGAGACTCAAGCAGTTGGTAGCAAACAAGATTCATGCTAGAGCCAGAGGTCCTATCCAATTGCTTACAAGGCAGCCTACTGAGGGTAGAGCGAAGCAAGGCGGGCTTAGGCTAGGTGAGATG
>DAWM01000034.1:0-9429 GCA_002505945.1 Candidatus Woesearchaeota archaeon UBA119
GGAGGGGTACTCTGAATAGAAGAAAGGTATGCAAATAAGGCATGGAAAAAGATTTGGTAAAAGAATTAATCTAACATCTCTATCTCAATGTTAAGGCCTTCTGGGATTGGAACACGCATTACAAGGCGGAGAGCCCGCTCGTCTAAGCCAAGATCTATAAGTCGCTTATGGATTCTTATCTCGTACCTCTCCCAGGTGGCTGTTCCTTCTCCATCAGGGCTTTTCCTTGTATTCAACCGTAATCTCTTTGTAGGCAAAGGAACCGGCCCTTTCATCTCTACCCCTGTCTTCTCTGCAATATCGTTGATATAGGTGCAAACCTGGTTTATCTTCGAGATGTCCGTGCTTGCTAGTTTTATTCTGGCTTTCGACATTTTATCTCCTCTTAAGTTCCTCAACTCATCAAATCAAGATTTTGAATATGAACCCAAACAAAAAACAAAAAAGTAAGAAGAAAGAAGGTTTATGCCTTCTCGTAGTCTATACACATTCCTGCTGCAACTGTGGAACCAGAGTCCCTGATAGCGAACCTTGAAACCTGTGGTATCTCTGAGAACTTCTCAATTACCAATGGCTTCACTGGCTCGATAACAACGATTGCAGCATCTCCGTTCTTAACGAAGTCTGGATTTTCCTGTACAACCTCTCCTGTGGCTGGATTAAGCTTTTTCTTAATCTCAACAAACCTTCCAGGATCTTGTGAGGTATGCACGTGGAAAACAGGCGTATATCCTGCGGTTACCACGCTTGGATGATTTAGTATCACAATCTGAGCAGTAAACCTCTTTACAACTGTAGGAGGATTATCTGCAGGTCCTACTACATCTCCACGGGCAATATCCTTCTTTCCAAATCCTCTAACATTAAATCCGATGTTGTCTCCTGGAGTTGCCTCCTGAAGCTGTTCGTGGTGCATCTCAATTGACTTTACTTCACCCTGCACGCCTTTTCCTTCTCTGCCAGGCATTGCAATGACCTTCTGGCCAACTTTCAACACACCAGTCTCAACTCTCCCTACAGGGACTACACCAATACCAGTGATGTTATACACATCCTGGATCGGAAGTCTCAAAGGCAAGTCAATTGGCTTATCGCTGACCTCTAAGGTATCCAATGCCTCTAACAAAGTTGGACCATTGTACCAAGACATATTCTGAGATTTTTCCACTACATTGTCGCCTTTCAAAGCTGAGATTGGCACAAACTGCACATTATCAGTCTTATAGCCAACATTTTTCATAAGCTTAACAACATCTTCCTTGACTTTCTTGTAAACATCTTCTGAGTATTCCTTCATATCCATCTTGTTGACTGCAACAATCATTTGGTCAACACCCAATGTTCTTGAAAGGAAAACATGTTCCTTAGTCTGAGCATTAACCCCGTCATTTGCAGCTACAACAAGCACACCCGCGTCTGCCTGGGAAGCTCCTGTAATCATATTCTTTACAAAGTCCCTATGGCCAGGTGCGTCAATAATCGTGAAGTAGTACTTGTCTGTCTCAAACTTTTTATGAGCCAGATCAATTGTGACCCCTCTTTCTCTCTCTTCCTTCAAGTTATCCATCACATAAGCAAACTCAAAGCCTGCTTTTCCTAGCTTAGTCGCTTCGTCCTTTAGTCGTCTCATTACCTGCTCGTCGATATTTTTAGTATCAAAGAGCAATCTTCCTACTGTAGTGGACTTTCCGTGGTCCACATGTCCAATAAAAACCAAATTGATATGTTCTTTTTTTGCTGCCATTGTATATACCCCCAAAAGCATTAATTTCTTAGATTAGGAATTGGTAAGGTATTTAAAAAGTTTTCGTTTAAATTAAGTCTTAGAGGGTTTATTCGTGGTTGTTAATGGTTAAAACAATACAATAAATATTTTCTGGAAAATCAAATGCCAAGAAAACCAAATGAAAAACTATATAATAAATGATTAGGTTTATCTTTTGAAACAAATTATATCTATCTAAAAAAATGGAAACTAAACAGAATATGACAGAAAGGCAAACAGAAGGTCCGATAATAAAATTTAATGCTGAAGACTTCCAGGTTAATGAGATGCCTGAAGAGGAAGTAAGAGAAGCCAGGAACAGGTCTAAAGGGAAATATGGCGTGTTTCTACTTGAAAAGAGGAATATTGATATGATGAGAGCGGTAAGGTGGATAGCGAGCGAGCTCAGAATCCCTCAGAAATTCATCTCTTTCTCAGGAACAAAGGATAAGAAAGCGCTAACTAAACAATATATCTCTATAAAAGGAAAATATAGCAGGGAGTTAGAGCTTAGGAAGAAAGATGGAGCATATGTCAGGGTAGAAAGGGTTGGCTTCATGGATAAACCTATATCATTGGGAGACCATGATTCAAATGAGTTTAAGATTACAATCAGAAACCTTGATGAGTCTTTTAGCATTCCAGAAGGATTTAATTGGAATAGTATACCAAATTATTTCCACAATCAGCGTTTTGGCATACAAGGAAACAATCATGTTATAGGAGAGCGTATTATTAGGGGAAATTATAAGGAAGCATGGATGCTTGCCAAGAAGCAGAAATCAGGAAGCAATGCAGTAAATGTTGAGGAGGAAAGCAAGGAGAATTCTATCAATGCATTGAGGGGAATAAACAGAAAGCTTGCTGGTCTTTATGTGAGTGCTTTCCAGAGTTATATCTTTAACAATGCTATTGCTGAATGGATTAAGGATAGCTTTAATCATTTTCTTGTAGATTATAATGCTGGAGAATTGGCCTTTATCAATGAGAAGGTTAAAAAAGGTATAGAAAACCAAAAAGTAATGCTCCCAGGGTTTGGGTTTGAGTCAAAGGGGGAGATCGGAAGATATATTCAAGATGAGATGAAGAAATTGGATATAGGCCCAAGGGATTTTATAATCAGGCAGCTGCCTCGTTTGTCTGCGGAAGCGGTTGAAAGAAATGTCTTTATTGATGTAAAGGAAGCCAAAAAGCCGATCCTAGATAAAGACGAATGTTTCAAAGGCAAGAAAAAATTAATCCTTGATTTTGGGCTGGGAAAAGGCTCATATGCAACAATCGTGATAGCAGCGCTCTGTAGGAGAGCTCCTGTTGAATTAAAAAGATAAAGATTAATGAGTTGTTGGATTGATTATTGAGATAATATCATCAAAAACCTCTTCAGGTGGTTTAAGACCATTCACCCTTCTCAAAAGGTTCTGCTTGTCATAGAATTCCACTAAAGGCTCGGTTTTCTCCTTATATTCCCTTAGCCTCTTCTTTGCAGCTTCTGGGTTATCATCCTTTCTTGTGATTAATTGCTGACTACATATGTCGCATCTGCCCTTATATCTAGGAGGATTGAAATATACGTTATATACAGCTCCGCAATTAGGACAAACCCTTCTCCCAGATATTCTTTTCATTACTGTTTCATCATCCACTTCTATATAGATTACTTGATCAAACTCATAATTGCGTTGGAATGATTTGGCCTGTGGTATGGTTCTTGGGAAGCCATCAAGGATAAAGCCCTTCCTGTAATCCCCTTTATCCAGCTTATCAACCACTACCCTTGTTACAATCTCATCAGGAACCAGCTCTCCATTATCAAGATAAGACTTGACTATCTTGCCTAACTCTGTTTTCATTGATATATTCTCTCTAAAGATATCCCCAGTTGATATGTGAGGTATTCCTAGATATTCAGCTATCTTTGATGCCTGTGTTCCTTTTCCTGATGCCGGCGGTCCTAGTAAAAGTAGTTTCATGTTGATTCACTCAGTATTATCTATGGAGATTATATTTGGTATAAATATATTGTGGCCTAAAATCAAAAAAGAATTAAACTCAACAAATCATCTTTTCTAATGAGCCCAACCTAGTCCAAGATGTGCAATTCCCCAGAATAAGGAACCTTAAAGTCTTCTATCTGTCTTACAAGGGGAGTTTTTCCAGGTAACTTCAATGTAGGGTCACCTAAGAGGGTGTACATATTTTGGTATTTTACAAGCATATAACTTCTTTTAAAGCTCTCTCCAATCGGAAGACCAGAATCTAGCATATCCTGAATAGTTGCGAAGGGAACATAAAAACCAGCATACGCCAGCCCAACAGTAGGTATAACAGACACTGCTCCTTTTCTGACTGCATTCAAGCAGAAAGAACTGGGTTCTTCAGTAGAACAAGTTGAGCAAGCAATCAAGGAAACTATTGAGCTATCTAATAAGGGGATATCCTCAGAAGGTATACCCGCCCATTTATGGCTTCCATGATTAAGATAAAGAATTATCTGGTTGTTCTTCCACAAATCTGGATTAAAATCATAAGTTCTAGTATCCTCAACATGAGAGTCTACCTGCAAGCCAGAAAGAGAAAGAATTTTGCCAAATTCTGCTCCAAGATCTCTATCATGAACATAGAGATTGGATTCGCCACCAGGATCAGCCGTAGTCATTAAAACAACCTTTCCTTTGTTTTCAAGAACATCTTCATAAAATAAACTTCTCGCGACAAGAGAAGAAACATCAGAGGTTGAAAAGCCTTTAATCCTACCAATCGCAGCATCTGGCTTGAAACTTATATCAAAAAGCCTTGCGTACTCAGCAGGATCAAGAGCAGCGCCTATTAATCTGAAAATATGGTTATCAACATCAATACTCTCATCAATAAACTTGTTAGACCCAAAGATTGTAACGAAAGAGTTGGAGAGAAAAGAGGTATCTAATTCAACAGAATCGACTCTTACTGAGAAGGGTTCTTGGGAAAAAAATGAGGAAGAAGGGCCTTCAAGAACAATATCAACCTTTCCATTGTTAGAATGGCCTACAAAAGATAACTTCTCAAAATTTAAAAAAGTTGGATCATACAGTTTTGTAGGAGGCGTTATATCCTTTCCATTGACTGAAATTGAACCAATTGAACCAAAGGGCTTTCCACCGAAGAAATTCAACCTAAACAACAAAGTAGATCCTTGCTTAGTAGGGATAGAAAACCTTAAGGGTATATCTCCTCTATCCTGAGCAAAGCTTTCTGTATTACTAAATCCTCCTTCAATCTTTATTTTATCCTTACTGATGTAAGGAAGGAAACAATCCTCCATGTTCCTTGAATCACAATAGAAATTATCGGAACCCTTGCCCTTGCTATATTTAAACTCATAGAAAGAATATCTGGGTTGTCTGACAGCATCATAAAACAAAAGAGAAGCGCCTTCAAAGCTTATTCTGAGTTTGTCAGTGGTTAGTTTAGCAGGAAGAGGAATTTCAATATAATCTTCCACAACATCAGAAGGGGATGAGAATTGATCCTTGTTAAAGAAATCCCTTTTGTTGGTGCAGCCTAATGTCTTGGTCCATATTTCTTCTCCACTCGCAGAAACTGTAACATCCACAAAATCCCCATCACATTCTAAAAACTCAGCTCCAAAGTATAATTTAATATCTGAAGCAGATGCAATCTCTTCAGATATCTGATTAGGAATTTTTAGTTCTAAACTATCCTTAGCATAGTAATAATCATTCGATTCAGAGATATATCCTTCGGAATATTCCGAACCTAAATGATACGATTTATAAACGGGCTCAGAAGCCTTTGAATATTTCAAGAGATTGGTGTAAATCTCCATATCAACAGAAGGAAAATCCCCTTTTTGTAATGGAAAGATTATCTCTTCTTTCGCAGCAGCAAGGAAAGGGGCTAGAAGCGAGTTTTTCTGGAAGAGATGTGTGATTTTTCCAGAAGTATAAGATGGCTGAAGGGGTATAAGCTTAAAATCATTTAAATCATCAGGGTTTACATAAATCTGCTTAGAACATGAAGCTTCCTGGCAATAGGAATCATAAATTGTCTGCAGAGACACAATCTCATCACATCTTTCTGGATTCGCTACTTCTCCTACACAAAGAATATTCCTGTCCTTAATCTCAGTTAATGGCTCCAGAACAGAATTCTCAATGATCAAAGGAATATCCCTATGAGATGCATATACTGATACAGGCAAAGCTAGTTCATAATCATCCTCACAATATATGAGATTATCGAAAGAACTCCAAAAACTGAGATAATCTGATGGAGAAATTGTTTCAATCGAACTCTTAGGTAAACCAACCCCATGCTTTCCTTCTCCGACCAACAAGTTTCCGAGTTCTGGATTAGAATAACCTTTATCTACTAAAGTAACTTTCTTAGGGTTATATTGTTTGAGGAATTCTATTATAGCATCAACATCTATTCCATTACTTTCTTCATGGAATACTAAAGTGGGATAAACACAAACATCAGTAGGTGTATTATAACCCTTGCTACACCAAGTGAGTTCTGATCCAGAAGCATGCCAGGTTGTAACAGGTACCAAAGAAAGCACATCCCGCCAGTCCTTGTCCGAGATTAAAAATACATTTGTGTCTTGATAAACAGTCTCTAGTTTCAGGGGTATTCCTTTTTTAGGTAGAGCAATATCTTCAGGCGATAAGGTCTTGTATTTAATAGCCTTTTTAATTGACCTTTTAATAACACTTTTCCCATCAAAAAGATTTTGAAAGGAAGAGTCCAAAATCTTCACTTCAAAAGGAATTGCTACATAACTGGTTTCATCAGAAACTGAAAACATAAGCTCCTCTTTTGATAATGAACTTGTTTCAAAGTTTGCTGAAATCTTGTTGAAAGCATATAGTTTATCGTTATACTCAAATTCAACCACGTTTCTTTTTTCCAAATCATTGATCAATGACTTATGCTCCTCTTCCACTGACAACCTGAATTTGGTATTATAGTAATCTGAACCCACTTGATACAAAGAATAACTATCTTGAAAGTCATTTATAATTCTTTGAATTGAAAAATAATCCTTTTTGGCTTGAGCACATTCAGAAGGATCATGATATAACTGATATGTTTGGCTAACACATTTATCCCCATAATAACTGCAATCCATTCCAGAATCAGTAAGACAGAGGTGCCATTCAAGCCCCTCTACGAAATCTAACCCCTCAAGATTTAAGCCAGATAACGATTTCTTAACTTCAAACTCAAATATCTTTTGACCAAGCAAAGTAATCAGAATTGGATCATTAATTCTAAGTACTGGTTTTATACTCACAGCCTCCCAATTTGCTATAGAGATTATGCAAGAATTGGAAGTTGCTCTGTAAGAACCCTCATATCCTTCTTGATACTTCTTAAGGAAATGCCCATAGCTAAAGCTAATTCTATTGACAGAATCTAAACGGGATATTGAAGAATCAATGTCATCCTTTAGATTAAACCTTACTCTATAATATAAACCAATATCTTCGTCTTGTTGCCTCTCTGATGTCAGATAGAAATAATCTTCAGGCGAGGTTATAAAATCTTCAAGCAGCAACCAGTCATTCCTATATCTATTACAAACGGTTTTAGAAGAAAACTCATAAATCATATTTTCACAAGAAGAAATACATTTTGTATTACCATTACTCAACCTACAAAGAAGTCTACCTTCTTCAGTAATATCTTCAGAAGCATCAAAATCAGAGGTAAATGTTATTTCTCTTGATACAGCAACCTTATCACTTGAGAAGATTTGACTAAGAAGTGGATCATTTAATCTGAAGAAAATATCAAAATTGGCAGTGATTTCATCATTATCTCTTAGGGAAGAAGGTAGGGAGAATTCACCATTAGAGTCCAAGTCAACGCTTTTTTCATAATTGCCCAGAGATAAACGAATTTGTTCGGAAAAAGAAATCTCTATTTTTCCAGTAGATTCCAACCGAGATAATGTTTTTTCAAGCTCTTCTGATAATGAAATCTCGTGAAGAGAAGACTCTAAATCTGAAGCCATAATATAAATTCCCTCAGAAGCAGATAACTTCGAGCGGGCAGAAACCAAATCAGAGTAAAGCACCTTATATGAGTTACACTCAGCTGATGATTCCAACTCGAAAGAGTTTCCAGAACAATAATTAGAATAAGCAACACAATCAGCCGAGGAATCTTCAAGACATAAGTATTTTGCTTCAGGTTCAGCAAAATCCATTTCTGGCAAGTTTTTATCAATCTCCAAAACCAGAGAATCTTGATTCAATAAAGATTTCAATATCTTATCTTTAATCTCAAGACTCAAGAGGAATCGCGCAGAATCATAGTCTTTATGTATGACAAAATTTCTAGAATCTGCCAGCTTTAAGGTTTTTAATATGTTACTGCCCTTAAGCAATTGAACTTTATCATCAAAACTATAAGAGAGTATTCTACTCTCTTTCATATCAGAAAGGAAAGAAGAGAGCTCATTATCTAACTTTAATGAGATTCCATAAGAATTGGAATCAACCTCTTTGTATTCTAAGTAAAAATAATCAGAGGGGTTGGATTTTAGATCCTCTAAGAACAACCAGTCAGAAAGATAGGAAGTGCATCCAGTCTCAGAATCAAACTCAAAGAGAACATTATCGCATGAGGAGGTGCACGCTATATCTCCTTTGCCTAAATCACATAAAAAGATGGCCTCTGAGGGTTCATCTGGTTCTCTAGATTTAGGAATAAAAGAGGTTTCAATATCTGTGCTAAGTTGAGAAGTTGAGAAAAGTTCAGTAAGTTGTGAATCAGCTAAATGTAAAATCACTTCAAAGTATAAATAGATTTCTTCATCAGCTTTGGAGAAAAAAGAAGGAAGTTCAAATCTGCCAGAAGGAGATAACGAAACAGCAGTACCACTTGCCTTTAAGGAAAGATAAAGAGAGTCGGCAAACACAAAGTCCAGTTTGTTTAAATCTTCTAAGGATATAATTTTTGAATTTATTTCCTCAGCGAGCGTTATCCCATATAAAGAGGATTCGGAATCTTGAGATACAATAGAGTAGGAAGCAGAACTAGATAATTCTTCTTTGATTGACACAATATCTGAAAAAAGCTTTTTGTAATCAGCGCATTCTTCTTCAGATTCAAACTCAAAACTCTTGCCTGAACACTCTTCAGGTTCTATAACACAGGATGCCTCATTGGAGGGAGAGATACATAAGATTTCTGACTCTCCTATATCCTCTCCATCTCCTATCAACTGTTCAGCAAAAACATTAAACCACTCTCTTGCAGAATCCTGCTTTGCTTTGCCCTCAAGATCATCAAACTCAAAGGGGTTTATCTCAAAGAAGTTCTCAGGAATAGAAAAGTCAGAGCAAGATTCATCTGGCATAAGAAGGATATAAGGCAATTCAGGGGAATAGGCAACAAAGATAGTGCAATAAGATCGGCTGCCTGAAAAATACGAAGCAATTTCCTCATGATAAGAAGACTGTTTCGCAGAGAACCAAGAGAAGAATTCCCTCAACCCTTTAGCTTCTGAGTTCTCAAGAAAGAGGACAACCAGTTTGCTTTTGGGTTTAAAATGCTTGCTTCGGGAAACAAGAACAGACTGAAAATTGCTCAGAATTGAAACAGGCATAGTATTTGAGGAGTCTAAATCAAAGCAGGATTCTGCAAGAGAG
>DAWM01000034.1:9588-10146 GCA_002505945.1 Candidatus Woesearchaeota archaeon UBA119
TAGTATTTGAGGAGTCTAAATCAGGAGTATATACCTGAGGCAATCCACTTTCTTTATCTAGGCCAAAGACTTCATCAACTACTTGCCCTGAAACAAGAAAAGGAGCAAACAAGAAGATAGAGCCAATTAACAATATCCAAGAACCAAAAATCCTAAGGGCTTGTTTTATCATCATCCTATTCCGTTCCTCTACAATTATTTATTGGAAGATCGTCGCTTCAGGAAAAGATAAATAAAAACAGCTATCAAAAGAACCAGAGCAATCACTAAACCTGTTAACAAGATATAAGGAAGTTTATCCCCTATAGCCTGGTCATCTTCCTGCTTATCTGAATCAGAAGAGAATTCCTTTTCTTTGAAAGTAGGAACTCCTTCTGTAGCTGAAAACAACTCTTCAAAAGTCTCTGAAGCATATCCTGGAGCAGAAGCATCAACCTTTAGAGTGTAAGCTCCCAACTCGTCAATTTTTATTGAAGTGGGAAGGGTTAATTTACTCTTTTTATCTGAAGGCCTTGTCAAAGTGGCATCCAATGATAAGCCATCAACATCTGAAGAATA
>DAWM01000074.1:0-950 GCA_002505945.1 Candidatus Woesearchaeota archaeon UBA119
TTGTGAATTTTTGTGCATAAAGATCATTACACCTGCAGCAAAGCCCAATGAAATGCTTAGATAAATAGGCTTAAGCTTTTTCAGAAAGACAACCATAAGCCCACCTATAAGAGTGGTCAATCCAGCCACAAGAGAAAGCAGTAAAGGAATGAGCATTTTCCCTTTAAACTATATAGACATTAAAAAGATTTTGGTTTTTTGTCGGCTTATTACCTGAAATCTATTATTAATAATACAGCTTTCCTAAAAATTTATATATCTGAACAAAACCAATACGTTAGGTGGGGCAAAATGAGTTTTCCAGATAGCTTGTTATATGACAAGAAGAACTGTTGGGTAAAGATTGAGGACAATATTGCCAAGATTGGTTTGACGGATAAGGCTGCAGAATCTGTCAAGGAGTTTGTTTTCATAGAGATGCCAGAGGAAGGTAAGAAGGTAAGCAAAGGCGAGGATCTCTTGGCTGTTGAAGCGGTGAAATGGAGCGGCCATATAGAATCTCCTCTCTCTGGAGAGGTTGTAGAAACAAATGATGAGGTTTTTGATGACCCTTCTCTAATTAATAAAGATCCATACAAGAATTGGGTAGTAAAACTTAAGGTAGATAATCTTAAGGAAAAGGAAGAACTTTTAAGCGCGGAGCAAAGAAAGAATCTTGAGTAAGAGGTGGTTATAATGAACAATATGAAGGAAAAACTTAACGAGACTATGAAGAGTTTGGGGAAATTTTCAGAAGAAACGCCAGAACAGATGAAGGCTTTCCATGGGTTTATGGAAGCTGTTGAAAAGGAAGGAAAATTAAGCAAGAAAACCAAGGAGCTCATCGCTTTGGGAAGCTCCATAACAAGCCATTGCGAATGGTGCATTGCTTTTCATGTTAAAGGAGCCTTGGATGCTGGGGCAACCCGAGAAGAGATTATGGAAGCTGGCTGGGGTGCCACCTTAATGGG
>DAWM01000074.1:1161-3684 GCA_002505945.1 Candidatus Woesearchaeota archaeon UBA119
TGGCTGGGTTGCCACATTAATGGGCGGCGGTCCTGCCTTGATGTATTTCCAGTTGGTCTTAAAGGCTTTGGAGGACTTTGAGGAGTAATATGAGGATTGCAATCATCGGAGGAGGGGTAGGAGGAACTACCCTTGCCTTCCAACTAAGGAAACAGGACAAAGAAGCAGAGATTTATATTATTGAGGCATCGGAGCATACAGAGTATTCTCCCTGTTCTATGCCCTATACAATAAGCAATGAAGAGCTGGGCTTGGATGACATCTATATCTTCAACGATGAGGATTACGCTAATAACAATATAAAGCTCATAAAGAATACAAGGGTAGAGGATATATTTCCTGATAAG
Source organism: Candidatus Woesearchaeota archaeon UBA119 (assembly GCA_002505945.1). Classification (GTDB taxonomy): domain Archaea; phylum Nanobdellota; class Nanobdellia; order Woesearchaeales; family UBA119; genus UBA119. The sequence continues at coordinate 1,509 of DAWM01000074.1, forward strand.
AAAAAGCTTAAGCTGAGAACCAACTCCACAACATCAGAATTATTCTACGATAAACTGGTTATTGCAACAGGGGGCCATCCCTTCATTCCTCCAATAAAAGGATTGGATAAAGTGGAGTATTCTGCTTTCACCAACATTGACAATACAAAAGAGGTTCTTGATAAGTTAGCCGATAACAAGAGATACGCTATTATTGGAGCAGGTTTTATTGGAGTAGAAGTGGCTCATTCCCTTGCTGAAAAGGGAAAGACAGTAAGCTTGATTGAGGCCAAGGATTCTATCCTGCCAAGCATCCTAGACAAGGATATGGCGGGCCTAATCCAAGAACATCTCAAGGAAGATATCAATATTCAGCTTGAAGCTAAGATAAAGGAGATAAAAGAAAACCTTATCATTTTAGATAACAAGACAATTGATTACGATTCCCTTATTATTACCACGGGAATAAGAGCAAGCAAAGATATAGCAGATAAAGCAGGGATAGAAACTGACAAAGGAATCCTGATAGACGAGAATGGCCAGACATCACAAGAAGACATATATGCATTAGGGGACTGCTCTCAGCTAAGGGATGCGAAGATACAGCCTGCTCAGCTGGCCTCAGTAGCAACCATCCAGGCAGAAGCCCTTTCAAAAACCCTTCTTGGAGAGGAAACAGAATTCCCGAAACCAACGAATGTCAGTATAACCAAGATTAGAGATATCTTTGTTGCCAGCGTTGGAAGGAATTCCCAACAGATTAAAGACAGAGCAATATCAGGCAAGTATTCAGGCAAGACCAAAGAGGATTTTATTCCAGATGCCAAAAACATCTCCATCAAGATACTAACTAATATGGAAGGAAGACTTCTTGGAGCCCAGATAATAGGAGAAGAGGAGGTTTTGGGCCGGATTGATGTTTTCTCATTGGCCTTCCAGAAAGGAATGGATATATACGATATTGCAAATGCAGAAACCGCCTACCACCCATTCTGTGCTCCTATCTTTGATCCTATGGTCTTAGCGGCTAAGAACGCTATAAGAAAGCTTGAATTCCTCAAAACAAGGAAAAAAGACCACTGAACACCTTAAAGCCGTCAAAGGGCGGGAAAGGCAGCATATTAAAGATAAACAGGAAGAGGTTTATTGAAGAGATGACATGGAATATTAATCTCTTATTATCATTCTGTTCTCTCTTATATAAGAATCTGAATACAAGCCAGAAGGCGAGATTTACGGCTGGCCCGGCAAAGGCGATAAGGCTGCTCTGCCAACCTACCATTGTCCCGGAAATACTCACATAACCTGGCGCGAATATGATAAAAGGAAACCCTATCAGCCTTAATGTTACACCTATAAGCAATCCTGGTATAGAAGCATGAAACACAGCCGAATGCCCAAAGAGCATTGCCACAAACTTATGACCAAACTCATGCAGGATAACACCAGGTGCTACGATGGCTGCTGCAAAAAGAATATCGTGCAGGAACCTTTTATCTCGATAGAATGAAAGTGGATCATATCCCTGAGTTCTCTGCCTCAACTTAGAAAACAGGTTAGAGAAAATAAAGCCGAGACCGAAGGTCATGATTAACAAATCTATAATTTCTTTAAATGTGATTATCGCCATTTTTAAGCTATGCTAAAAACTAAAAAGAAAATTTACTTCTTGGATTTGGATTCAATAAGTACAGCATTAATAGTTCCCTGCTGTCCAGGTCTTGAGGTAACCCTTGCCTTACCCAGCTCAGTTTCTATGATAGCGCTCTTTGTGATAATATTTCGCACCTTATAGTTTCGATTAGCTGGAGTCTCAAGCACATTAAGAACCTTGACCTTCTTGGACTTTCCCTTGTCGTCTATTACATTAGCGAGCTGGCTGCCCAAAAGCTTTACTTTCTTACTTCCCCCTCTTGTTCGAGCAACCACAGCCTTCCTCTTACCAAGCTTGGTCATAACAGGCTCATTGCCCTTCTCATACTCTTTCTTTCTCCTAAAGGACTTATACCTGCCTCCGGATACCTTTCTTTTTGACCTGTGATGAGTTATCCCCATTAATATCACCAAATAACAATTATGTTCAAGTAAAAGGGATTGGGATATCCTTTTTAAAACTTTTGATTTGAGTTTGAGATGTATTATCCCAAAACTATTTCCTAAGGATAACTTTTTTACCATTTTTATAAAACCTCCGCTT
>DAWM01000062.1:0-254 GCA_002505945.1 Candidatus Woesearchaeota archaeon UBA119
TGTGGATAAAAAAGTTTAAATAATACTAATCCTTAAGGATTACTATGAAAACTGTAGCAATAAAGTTGCCGGAGGATGAATTTAGAGAGCTTAATGAATTTATTAAGAGAAAGAATTATCCATCTAAATCAGAATTTATAAGACATCTTATCATCTCCAGTTTAGATAGTGAGAAAAAAGAAAAGAGTGGCTGGATGATTCTCGCAGAGAAATCCATGGAAAAGATCTGGAATAATGAAAAAGATGATGAGGTT
>DAWM01000062.1:462-5389 GCA_002505945.1 Candidatus Woesearchaeota archaeon UBA119
ATAATGAAAAAGATGATGAGGTTTGGAGAGGATATTTGTGATTGCCCAGAAAGATTTAGTTCTCCTTCCTTTTCCATTTTCAGATCAAAGAGGAAGGAAATCTTAATGCTTCCTGTTGTATAAAAGTTGAGAATATTCTTAAAATAGAGAAGTCAATGGTTATAAAAAAGATTGGAAAGATAAAAGAGGATAAGTTGGAGTTTATTAGAAAAATTATCTTTGATATAATCAAATAGTCTTTTAATTTCTGTGATCATCTTAGTAAATTGGCTTACTCTTCGTTATGGAATTCTTAATTCTTTCAATAAACAATCTAAGTCATCATGCTTAACCTCTGCACCACAGGCATGCTCATGCCTTCCTCCTGAGCTTGAGAGCCCTTGAAGAGCTGCCTCAACAATAGGCGGCAATTCAACATTTGAAGCCCTTATGCTAAGCTTATAAATTCCCTTAGCAAGCCTTTCCCGGCTCTTTTATGCTTGGATCAAGCAAATCAGGATATTCCCTGCAGAAGCCAGATGAAAACTCTGGAAGAGTCCAGTCGCTAACAGCCCCAACCATCGCCATCCAGAGATTCTCCTTAAAGACCCTATAGACTATATCAGACACAGGAAGATTCATGCTGAGGCTATCCCTACTGGTTATTTATTGAGTAGTTATAAGGTTTGCTTTAAAAAGCCCTTGTGTTTTCTGAATACCTTGGCCTGCAAAGTGTTTCTTAAAGGAAACAATTTAGCCCAAAAGTGTTTCCTGTGGGAAACACTTTCTTGTTTTGCAAAGAGAAATGTTACGTTTCAGTGTAACGTTTTATGTCAGAAGCCACTTCCATAGAGGTATAAACTCTATTTCGGCTTCCTTGCTTTCAACATCCTTGGTCAAAACAAGCATCCTCTTTACATTCTTATTGAATCTTGCCTTGAACGCCTTTAAGGCATTAATCTCTCTTTTATCAATCCCATCTGAATGTGTTACATTTATAGGGGTTAATTCGGCGCCATCCTTGACTACAAAATCAACTTCTCCCTTTTCATCCCAATAAAAGGCCTCTTGTTTTCTTCTTTTTAGTTCTATAAAAACAAGGTTCTCTGCCAATCTTCCATAGTCCTCTGAGAATTTGAAGCTTGTGGCATTCCTTAATCCATTATCAATGCAATAAATCTTGGAGGCCCTTGTTTTCTGCTTTTTTAAGGAATAAGAGAAGTAATCCTGAAGAAAGAAGAGATAGGCTTCAATGAAATAAGAAAGATAATCCTGAATGCTGTCGTAGGCTGTCTTCAGGGTGTTTCTTATTGTCCTTAATGAGAACTTATTTGTGAAGTTTGTCATTAGGTATATTGCTAAGTCCTGGACTTTCTTTGTGTTGATATTGTATCTCTTTATTATGTCCTTATAGAGGATGTCATCAAAATATTGCTTTAATACCATGGCTTTGAACTCTTCCTTGGCAAATGAAATCTCTGGAAAGCCTCCCTGTTTCATATAATCCTCAAGATGATTCATAATGAGGTATTTAGTTTTATTCGTAATCAGCCCCTGCCTCACTTTGTTTTTGTCAAAAGATATACCTTTAAAGTCTAGATACTCCTCAAAGCTCAGGGGAAATACCTCAAAGGTAAGGTTTCTTCCTGTAAGCAGGGTTGAATACTCTTTTTTAATGAAACAACTGCCAGATACCACAAACTTGCAGTTCTCTTTTAAATCGTATTTCTTCCTTATCCATGATTCCCATTCCTCTTCCCTGTGTATCTCATCAATGAAGAAATAGGTTTTCTTATTTGGATTTAAAGAAGATCTATAGGCAGAATATATCTCTTCAAGGGAATCCTCTCTGAGTTTATTGTCTTCTAGATTAACAAACAATACCTGTTTAGGGTCTATTTTGTTTGAAAGCAAGTTGTCAATCATCTGATACATAAGGGTGCTTTTTCCAGATCGCCTTACCCCTAAAATGATTGTAATTTCTTTTATGTTTACTGAATCTATTAACGGCTGGTAGTTCTGCCTGGGCTTGCCTTTTAATGCATCTGAAACAGAGTTGGTTTCCCACCAAGGATTCCATTCTATGAGTTTTTTTATCTCCATGTTACATTATAGTGTAACATTTTATATATAAATGTTACGTTTGAGTGTAACATTATGTCCTTCTCTGGAGGGACATAATTGGCCATTTAGTTCCCTCTGCGGAGGGAAATATTTTTCTATTTATAAAGAAGGCGTAATTTGGGCAGTGTAGTGCCTGTTTTATGGATAGAAAGACATAAAAACCAAAACATAGTCCAAGTCATAGGATGGTACGAAGATATGATGAATTCTTGCATAGAATCCAGATGGCAAAGATGCAGGAGTTATGGGACAATAAAGAGGATGAAGAGTGGGAGAAGAGCTAAAAAACATGCCCTGTATCATTAATCATCTTGATTGATAGCCTTCCATCCTTATATTCTATCAGGCTTATGGAAGCATTATCTACTTGTATAGATTCCCAGAGATTTACCTTTGGGGGATTGAAGACTTTTGCTAGGAAGTATCTTATAAGATTTCCATGAATAAACAAGAGAATATTATCATTGTGTTTTAATTCTTCTATAATATGGTTAAATGCCTTATCAGCCCTTTCCCTGTCTTCTGCTTCCCTGGAAGGGGGTGTACCTTCTCTTACAGGGCCTCCTACAAGAACTCTGTATATCTCTCTTAACTCTTTAGTAATCTGGAAAGGGATTTGAGGTTTTAGCTTGTGGTATTCCTGAAAGGTCTGTTTTGCCCTTGTTAAATCGCTTACAAAGGCCTTTGTGATTTCAATACGTTGAAGCCTTCTTGCCAACATCTTGGCCTGTTTCAAGCCTTCCTTGCTTAGAACAACATCCTTTTGAGAAGGAAGAGCGTCCCCATGCCTTGTCAGAAAGAGCCTTGCCATGTTCGTTGTTAATATAATGATATATTTAAAGGGTTGGGAAAACCAACAAAGAAAAATATTTATATTCTTATTAAGAAGCGATTGACATGGTTAAGCTTGTTATCAATATTCCGTGTCTTAATGAAGAAAAAACGCTACCTCTTATTCTCAGCGAGATCCCGAAAAAGATTGAGGGGATTGACAAGATTGAGGTGCAGATTGTTGATGATGGCTCTAAAGATGGTACAGTAGAGGTTGCCAGAAGATTTAATGTTGATAGGATTATTAAACATAAAAAGAACAAGGGTCTTGGAGAGGCCTTTAAATCTGGAGTGGATGCTGCTCTGAAGAACGGTGTTGATATATTTGTGAATACTGATGCTGACAATCAATATCCCTCAAGATATATAGAGAAATTGGTAAAACCTGTCTTAGAGGGAAAAGCAGATATCGTTATAGGAGATAGACAGACATCAAAGATAAAGCATTTCTCTCCAAGCAAAAAGTTTTTCCAACGTCTTGGTTCTTGGACTGTTAGAAAGTTATCCAATACCAAGGTAAGGGATGCTGTGTCTGGCTTTCGGGCTTACTCAAAAGAAGCATTGCTCAAATTGAATATTACCAGCAAGTTCTCTTATTGTATTGATACCATTATACAGGCAGGGAAGAAGAATCTTAAGGTGGTGGATGTCAAGATAAGGACCAACCCGCCAACAAGGAGGTCCCGGCTTTTCTCTAACATATTCCAACATATAAAGAGATCAACGGCCAACTTGGTAAGGGTTTATGTGATGTATGAGCCTTTCAAGACCTTTTTCTATCTTTGTTTAGTTCCTTTATTACCTGGCTTGTTTTTGCTTTTCAGGTTTCTTTTCTTTTATTTTAACAACCAAGGTTCAGGACATATCCAATCATTGGTTATTTCTGCGATTCTGATTATTGCTGCCATGATAATATTCGCAATGGGAATTATGGCGGATTTGAACTCCTTAAATAGAAAGCTCATTGAAGAGAATTTATATTTAACCAAGAAAGAGAAATATAAGTGATTTTACCTTCCAATCCCTTTATAGATTATACCTTTGCTCTGTATCTCTTTCTTATTAAGCATATTCCTTCCATCTACTACAAGTTTAATGTTCTTCCAGTCTGTTATGTTTAAGAATTCCTTATGCGCTGTAGCTAAGATGACGGCTTCGCATTCATCCAAAACCTGGTTTAGTTCTGCATAGCCCTCTATGTTGGGTTCGCATATCATCAAATCTGCTTGCATCTCTTCCAATAACGCTTTTATCTTTAAAGCGGGGGATTCCCTTAAATCTGCAACATTCGGCTTGTATGAGAGGCCTAATAAACCAATCTTTGTGTTCTTTACCGGCTTCTCTATTTGGTTTAGGCCTTTCACAAGCTTTTCTACAGCGTAATCTGGCATGGAATCATTTATCTCTCTGGCATATTTGAGAAAGACATGGTCGAATCCTGAATCCTTTGCCTTTTCAATGAGATAATAAGGATCAACTGGTATGCAGTGGCCTCCTACTCCGCAACCAGGATAATGGGGCATGAAAGCGAATGGCTTGGTGGATGCTCCTTCAATAACCTCAAGGATATCCAGGCCCATGATGTCGAAGGATTTGGCTACTTCATTTACATATGCAATGTTTATATCCCTAAAGGTGTTTTCTATTATCTTGGTTGCTTCTGCTACCTTTAAGCAGGACATCTCGTTTATTTCGGCTTTTATGAAACTTCTATAGAAATCGGCGGCTCTTTTTGTTCCTTCTTTGGATGTGCCGCCTATGTTCCTTGGAATGTTATAAACGTTGTATTTAGGATTGCCGGGGTCTATACGCTCTGGGCAATGTATTAAATCAAAGTCCTTGCCTGTTGTCTTTAATATAGGCAATATCTCTTCTTCGCATACCCCTGGATTTACAGTTGATTCCAAGATGATTAGCTGGTTATCCCTTATATAAGGCAGGATAGACTTTGTGGCGTTTTTAACCAAAGAAAGGTCTGGGTGCTTGTTCTTAT
>DAWM01000014.1 GCA_002505945.1 Candidatus Woesearchaeota archaeon UBA119
AACCAATTAAACTCTTAAACTGTTCTTGGTTAATTGGCCAAACCTCTGAGGAATCCTTCTTCACTACATAAAAATCCTCCACACCCCTTATACTTCCATAAAAGATAAAGTCTACATCCCTCAGAGTGTTAGTTTCATCACCCTTATCTACATAGATGATGTTAACATCATAAAAAGGGTTTTTATTACTTGCCATAAAGAGCGGAAGAAAACATAATTTATTAAGCATTTCGGTTATGTAAAAAAGAGAAATCGCCCTTTGCCACTTTATCCTTGAGCTTCTTGGAGCCGGCAATGCCTTTCAGAAAGGCAAGGAGATGGATTTTTAACGCCACCTCCTTCCTTTCCCTTGGCTCCTTATACTGCTCAAAGTATTTAAGGTATTGAAGTGTCCATTCCTTTGCATCCTTTAAGCTCTTTTCTTCCTTAGCTAAGCCAAATATAGAAGGATTGGAGATGGCTGCCCTGCCAATCATAACTGAGCTGCACCCTGTTACCTCCTTGATTCGCTTGATATCTTCTGAGGAGCAGACATCGCCGTTCGCAATAACAGGGATTTTTACTGCTTCCTTTACCTTTCTTATCTCTTCCCATTTGGCCTTGCCTGAATAACCCTGCTCAACACTTCTTGGATGAACAGCGATAGCATCCGCCCCATTCTTTTCTGCTATAAGAGCCACCTTTCCAGCAACCTGCTTCCCATCTATTGAAGACCTTATCTTTATGGTTATGGGAATGCTGATATGCTGCTTTAAGAGCGAAACAATCCGGCCTATCCTTTCCGGCTCATTCAAGAGATAAGAGCCGCCCTTTGACCTAAGCACCTTAGGGGCAGGGCAGCCGCAATTGATATCTATGAAATCACAGAAAGGCTCTGCCCTCTTAGCAACCTCCAAGAACTCTTCAGGCTCATATCCAAAGAGCTGGATACCTACAGGCCTTACTTGAGAAACAACCTTGAAATAAAGCTGCTTGGAAGAAAACAAAGCCGCCTTAACAGATACCAAAGGAGTATAAGTGATATCAGCACCATAATCCAAAGCCAGCCTTCTGAAAGCAGTGTCAGTATAACGAGCCATCGGCGCCAGCATAATTCTATCATTAAATTCCATAGCCAAGGGAGAATAAGAAAACTTAAAAACTTAATTGTAAGGACAAAACAAAACAATAATTTTATAAATGAGCAACTTTCCCTCAGACCAGATGGCTCCGTAGCTTAGCAGGTAGAGCGCACGGCTGTTAACCGTGAGGCCGGCAGTTCAAGTCTGCCCGGAGCCGCTTTTTTCTTAAAAAGAAAATTATTTAAAGGCAATAATCAGAATAAGCTTATATGGTTGGCCTGAACAAGAAAGCCCTTGCCTTGAATTTCGTGGTGGTTTCTGCTATTTCTTTAGTAGTTTTAGTGGTAATAATAACAATCTTCGTGGCAAGCGTTGACAAGCATGACGAAAACCTAAACGATAAAAGCAAGACATTGTTTTACTGTGATTGCATATATAAGCAAGTTGGCAAAGATGATTACTGCGCACAAACAGAGTGTTCGGAATTAGGCGAGACATTGGGGATTGTTTGTGATTCTAAAGAGATAGCTGGAAGTAATGGAAGAATAGAAGAAGAATGTGGTAGCTATGAAGAATAATCTAAAAAAGATAATATCCTTGTTTGTAATGTGCGCATTACTAATCCCTTTCGCACAGGGACTGGAAGAAGAGACTTCTCCTGATGTGAGAATTTGTTTCTCTAGTGAGGAAAACAACATGCCTACGGAAGCAAAGAATCTTATGAAAACGTTAATAAGCAGATCCCTCCAAGAGTATGAAAACCAAAGACAAGATACTTTCAACCTTACTGTTTTCATTGAAGATTCATCTCCTGAAGAAGACTTTGAAAGATGTGAAGGAGAAAAACCACAAGAAAAAACAATTCACGAGTCATACGCGACAAAATACGAGGATTCTGAGTATTGCCATTACATTATTGTATTTAACCTAGAAGAAAACGAGAACCGCGGCTTCTGGTTTGTTCGCACAGGCAACTGCGAAAAAGACCAAGAAATCTTTAGTTTCGAAGACGTGTTCTCTTTAGAGATAAATGAAAAGATCAGAAGACATTTAAATTATACCTGGCTTGAAATGGATTATGTTTTAGAAAGCAAAGAGAAAAAAGATAATCTTAATAGCGCAGGACTTTTTGAGAAAGCCCTTTACTTTTTTAGGAGTTTAATTGACTCCATAATAAAAACAACTCCTAAGCCTCTTGATATTCAAAAGAAATGCATTGAAGCATTCGGTGAGTTTCCCCCGACAAAAGCATCTTACGATATTGAGCCCGCTGTGGAGGAAACTCTTCCTAAAACTGTAACTCAAACACGGAAAAGAGAGGTTGATATTCCAGAAATAGAAGGATTTGTTTACGAATCGTATTTAAGTTATTTCTTATATGAAGTGCCTCAGTATGCTAACACCATTTACTCAACGACCTTAACGACCAATCATATCCTGGAAACTATTCTCCTAAAAACGGATGACATCCCTTCATCCACACCCACTCAGGATGAAGACGAGGAAGATGAAGTAACACCACAAGAAGATTCTGAGGAACAAGAACGGAGTCAGACAGAGACCCCTACCCCAGATGATGCAGAGATAGAAGAAAGATGGCTAACGATTATAGGTGAAACGTATTTATATGAAGAGGATGGGGTACAAAAAGTAGAGCTGCCAAATCACCTGCATTGGCCTGGAGGAAATTCAGGAGTAACCATAGGCATTGGATATGACATGAAAATGAGAAGCAAAACAGAGGTATATAATGACCTAATTAACGCAGGGATGGATGAAGAGTTAGCAGACACAATTTCAGATGGAGCAGAACTGAAAGGAGAGGCAGCAGAGAATTTTGTTAAAAACAATGAAGATATAACAATCAATGACAATATCATACTCAATTTATTCCCAGTGATATATCAAGAAATTAAAGATTCTGCTTATAAGCGAGCAACATCGGTAAATCCTGCATTTTACAAGTGGTCCGATAAAACCGCTGATGGAGAAGATGTAGAAATAGCACTCGGGGTCAACGCTAGAGCAATGGAAATTCAAGACTATGTGAATGAAAATCAAGACCTGTTTTCTGAACTAGTTTTAACTAAATCAGACCCAGAAGAAAGATACATGGAATACCAATACTGGTTGCAAAATGAAGACAATCTCAATAGTACAGTTGATGTGGGCAAATATGTTATATCTGAGGAACTATGGAATTCTTTACACCCTGTAATTATTGAATTTATAACAGATTTAAGATATCAAGGGGGCACATATGGCAACGAGAGACTTGCAAAAGTTAATAGAGCCATAATAACAAACGATAACACATTAAATAGGTTAAAAGCTTTAGTTAAACTATTTACCCCTCAAAAAGATGAGCGATATAGCTTCTTCGATCAATATCTGATAAGTAAAGAACTTCATCCCTCAAGCGCTGAGAATCAATTCTACTTCTGCAAAGATGTAAGCTGGAATGATAAGATAAGGAGGAATATTATTAGAAAAACATTCCTTGAATGTATTATCGATGATTTAGAAAATGGCAACGAAATTACCCTAACATTCCCACTTATTGACTCAGGGGACAGAGCAGAAGAAGTCTTTGATAATCTCATTACAATAATTAACGAGCAACTTGAAAAAGCAGAAACAGAACAAAACTATTTCTTCACTATAAGAATTCATTACGATAAAGTAAAAGATCGGCTGGGAGATTATGAAATCCTATTTGAAGAAGATGGCCTAAAACTAGTATCAGAAGATGGCACCATTGTAAAGAAAGAAGACAACTATCTTTTTGAGGGAGATCATGAAACGACTAAAATTGAAATAGAAAATTATGATACGGAACAATGTGGGCTGAATGAGTATTGTATTCGACCAAAAGAAAATCTTCAACTTGGTTCTAGAGAACCAACAAGCCCATTATTTAATTTTACAGAATGGTACGAAGTTGACCACTTGGAAAAGACTGATAATATCTGTGAAGAAGATTCTACATAGAAAACATTAAATCAAAATCTATTTATATTAGTAAAAAGTTCAAAAATGCATACCCGGGGCGGTAGCTCAGCTGGGAGAGCACCACGCTGAAGACGTGGGGGTCGGGGGTTCAAGTCCCCCCTGCCCCATTCTTATGCCTTTTTCTGACGATGAATTGAAGAGATTTAAATGTTAGTTGAAGACTCAAAGATATAGTTCCAAGTATATACAAAACTGCCTAAAATGGGGTTTTCGTATATACAAAAATTCAGTTTTCTATTTTGATTATCGCAACATCAAAAACAAAAGCCGCTTTAAGTTTTCAATAAATTTATATAGTGTTTAAAACAAATTAAAAATATTATGCTTAAAGAGTATATAAAACCTGACAAGAAAAAAAATAGTCTGACATTATTTATTATCCTCTTTGCAGGGGGACTAGGATTCTTAATGTTCTTTATAGGGATTCCTATACCAAAAGGGCTTGAAATATTAAAGATAATTGGTCTTCCTTTTCAGCTAATATCTCTCTTTAGTCTAAAAAGAAGATTTCTTCTTCCCCTTCTTCTTTCTCTTCTTATCGTAACAATTTTCTGGATATATTTACTCGCGTGTTTATTATTATATCTGAAAACCAAAATTACCAAAGAAAAATGGGATGCCAAAAAATCTATTGCACTAGGGATTATTCTTATTTTATGTTTTGTTGCCTACGGGTACTATAATTTAGGATGGAACGAGATTTTCATTCCAACTGCTGATGATAGTGGCGCAACAATTCAGGGTGTTAATAATACAGCCAAAGCAAACAATCAATTTGCTATTGACCTATATAACGAAATAAATAAAGATTCTGATAAAAACATCTTTTTCTCTCCATGGAGCATTTCAACTGTAATGGCTATGGCTTATGAAGGTGCTAGAGGAGAAACCGCTAAAGAGATCGAAAATGTTTTTCACTTTCCTGCAGATGACGCGATGAGAAGATCTTCTTACGCAAGGATGTTTAATACTCTTAACAAGGCAGGCGGAGAATATAAACTCAGCATTGCAAATGCAATATGGCTACAAGAAGATTATCCATTCTTGAAAGATTACAAGGATACTATTAGAAGATATTATCTAGGAGAAATAAAAAACCTTGATTTTAAGAACAATCCAAGTGATGCAAGTTTTCACATTAACAGATGGGTTTCAAAGAACACAAACAACAAGATTAGAAATATTGTTTCTCCTGAGATGTTTAATGAAATGTCTCGTGCTGTTCTGACAAATGCAATATATTTCAAAGGCAAATGGGTACACCCGTTTGATAGAGATGATACAAAACCAGAAGACTTTACACTTCCTTCTGGCAAAAAAATAGAAGTGCCAATGATGAAACTGGAAGATGAAGATTTAGATTTCAATTATACTGAATATGATGGAGTTCAAGTGCTTGAAATGCCATATAAAGGAGATAAAATCTCTATGCTAGTACTCCTTCCAAAAACAGATACAAGTGATATAAACCAATTAGAATCAAAATTAAGTGCCGAAACACTCCAAGCATTGAGAAGCATGATGAGACCAACAACAGTTTATATTTACATGCCAAAATATACCTTTGAAACATCGTATTCATTAGTTGATTATCTGAGAAACATGGGTATGAGCTTGCCATTTACTTGGCCAGGAGCTGATTTCTCAGGAATAGACGGAACAGAAATGCTCTATATAAACAAAGTTCTGCACAAAGCGTATATTGATGTCTATGAAGAAGGAACAGAAGCCACCGCGACAACTAGTATATTTGTGTCAATGGGAGCAGTTGCAGAAATAACAAAACCGATTATATTTAGAGCAGATCACCCTTTTATTTTTATAATCCAAGAGAAAGAAACAGGAAATATCTTGTTTATGGGAAGAGTAAATAATCCAGATCAATAATTTCCATACAAAAAATATTACTTAGTTCTCTTCTTTTCCCCTTCTAAGGACTATATTAATAAGAATAAGGCAGGGGCCGAAGCCCCTGCAGGTTTTTCAATGAAACTACCTAATCATAGTAACAATATTTCTTTTTAAAAAGATTTTGGGAAGAAATCCGTGAAGATCACGGAGATGTTTTCCAATGAAGAAGAATCAAATGATGAATAAAAAGTAAGAACTGAAATATTTAAATATAAGATCTTCTTTGAAGATATATGAATAAAATATTAGAGGGCTTAAAAGAATTCAGGAACAAAAACTGGAACAGTAAGTTAAGTAAAAATAAAGCTTATGAGGAATATATTAATTTGTATTAATCTCTTTTTCTGATTTCCTTTTTATCACATACTATCTTTATTACTTAAATCAAAAGAAAGTTAATGGAATTATTCTAGAGATTACAATAAATATAAGCTAAAGGCCATAACAGCCATACCTGCAAAGATACCGAAGATGATTGAATGGGAATTACCTCTTTCATATGCTTGAGGAAGAAGCTCGTCAAAGCAAATAAAGACCATTACCCCTGCAACTCCTCCAATTATTAGATGGAGTATAAAATTGTCAATAAAGGCGCCCAGGAAAGCAAATGCAATTAGAGCGCCTATGGGCTCTGCAATTCCGGCCAGAAAACTATACCAGAGAGCCTTCTTCTTGCTTTTGGAAGCATATAGGGTTGGCATAGCAACCGCAATCCCTTCAGGGATATTATGGAGGGCTATTGCGAACATTATAGCGATGCCTAGCTCAATATCAGCCAAAGAAGAAAAGAAAACAGCTATCCCTTCTGGAAAGTTATGAATTGCTATTCCTACCATAGCAAGCAAGGCACATCTCTTTAAAGACTTTGAACTATTGCAGCCTTCCTTTTCATATGTATGAGGAACAAACACATCTATTATGTATATTACAAAAACTCCAGCAAAGAAAGAAATCAGTCCCAAGAGATAGCCAACATTGGATATGCTTTCGGGAAGTAATTCGGTAAATGAGATCATAAAAATCCACTGTGAGTGTCACATCCGCGTTGATAAGCGGATTTTTAGGATGCCAAAAATTCATCCTGAAAGACGAGATATTAAAACCCCACACTAAAATTGTGAATTTTTGTGCATAAAGA
>DAWM01000057.1:0-716 GCA_002505945.1 Candidatus Woesearchaeota archaeon UBA119
ATGAGTCAGCTAAAGAAATAATACAAAAAATAGATAAGAAGGTAAAAACCCAACAGCTGTTAGTTGCTGCAATACTCCACGACATAGGCAAAATAAAGTTAAAGCCTTCTAAATTGTTTGGTAAAAAAGGTATTTTGGAGAATTTTGCGGAAGAATGGCACAGACATGCAACCCTTGGCGTCTCTATTGCTCAAGATTTCTTAGAAACCCTTGGTCATTCAAGGGAATTCATAGATGAGGTTTGTTATCTGATAGAACATCATGATTTGAGAGGAGAAAAACTGAAGAATAAGAGCATTGAACTTCAGATTCTCCAGGACGCAGATCTGCTTGCAGATATAGGCTTTGCCGGTTTTGTCCGACCCTTTCTATATGCAGGGAAATTCAACCGTTCTGTGTTGGGCTCTATTAAATTTGTCCAAAAAGAGGACAGGACAAAAGAAGGAGACGAATTGAACCTGGAAATCTCCAAAAAAATAGCCGAGAAAGAGATGAAGCTTCAAAGAGAACTAGCCCAAGAAATAGCAAAGGATTTGAAAAGTGACCTGCTTTAATCCTTGAAAGAAGAAATCTTTTTAATAACCTTATCATTCATTACTTTGGATGGAAGCATATATTGATTCAAATATTGGCATCGATTCTGAATATATAGAAGGACAGCCCTCTATGATAGTCAATTTTGCCGGCTGTAACTTCAACTGCCCTATCTGCTTTGT
>DAWM01000057.1:1054-2247 GCA_002505945.1 Candidatus Woesearchaeota archaeon UBA119
GGAGGAGAGCCCACCCTTCAAAGACTCGCATTAGGCAGTTTATGCCGCTTCTCTCGCAGTTTCCAACTCTCCATCTGGCTGCATTCCAACGCCTCTAAACCAGAAGTGATAAAATACCTTCTTATGAACGAACTCTGTGACAACTTCATTATAGACATAAAGGCGCCTCTAGAAGAAGAAATATTCCAGAAATCAACCCAATCCGCCAACTTTTTTATGCCCTCCTCAGAAATCATAAAGAATATCAAGAGAACAATAGAGATACTTTACGAGCATCTGCCCAATATAACAGTAGAATTCAGGACTACTGTTTTTCCCGGGGTAATCTATACCGAAAGACATTTTGAGAGCATCTGCAAGTCCATAGCCCGCGTGCACCCTAACCTCATTATTCAGAACTTCAGATACGATAAAGAAGAAGGAATCCTAAATAAATCCCTACTCAGAAATAAGGCCCCGTCTTCTAAGCATCTGGAGCACATAAAAGAGCATCTTGAGAAGACCTTCCCCCAGATAGATATCCAGATAAGATAATTCTTTAGAAATAATTAGAACTCTTCCAAATCCTCAAGCTTCTTCAAGTAACCCTTTCTTTTGAGCCAGTTCGCCTGATTTCTTGAGTATTTATACACTACATCTCCTTTCTCATCGCCGCCGAATTCCCAGGGCTCGACTATCACGAAATCGCCAGGTCTGACCCAAAAACTTCTCTTTAACCTGCCTGGAATTCGGCAGATCCTCGTCTTGCCGTCTAAACATCTGACCTTGTTGCGAGAGCCGCCTAATCTTTCCTGGAGAAGCCCTATTACTTCCCTGCCTCTTGGAAGGCGGACTCTGAAATAACTTTGATTCTGATTTTGATCCTTCTTGTTTTTCTTATTCACCATCTTCTATTCAAGAAGAAGACTTAATTTATAAAACTTTCCCTCATTTCTTTTTATCTTTCTTATTATCCTCTCCTGTAGTGGAAAGCCTTCTCATCCTTTCCTTCAACTCTATCAGCTGATTCAATGAATCTTGTTGCCCCTTTTTTAGCAGTTCATTCTTTTCTCTTAACTCTTCAATCCTTTTATCCTTCTCCCTGAGCTGCGTCCTCAAGGTAATCAGCTTTTTAGCGATATGATGCCTTGCCTTGAGCTCTTTTCTGTCTCCCATTCTTCAATATTAAGCATTAAAACTATAAAAATTAATCC
>DAWM01000057.1:2461-8195 GCA_002505945.1 Candidatus Woesearchaeota archaeon UBA119
TTCTTTCCCATAGAAAACTTTTTATAAAACATAGAAAAAGCGATTTACAACATTAAAAGGGGGAGCAAAAATGTCAAAGAGATTAATAACTTCTGAGAGCGTTACCGAAGGCCATCCTGATAAGGTTTGTGATATGATTTCAGATGGCATATTAGATGCATTACTTAAGAAGGATAAAGACAGCCATGTTGCTGTTGAAACCATAGCCACAAGAGGAATGGTATTAGTCGCAGGAGAAGTAACAAGCAAGTCATATGTGGATGTTCAGTCTATAATAAGAAATACTATTCATAAGATTGGTTATGATAGCACAGAGAAGGGCTTTGATTATGATAGTGTAGCAGTTCTTACTGCTATACATCCTCAGTCTCCTGATATAGCCCAGGGAGTAAACAAGAAGATAGAGAAGGATCAGGGTGCTGGTGATCAGGGTATGATGTTTGGATATGCTACGGATGAGACCCCCGAGCTTATGCCTCTGCCTATTATTCTTGCTCATAAATTGACAAAGAAACTATCCGAAGTAAGAAAGAAAGGGATTCTTCCTTATTTGGGTCCTGATGGAAAAAGCGAGGTGACAGTTGAATATAATGATGATAAACCAATGAGGGTTCAGTCAGTGGTTATTGCCTGCCAGCATAGTAGCAAGGTAAGGACACAGCGCCTTAGAAGGGATGTTGAGAAAAAGGTAATTAGGCCGGTTTTAGGCAAATGGCTTGACAAGAGAACAAGGATGCATATCAATGCTACAGGAAGATTTGTTATAGGGGGCCCTACAGCGGATACAGGTGTTACAGGAAGAAAGATTATTGTGGATACTTATGGCGGCTTAGGGAGACATGGAGGAGGTGCCTTCTCTGGCAAAGATCCAAGCAAAGTGGATAGAAGTGGCGCCTATATGGCAAGATATATCGCTAAAAATATTGTGGCGGCTGGCCTGGCAAGGAAATGCGAGGTCCAGATTGCCTATGCTATAGGCGTGCCAGAACCAGTAGGGGTTTTCGTTGATACCTTCAATACTGCGATAATTGAGGAGGATAAGATTGCAAGGATTATTGAGCAACTGTTTCCTTTGTCGCCTTCAGAGATAATTGAGAAACTTAACCTGAAAAGACCAATATACCAGAAAACAGCGGCCTATGGTCATTTTGGAAGAAAGGATCCTGATTTTACTTGGGAGAAAACAGACATGGCCAGGGCAATCAGAAAGAAAGCAGGCTTGGATTAATCTCAACTAAGAAAATATATTTCTTATCTTTTTTACCCCTTCTTTCATAATCTCTCTTGATTCATTATACAACTTCCTTTCGCTTCTTATTGAGAGGTCTACGAGGGTTTCGTTGAATACTAAAAGCCTTTGAGATACAATAAATTCCTTGCCCAAGGATTGATAAGCATAATCATTCCCCAGCATATTCCCTTCAGCCCATCGAGATATGGGTTTAAAGGATTTATAGTTATTAAGATTGCTCTCTAAGAAGTTGTTGACATACCTATCTGGCTCATCTGAAGACAAGCTTAATGTTATCACAGTAGGCGAGGCATTTTGTTTAATCTTTGTAAAAGCCAGCCCATTGTTGGTATTGCTTTTTTTGAACCCCTCAAAGCTCAAATCCTTAAAATGCGACATATTTATTTGATTGGTTTCTCTCGGGGCTTCAGGAATATATAGAAGAACCAATGAAACTATCAACAGCCCCATAATCACAAACAATGAAACAAGAAATTTGTAGTTTATTCCTAATCTAGAGACAATCTTTTCTGCATCCTTCTCTTCTATTCCCTTTCTTTTCAAAGCAAATTTCAGCTGATTGATTGTGAAACCTTCCTTGACCTTATTCTTTGCCCATCCCCTGAGATGCTGGATTTCCTTTTTATCCATTATTTATATCATTCCGAAAACAACTTTAAATACTTTTTGCTAGAAAGAGACAGGAGACCTCAATTCGTTGAATCCTTTTCTTATGGAATGAAAGGGTATTCTTCAAAGGAAAAAGTAACCGCATCTCCTCTACAATATCAAATCTGTCTTCTCTGCATTTTTCCTTGACATATTCAATAGTGGAGGTCTTATGAAAACTTATTACCTTTGGAGCAATCTCAAAGGCCTTCTTGAGAAACTTGATATCAATAGACTTGTTCCTTGTGCCGAAAGGTGGATTTTGGATAACCAAATCCGCTTTCTTTGCTTTAAAGTCTTCAACATTAGCTTGTATTATCCTGCTCCTCTTGCCTAAATCCCTTTCCTCAATATTCGCCTTAAATGTATTGATAATTTCAGGATCATTCTCAACGAACAAAACCCCTTTGGCATCTAGAAGTAAGGCCCCAATCCCTAAGATCCCTGAACCCGCTCCTAAATCCACTATCTTCTTGTCCTTAATCCATCCCTTTAGATAAGCATTCCATAATACACTTGCTGCAATCTCGCTGTCTGTTGGATACTGTTCCAGCTTTGCCATAGGCTTAGAGAATACCCTTAACCTTGAAAGTTCAATTGCCAGTCCTGATTTGGATATCATAACAAGGAAGAATAAGTATGATTATTAAAAATTTATTAAAAAATAAGAAAAAGAAGGGAATTATACTAGGTCAATCCCTAGTTCTGATGAAAGTCTGCTCTTATTCTCCGCTTCATACTCTGTAGAGGTATCCTTTCCAAGAATCCAAGGAGAATTAACTCCTGTAATTATAGTCATCACAACTAATTTTCCTTTCATATCATCGCTAATCCTTGCGCCCCAGATAACATTCGCATCAGGGTCCATCTCTTTTGTTATGGATTCTCCTACCATCTTTGTCTCCTCTAGAGTCAAGTCAGGTCCACCATGGATATGGATGATTGCTCCTGTTGCTCCTGCATATTCTATATCAAGCAAAGGATTCGACAAAGCACCTCTTACAGCCTCATCAACCCTGTTCTTTGTATCGGAAGCACCAACTCCTATTGCAGCAACGCCGCCACCAGTCATAATAGCCTTGACATCTGCGAAATCCAGGTTTACCAATGAAGGCACGGCAATTGTCTCAACAATTCCTCTAATCATTGTAGAAATGAGCTCGTTTGCCACTGCAAACGCTTGCTGCACAGGTAGATTTCCTGCAATCTTAACTAATCTGTTGTTGTCTATAACAATAACCGTATTGCACGTCTTCCTCAACTCTGCTAAACCATATTCAGCCTTATCTATCCTCGCTCTTTCTATATTGAAAGGCATAGTTACGGTTCCGATAACTATTGCGCCCATCTCTTTTGCTAATTTGCCGACAATTGGAGCAGAACCGGTGCCTGTTCCGCCACCCATGCCAGCGCAGATAAATGCCATATCAGCTCCTTTCAACAATTGTTTTATATCGTTTGCAGATTCTACAGCAGACTCAGCCCCAACCTTGGGATAACCACCACAGCCAAGACCTTTGGTGACATTCTTGCCAATAAGGAGTTTACGGTCAGCAGTACTAATATCAAGATGCTGCATATCAGTATTCAGAGCAATAACCTCTGCTCCTTCAATACCCTTCTTATACAACCAAGAAATCATATTATTTCCTGCTCCTCCACATCCTATGACCTTTATATTGGCCTGTGAAGGGGTATCCATATTCTCGTTTTCTTCCGCTGAATCCAAAGCATTTTTTACAATAAACTCCATTTTTTTTACCTCCTTCTTACTTTTGGCAAGGCACCGTTTTGAACCTAGCTAGTATGCTTAATAGTATACTGAATTACTTAAAACACTACTGATATATAAATCTTTCTGTAGTGTGATTATGCATATCTGCTTGCTAAAAGAGTTTTGATTGGTTAGATAAGATATTTTAGATAAGCCAAAAATTTTTAAAACCTTACTTGGTTAAATCATTATGGCGTCCTTAAAAAATTTAAAGGGGTTCGAGGGCGCTAAAGCTATGTTGTTAAAACCCAATGGTTCTAAACCCAATAGTGCTGTTTCTGAAAAAGAAATTAAAGTATTATCATTAGAAGAAAAGATTGAGAAGAACCTCCCTTATTCAGATGGTGACAAAAAGATATTTGTGATTGATACTAATATCTTGATTAATGATCCTACTTCTCCTTATAATTTTGGGAATAACATAAAGGTTATTGCTTTTAGTACAATCGGAAAAGAACTCAATAATGTTGCTAAAAACACTAGGAGGTCTTCCACAAGATACGCAGCTACAGAAGCAAAAAGAACCTTGCATGATATAATTGATAAAGGAGTTGATCAAGGTGTGGATTTCTCGGTTCAACCGGTATGCCTGGGAAAAGGGGATCATGATTTAATTTATTTGATGGGGGATACTAGTCTCAAAAAGCGAAGGCTAAAAATAGACTCTGATCTTGGGACTGGAGACTTGAATATATTAAATACGGCTAAGTTCTACAATGAGATAGGAAGGAAAAAAGGATATCAGACTGTGTTGGTAACGAATGATTTATCATTAGCATCTTTGGCAGGAGTTAATGATATTACAGCTGAAGATGTAAAGAGAGGAAGCGTCGATTTAGATAAGATAACTAAGGGGTATCATTTTTGCACTAGTGATGAAGCGATATCTGAAGCAATGAAATATATGGACAAATCGCCTAGATTAATCCCTTTTGAGAGAGTCTCTAAATTTGATTTTGAGGATAGGAAAATTGCTGAAATCCCTCACAATTCTTATGTGATTTTTGTGGGTTCTGATAAAGATTATTATAAAAAGGTGGATTCAAAGGATGAAGTATTTGGAACTGTTATTGAAGACTTACCTAATATTACTTATAGGGTTGATAAAAAATATGGGGTTCTAAAGGAGATAAAATACAAGAAACCATATCTTACTATTGGAGCTCTTCTTCCTAAAAATCTTCAGCAATACATATTTATGAATGATTGTATTGATGATGATATTAATGTAGTTGTTGGACACGGCTTAGAAGGTTCTGGTAAAACATATGTCGGTTTGGCTGCTTCTGTGCATCTTGCTGAAAGGTACTTAAGGGATCTTGATAATAAGGAAGACTTCACAAAACCCAAACAAAAAAATTCTGGATCCAAGAACTACGAAACCTATTCTGGGGAAATTGAAGATATTAGAGAAAAGTTGAAGGGTTTTATAAGGCTCTCTAAACCAATACTCCACCCAGAAGAGTTAGGCTATCAGCCTGGAGATATTGATGATAAGGTAAGAAAGGATTATGGCTCTTTTACAGGTGCCATTGAGAGCCTGTGGGAGTGCAAAAGTAGTAAGAACCCTCGAGGCAAAATTAGTTATTCTGACTTTGAAATAGGTAATAGCTATAACATTATAAACTACTACAAAGACCTTAAAGATATAACTGAGAGTAAAGACTCTTTGTTTAAAAAGGATCCAACAGGTTTTCTTAGAGGGGCAAATCGACGAAAAGGTGTATGGATTATTGATGAATTCCAAAATAAGTATCCCTGGGAAGCTAGACTATTCATAACAAGGGTTGAAGATTCTGTGAAGGTTATTATCTGTGGTGGTGAGCACCAAGTTGATAGCAGATATCTAAGAGATAATTATAATGCTTTAGCGACTATTATTGATTATATACAAAAAACCAATACATCTGATGGTAAAAGGGGTTATAATTCTTTTCCCTTTACAAATTCTGTAGAATTCAAACACATCGAGCGGGGAAAAACAGCAGAATGGGGTACAGGCTTAGATGCAGAAGAATATAAAAATAAATAAAAAATTTACTTCACTTTAATCTTCTTGC
>DAWM01000057.1:8327-9359 GCA_002505945.1 Candidatus Woesearchaeota archaeon UBA119
ACTTCACTTTAATCTTCTTGCTCTTTTTCTTCTTGCTTTCTTTCTTAGGGATATGGAGCTCTAGGATGCCGTTCTTATAGCTTGCATCAATCTTTTCAATGTCTGCTCCATCCGGCAAACTGATGAATCTCTGGAATCCTGAATATCTTCTCTCAATCCTCTGCCATCCTTTCTTCTTGTCTCCTTTCTCTACTTTCTCAGAGGTCTCTCCTTTTATCTCAATTCCATCCTCAGTAGCATTGATCTCAATGTCATCCTTGTTTATCCCTGGCATCTCAACCTTTGCAATTATCTCATTATCCTTCTCAATAATATCAGTCAAGGGATTCCTAATAGAAGGCTCTTCCAATGCTGTCTGCGAATAATCTGGGAGCATATCTCTGCTTACAGGCCTCGGTGAAAAAAACCTTGATATTAGCCTGTCAAAGTCTTCTTGCATCCTATTTATTTCCTCAAACCAGCTTGGTTCTCTCATTCTTATCACCTCCTTATAATGGTGTGTGCATTAAAAATATAAAAAAGTTTTGGTTTTAATAGCATTATTATAAACAATATAAATATCATTCTTACTTTAACCAAAAGATTAATATATCTATCCTTCCTTCATATACATAAAATGAACAGGATAATGATTAAGAGGAGGACTACTGAGCCGCCCCAGGGTATTGATGATAAAATCTCTTGGCTTTCTGACCAACTATGCCTAAGCAGTGGCAGGGATGTCAAGAACCTTGCCACCAAGATATTGAAGATTGTGTTAGAGAATTCATCAAAAGAAACACCCTTAACCTCTTTAGAGATAAGCGATAAGTTAGGTGTAGCTCCTCCAAGGGTTAACCATCATCTCAGGAATTTGATAAATGCAGGGATTTTGGTTAGAAGAAGGAATAGAATATATCTGAGAAGAAAGCCACTTCATAGTCTTATTAATGAGCTCAGAAAGGACATAGACAGAGTATTAACTGATGTGGAAGATGTTGCCAAAAGCATAGATAGAGAACTTGGCTTGGATAGAAAAGGGTGGTAGGCGGG
>DAWM01000057.1:9627-11919 GCA_002505945.1 Candidatus Woesearchaeota archaeon UBA119
CAGGCTTCTATGCTACCGTTACACCACTACCACCATTAAGATTCTGAGTCCTGAAGTTTTTTATAAAGTTTTCTATGTTTTTCCCTCTGATTTAGAAAAAGATATAAAGCATTGAATGAGAAGGAATATTATGGATAAGAGAAGCATACTCTTTGTCTGTACAGGAAATACCTTTAGAAGCGTGGTCGCTGAATACCTATTTAAGAAGTATCTCTCAGATAATGACATATCTGGCTGGAAGGTCGGCTCAGCAGGTATTGAAGCAAGGCCTCAACAGATAAACCCTTTATTGATTAAAACCCTTGAAAAACATGACATAGACATAAGCAGTCATAAGCAGAGAAAATTAACTCCAGGAATCCTTAAAGAGTATGATATAATAGTGGCGATGGCAGAGGAGCATTTAAGATTTATTAGAGATAACTTTAATTGCAGATACGTACTCTTGTTCAACGATTTAGCCGAGCACAAAAAGACTTCTATTCTGGATGTTCATGAAGAGGTAAAGGATTATAAAACTAATAAGAATGAGGTAATTAAAAAATATGAACGAACCATTAAAGAAATAGCCAGAAAAACTCCATTATTATTTAAGAAAGCCTATGAAAGGTTTTATCTATTCACTGATTTCGTGAATGAGAACACAACCCATAGAAACGGTTTTCCCGTCATTAAGCTTCATGAAACCAAGAATACAATGTGTTTTATGTCCATAGATATTCCCTCAGAAGAGAATGGCCATCTCTTGGTTGTTCCTAAAAGAAGGTATATGGACTTCTCGGATATTCCCAATAAAACCTTAGCTGAATTATCTTATTCCATCAAAAAGATAGGCAAAGCAATCATAAAGAACTATGCCGGCTACAATGTGCTGCTCAACAACGGCATAGATGCCGGTCAATATATCTTTCATACCCATTTCCATATAATTCCAAGGAATCATAAAGACGGGTTAAGGTTTGAGAATTGGGACCGGAGAAAGTTATCGCAAGAAGAATTCGTTAGACTCAATAAAAAGTTCAGGAAGCAGATTCAGGGATTGTAGTGAGAAATAAGCTCTTAAGCACAAAACTTCACAATATTGGTATAGGGTTTAACATCCCGCCTTCAAGGGCGAATTTTTAGGATTTTGTTTGTTTTTCCGCATTTCTCTAAGAATTTAATCACTTCTGCATCAAAAACAATCTCATACATCAGAATCCCAACCTCTTCTTTACCTCTTCTTCTGTTACATATTTACCTTTCTTGATTCTTTCTCTGGCTTTCTCAATAGCTTCAACAGTTTCCTTGCTCAACTTAGGCTGGTTCTTAACATGCTTCGCTATAAAGATCATCATGACTTGACCTACCCTATAAATAAGTCAGGGTAATCTAATTTCCAAGGGTCCTCAAAGTTTTCACTTCCCATTCTTTTTGCCGTTCTATAAATCTTTTTAATATCCTTTGGAAGAGATTTATTTGTAAGTTTAGCAACTTCTTTCATGTATGTTATAGCATAAACTACGTGGTCGTAGTATCCCCAATCATAAGCTATTCTAGCCGCCTCACTTCCTTGGGTAATCATATCTTCGGCTAATTCTCCGATTTGTTGCTTGTGATTCCTAAATTTTTCTATCATATATTCAACAGGGAGATTCCCAAGCACTTCTTTTTTAAGCATTATGAGGTCTCTTAAGAATGCTAGATCTGTTTTATCTCTATATCTGTCAATCTCAGCGATAATCTTATCGGCTTTTTCATATTCTTTTTTATTGTAAGCTTCTTTAGCTTCCTTAATAAGTGGAGGTATAACCTTGTAGGCAACATACTCCTTTAATTGTTCATCTAGGTCTTTGTTTTCTTTATTGAAATCATCTGTTATTTCTTCATCTGAATCAGTTCCATCCTCATTTTCATCTTTGTTTAGGAGCCTTTGAATTTCTTTTATAGTTTGTTCCAGAACGCTGGTTTGTGATTCCGGTAAGTATCTTTTAACCTTTTGAATCGTTTCTAAGGTTTGTCCCATGGCCTCTTTTTCTTCATCTGGAAAAAGTTGTTTAAGTTCTTTTTTAAGATATCTTCTGCTTTTGGCATGACTTTTTCTCTTGTACTTTCTTGTATTCGGGAATAATTTAAGGTAATCCTCAAGAGACAAACTGTTCTCTGGCTTTCTTTTTCCAAATCGCATTTTATATCTGAATATATCTCCTTCTCTCGTAATATTTAATCTTTTTGCGCTTCTGTCCTCTATATTTAGAATAATGGTTTACTTTAGCTAGAAAGAGTTGTCCTTGATATTATTCTGCAGGGCTT
>DAWM01000057.1:12187-14428 GCA_002505945.1 Candidatus Woesearchaeota archaeon UBA119
GCTAAATCGCTTTATTCTTTCCAACTCTTGCTCTTCATAATGACAAAACAGGGAATATCCCTCAACTAAGCCAAATCCTTTGAAATCCTTTAACCCCACAATGTTCTCATCGTGAAAAAAGGAAGTCTCAATAGATTCACCACATATAATTGCGCCAGCACTTCCACCATAATATGGAATTCCGTTCTGTATCGCTTGGATCAGCTTGCTATCAAAACCGTTTTCCCTTAATTTATCCAATAAATAGAAAGTATTGCCTCCACCAATATAAATACCACCAAAATCACTGAGTTCAAAGGGAGGACTCCCAATTTCCTTCTCACTGCACATAACAATATCTTTAATCCCTCTTGGATTGAAAACATCTTTGATAAATCTTAAACATTCGCTATAGGATCTCTTTTTCTCATCCATTGCAATAGGAATATACAATAACGCCTTACTCTTATCCACAGCATTGGCAAATAAATTATCTATTTCTCTTGAATCTTCTCCAATCCCTCCACCAGACAAGAACAGTTTCATACCTGTGTTTGATTAGCATAACTTTAAATAATTTCTCATCTCCTCTAACATAATGGATGTTGAGGACAATGAGAGTTATTCAAGATTCCCTATCTTTAGCATATTTGTAGGTAAGAAAAAGTGAAAATCTATTCTTTAAGCTTCTTCTTAAGCTCTTCAATACTCATCTCTTTCTGGCTTCTTTTTGCCAAATCCTTTACAGAGATAACACCTTTCTTAATCTCATTTTCTCCAATAATTCCAACATAAGGGATACCAAGGGCTTCAGCATAACTCAAGGATTTCTTGATATTCCTGCCCTTCAAATCCATGTCAACATTTATCCCAGCTTTCCTCAGTTTCTGGGTTATTCCAAAGCTCTCTTTAAGAGTATTCAAAGGCACAATAAAAATCTGGGCAGGACTCAACTTCTTTTCAATCCTTTTCTCGTCCTGTAATATCGTAATAATCCTCTCCAACCCGAATGAAAAACCAACAGCATAAACCTTGTTCTTTGAGCCCATAAACTCTCCAATCATATTATCGTAGCGGCCGCCTCCCAATACAGAGGATTTGACATTTCCAGATACTGCGAAAACCTCCATAATCGGCCCAGTATAATAATCAAGACCTCTCGCTAAGTAAGGCGCAATCTTCACAATCCCTTTCTTTAGCGATGATGTATAATCCAGAATCCTTTGAAGCTCTTCAGTACCTTCCTTAGCCTCATCATTCTTTGCCAAACCCCTGAGAGCATCTAAGATATCCTTGTTGCTCCCTTTCAGCTCAATAATATTCTTTATCTGAAAGATTTCATCATTACCCAATCCTTCTATACCCTGAAGTTCCTCAATAACCTGTCTTTCTCCAATCTTATCAAGCTTGTCCAGTGCAACAAGCACGTTATTAAAAAGTTCTGGCTTGACGCCAAATCCCCTCAGCAAGCCATTCAGAATCTTTCTATTGTTTAACCTAATCTCAATCCCTTTCAATCCGATAGCAGAGAAAGCATCATTAGCCAAGAATAAGAGCTCTGCTTCTGCAGACACATCCTTAACACCAATAGTATCAACATCACATTGCATAAAGCTTCTATAGCGACCTTGCTCTGGCTGCGAAGGCCCATCCCTAAAGACCTCTCCAATAGCATATCTCTTATAGGGCAGTTTCAAGCCCTTCTTCAAGGCAACGAACCTGGCCAAAGGAACAGTATGATCAAATCTCAGACCTAAATCCCTGCCTGCCTGGTCTTGAGCCCTGTAAATCTCCTCTTGGATTTCTCCCCCGCCCTTCTTAGTAAGCACACTCATATTTTCAATAGAAGGCGTTTCCAGAGGCGCAAACCCGTATCTTAGGAATATGCCCTTCAGTGTGGAGACTATTCTCTCTCTCAACAAGGCTTCCTCCCCGAACCAATCCTTCATTCCCTTAACAACCGAAAGATCATCATTCACCATTTTCCTAGAAGTTAGAACCCTTATTACTTAAAAAGCTTCTGTTGGTTTTTGTTTATGTGTATATTCTCAGAGAGCTTATCCTGAATTCCCTCTATAAGTGCCTCTATAGTTTCGTCACTAACTTCTTTGTTTTTTGAAAGTTCTCTATTGGAGTAAGTCCTCTCAACCTCAACCCTCTCAGGCTCAGAATCTGCCCCCTGATATAAATCAAATCTATACCTTGCGTAAGTTTTTCGTTCTTTATGCTCGTTAAAAAAGGGTATATCTCTAACACAAATCT
>DAWM01000057.1:14654-15665 GCA_002505945.1 Candidatus Woesearchaeota archaeon UBA119
ATATCTCTAACACAAATCTCTAATCTCCCAAAGGGTTCCATATTGTCATCTGTGGAGAAGAACTCAATTATTTCTCTCCCATCATCAGTAATATGCACATCATTCTTGTAAATTTGAGCAGGCATATAATCTCTTATCAGCTCATTCAATCTCTTCTCAAATCCTCCGATGTCAAAATAATAATCATATTCCATTTTGTTTCGTGTAATTACAATTCCTTAAAAAGTTTTATGTACTCTATTCTATTTGTCAATCCCAGTAATGCGGTAGTCTTCAAAAACATCTTTGTCTTCTAAAACATAAGGGCTTCTTGAGAAATCGTGATTGTTCTTCATATTTCTTATATACCTTTCAGAAGGGAACATCTGGATTGAGATTCTATCCTTTTGATTTATTTTATTAGGGGAAGACTTATCTTCTTCATAACAAATCTCTCCTGTAAGATATCCTCCAGTCTTTGTTGGATGAAAGGGTATATATCTTCCTTCTCCAAACTCTTCTTTTAATCTATTATAGAGTTTCTCAAAAGAATTTTTTAATTCTTCAACGCTTGAGCAGGGTTCTTTTGGGTATACCCAAAATTCTATACTATGTATATAAGTTTTATTTCTGTGGTGGAACTTCTGATTTGAATATTTGACATCCTCTTCCAGAAAAACATCTATTTGCTCATCAGAGCCCAAAGCAGATTCTATCCTATCTACAAGCGCCATATAATAGGGTGCAGAAAATACTTAATAAATTTATCTATTTTCTTTTATGCAATTTCCCTTGAAATGAACATAGACACTATTCCCATTACAATACCTAAAAACAAAGACATAAGCATTCTATTTGTAAGAGAACCTATTGCTAATCCAGCAAGAATTCCTACTAAGAGCAATAAAGGATCAAATATGCCTTCCTGTATGCTTGTTTGACTCATAAAGACCACCAATTCTTGTTTAAAATCTTATTCTTTTAAAACTTTTCCTTTGGGAAAAAGCCTCCGGGGGGATTTGAACCCCCGAC
>DAWM01000057.1:15879-16039 GCA_002505945.1 Candidatus Woesearchaeota archaeon UBA119
GGATTTGAACCCCCGACCTGCTGCTTACGAGGCAGCTGCTCAAGCCACTAAGCTACAGAGGCATCTAAGCATGAGGTATAATGTTGACTATAAAAAAATTTTGAAAATTTACACATTAGGTGTGGGTTCTCCAATGGTTTTTATGCACAAAAATTCACAA
>DAWM01000071.1:0-290 GCA_002505945.1 Candidatus Woesearchaeota archaeon UBA119
ACCAGTCTGTTGTTGTCTATAACAATAACTGTGTCGCTGTATTTCCTAAGCTCCTGAAGGCCGTACTCTGCCTTGTCTACTCTTGCCCTTTCTATGTCAAAAGGCATTGTAACTGTTCCGATTACTATACAGCCAAGCTCCTTTGCGACCTTTGCTACCACTGGTGCGGATCCTGTTCCTGTTCCTCCGCCCATTCCTGCACAGAGAAACATCATATCCGAGCCTTTCACTATCTCTTTAATATCATTCATCGCTTCCTTAGCGGCATCTGCACCAATCTTTGGGAAACC
>DAWM01000071.1:530-706 GCA_002505945.1 Candidatus Woesearchaeota archaeon UBA119
CCGCATCCTAATCCTTTCGTAAGGTCTCGGCCAATCAACAATTTCCTATCTGCCTTACTCATGTTGAGATGCTGTTGATCAGTATTGAGCGCATAAATCTCTGCGCCTTGAACACCTTTGTTATACAGCCAAGAAACAATATTGTTTCCAGCACCACCACATCCAATTACCTTGAT
>DAWM01000071.1:883-1300 GCA_002505945.1 Candidatus Woesearchaeota archaeon UBA119
CCACCACATCCAATTACCTTGATATTAGCATTTCCCACTTTCAAATCTGGCATTTCATTTGCGTTTTCTTTTGCGTTTTTAACTAAAAATTCCATTCTTTTCATCCCCCACTAATTTTTTTTCATTATTCAGTGTAAGAAATCAGCACGCAGGTCTTTGATTCAATCCTCCTGAAACCAAACTATGGTGTCAAAGGATATATACTACAAAGCACAGACTATAATATATATGTCATAAAAGACATATCCTAAAACAATAATATTTATATTATAATCATGCTGATTTCCTTTTAGAAATAGTTTATTTAACCCAACAACCTAATACCAAGCAACTATCGGTTTATCTAAGAAAGATAAACTCAATGCAACGCAACCAACCTAAATAGTTTTCTAGTGATTAAAAATAGTTTGCAACCCA
>DAWM01000071.1:1548-2426 GCA_002505945.1 Candidatus Woesearchaeota archaeon UBA119
TGTTGAATCAGTTATTTAAACCTTATTATACTGGAAAGTATATTTTAAAGTAAATGTATTTCTATTTTCATTTTTTGAAACTAAGGTATTTCTATTGACGAGAAAAACCAAATACACAGAAATAAAGAAAAAAATAAAAACCTATTCTTCATTCAACCTTATATGTTAAACATAATCGGGATTGGATTGGGCGATAAAAAGGATATCTCATTAAAAGGTTTAGAAACAATAAGAGATTCTGAGTTTGTTTTCCTTGATGGCTATACCTCTATGCTCATTAAAGAGGATATCAAGGAATTGGAAGAGCTTTATCAGAACAAAATTGCGGTGCTTTTTAGAGAGGAGGTAGAAGGAGATAACAATAAAATCCTAAAGGCTGCAAAGAAGAGTAATACCTCTTTTCTGGTTATAGGGGACGGGCTTTCTGCTACCACGCATATTGATCTTATTCTAAGGGCTGAAAAGGCTGGAATCAAGACAAGGGTAATCCATAATGCTTCTGTGCTTAATGCAGTTGGGATAACAGGGCTTTCCTTGTATAAGTTCGGACAGACCTGCTCAATTGTTTTTCCCGAGGAGAACCAGTTATCCATTACAGCATATAATATCATTGCTAAGAACAAGAGCATAGGGCTGCATACTTTGGCATTGCTTGATATTAAAAGGAATGAATTAACACGAGAGGCTCTGAGAAAGAATACTCAAGAAAGAACCTCTAAGCTAATGACAATCAAGGAAGCAATTGAAACTCTTCTTAGAGCAGAAGAAAAAGAGAAAATGGGCGTGTTTAACGAGGAGAGTTCATGCGTAGGAGTAGCCAGGCTTGGCTCTGAGAACCAGAAGATTGCCTTTGGTAAGGCAGCAAGTGTAAAGGATGT
>DAWM01000071.1:2654-2792 GCA_002505945.1 Candidatus Woesearchaeota archaeon UBA119
ATGTAAAGGATGTTGAGTTTGGAGCTCCACCTCACTGCCTTATAATCCCTTCTAAGATGCACTTTATGGAAGAGGAAGCCCTTAACCGATTTAAGACATCATAAAAATCCACAGCGAGTGTCACATACGCTTTGACAA
>DAWM01000071.1:2948-8412 GCA_002505945.1 Candidatus Woesearchaeota archaeon UBA119
AATGTCAACTTGTGTGAGGCGGCGTCATCTGTCATCTGGATCATAAAAATCCACTGTGAGTGTCACATACGCTTTGACAAGCGGATTTTTAGGATGCCAAAAATTCACAATTTTTGTGCATAATTCTACCGGTTTAATTAAGGAGACTATTTCTTTTATGAAAATACCTTTCATTTTTGAAAGGCTCTGTCAGAAAAGAAAGACTTAAATAAAACCATTCTTAAGCAAGAAATATGAGCAACAATAAGCAGAAGCTACGTAGAGATGTTATAATGAGTATAGTCGATGAAAAGATAGGGAAGATTCTTGATACTATTTATGAACGGCCCAAAGAAGGGTTCTATCTAACCCAGTTGAGCGAAAGAGCAAAGGTCAGCCTTTCCTCTACCTATCGAATCCTAAAAAGATTAAAAGCAGTTAATCTCATAAGAGAAGAAAGGATTGGACCTTCCAAGATGTATTATCTAAAAGAAAACGAGCAAGCAAGATTATTAGGTGAGATAATAAAGCCTTCTAAGAGTATAAGCAAGCTGATTAAGGAGTTCTTTAGCGATATTCTAGCCTTAAACAAGATAGTGGCCTATGGAAAGATAGATGCTGATAGAGCTACCCTGCTGTTTATTGGAGATATTCAAGATACGAATATTATTGAGAAAAGGAAGAAAGAAATTCATCAGCAGTATGGACTAATGATAAACCATATCATTCTAACAGAAGACCAGTACAACAAGATGTCTTCCTTAGGACTATATCCTGGGGAAAAAAAGATATTGTGGGAGAAAGGTTAATCACTCCTTATCAGCTATCTTCTTAGCTTCTTCAAAAGAGCCATATCTATGCTTATTAAAATACTGAAACATGTTCTTCAAATCCCTCTCATATAACTGCTTGCCCATGTGACAGCTATAGGGAGTAGCATGGGAGAAGTCAATGAAGACAGGCGCGTCATCCTTTACCAATACATTGAAAGAAGAGAGGTCTCCGTGAACTAAGTCATGTTTGCGGAGTTTTCCTATGCTTCTAAAGCATTCCCTAAAGAAGTTTTCCTTCTCCTTCTCATTAAAGTCCGAGAAACTCACATTCGTAAGCAGGGGACAAGGCTTTCCATCCTCTTTGCCTATGAACTGCATAATCAGCACATTGTTCTTTACGATATAGGGAGTAGGAGAAAGAATCCCTGCTTCCCTAGCGATATGAAGGTTTTTATGCTCCCTTGAGGCCCAGGCCATTATTACCTTTCTTCTTTTTTTAATAAGAGAAGCGAATCGAGGATCATCCTTAATATAATAATACATCTTGTTGAAATCTGCTGTCTGAAGAAAATAAACCTTAAGTGCTACCCTTTCTTCTCTAATCTCCCTCAATGCTGACAGAACATAAGCTTCTTTGCCCTCAGAGATTGGGCTAAGTGTATCTAGCTCAAACATCTGCTTTGAAGACAAGGATTGGAGGGTTTTTATAGTGAATGCGTCAAAGATCCCATGCAGGGTTTTGAATCTCTCTTTTGAGCTTCTCATATTGATAGAGATAGGAGCAGGATTATTAAAACTATTCTTTTAGGCATTACTTTTAGGCATTAAAAACAAGAAACAACCCAAAAAAGAACAACACTTATAAAGAAGTTTTATTTCCCTCTAAAATGCATGATTAAACGGTTTTGAGGGAAACCAATGATTAAGCCAAAGAATTATGCACGCAGCCCGCCATGAGAGTACTCAGGGGAGTTCACGAGAATACTCAAGCAATGAACTTGGGAGTTAGTGTCGCGGGCAACAGTTTTTATTTTGTTTTCAATTCAAAAGCATTCCAAAAAGCAATTCATGTTCAAGGTTGTTTTTTAAGATACAAAAAATTAAATATTAAGAAAAAAGAAAGGAAGTAGGAAAAACAAATCAAACTTGATTTCACGAAGTTGATGGGGGTTACTCAGTATGGAGCTTATTCATCCATTCATATTTACTCGTTTAACAGCATTTTTTTCAACAGGAGAAACTATTAGACGAAGCATGGGATTGGTTCTATACTAAAGTGGATTGAATTTTGTTTAAATTGAAACCCCTTAAATCGACTTCTATGAAAAACAAGAATTTGATTAGAGAGAATTGGATAAGAAGCTAAAATAAGTAAAGGAGGTTTTAGAAATGGGAAAGATTAGTATTGTTTCAGCAAAATATATCATTAACGCATCCATCAATATTGATGGAGTTGTGGATAGACCAGATGTAATTGGAGCTATCTTCGGTCAGACCGAAGGCTTGCTTGGCTCTGATCTTGAGCTGAGAGAGCTTCAGAGAGGAGGCCGGATAGGCAGGATTGAGGTTAACCTTGAGACGAAAGGGGGAAAAACCAAAGGAAGCCTTACAATCCCTTCTTCTCTTGATAAGGCAGAAACAGCCATTATTGGAGCTGCTTTAGAGGTTATTGAAAGGATAGGACCTTGTGATGCTAAAATCAAGATTGAGAAGATAGAGGATATCAGGGTCTCTAAGAGAAAGTATATTGTGGACAGAGCCAAGAGTTTGCTTTCCAATCTGATGGATAAAGGTATGCCTGACAGCCAAGAGATTGCTGAACAGGTTGCACATGCTGTCAGGGTCATGGAAATTCAAAACTATGGAAAAGAGAATCTGGCTGCAGGGCCTACTATCGATGACAGCGATGATATCATAGTTGTGGAAGGAAGGGCTGATGTGGTAACAATGCTGAAATACGGCTTTAAGAATGTTATCGCTATGAATGGAACTTCTGTCCCCCAGACTATTGTAGAGCTTTCAAAGAAGAAAACCATAACAGTTTTTGTTGATGGAGACAGAGGAGGGCAGCTCAACATCAAGCAACTCCTTACCTTAGCAGAGATAGACTTTGTTGCAGTTGCACCCGATGGAAAAGAGGTTGAAGAGTTAAGCAAGAAGGAAATCCACAAATGTTTAAGAGGAAAGATTACAGCAGAGCAATTTTCGCTTGAACATAACATTGATATGGAAAAGAATGATAAGGAAGGAGACAAGAAGGACCAAAAGGATTCTTCATCCTCTTCTAATTCCTCTTCCAAACATCACAAAGGAAACAAAAATAAGAGAGACAAGAGAAGTCCGAATAGACCGAACATAAATGCAAGAAAAGACCAGCCTAAGATCACTCCACCTAATCTCTCAAAGGAAGAGAAGGATACCTTAAAAGAGAAGATGGAGGACTTGATTGGCAGTAAGGCAGCATATATCCTTGACAAGAATCTTGAGATACTGGGAAAGCTCCCTATATCAGAGTTGGATAGCACTCTTCAAGGGATAAAGGATGAGATTTATGCTATTGTTCTGGATGGAGCGGTAGATAAAGACCTTGCCAATACGATAGACAAGGTCGGTGTAAACCTAATTGTTGCCTTAGACAAAGACAAGAATGCCAAAGTCAACAAGGGAACTGTCAAGATTTATGACGAATTATAAATTATCTTTTTCTTTTCTTATTATTATATTTCTTCTGATATAGTTTTTGGGCTTTTTTCAATGCCGATAAAGCATAGTTCCTGCCCATAAACCTATTGACCTTGACCGATTTATGCTGTAATTCCTTGTAAATCTCAAAGAAATGCTTTATCTCTCTTTTAGTATGAGGAGGCAGCTCAGATATCTCTTTAATTGTTTTATAGAAAGGATCAGAGACAGGGACGGCTATAATCTTATCATCACTCTCTTTCTCATCTACCATTTTCATAAGCCCTATAGGTCTGGCTCCTATTATTACGAGAGGGAAGGAAGGAAATCTATTAAGAATTAGAATATCCATAGGATCTTTGTCTTCCCACATCGTTTGAGGCACAAAGCCATAATCTCCTGGATAAAGAACAGAGCTGTATATCGTCCTATCCAGTCGGATCATCCCTGTTTTCTTATCAAGTTCGTATTTGTTCCTAGAGCCCTTGGGTATCTCTACTACTGCATTAATCTCTTGAGGGAATTTCTTACCTATGGGTACATCGTGCCATGGATGCATTTTAACACCTCTTTTCATCGTCATAAAGATCCACTGTGAGTGTCACATACGCTTTGACAAGTGGATTTTTAGGATGCCAAAAATTCGTCCTAAAGGGGGGTGTTAAACTCCCACCAAAATTGCGAATTTTTGTGCATAATAATTATTACATATTTAGTTTATAAATTTATTGGGTAGCAGAACAATTGCAATCTAAAGATTTAAATAAAATTCTAATACCTGCAATTGAAATATCTGTGTTTCAAAAATGAAAAAATATGATGTGGTAATCATTGGAGCAGGACCAGCTGGTTTGAATTGCGCTGCCACTTTAGGCGATACTCATCTCAAAGTACTGGTTTTAGAGAAAAATGCACAGATTGGACCCAAAATTTGTGCAGGAGGAATCAACAGAAGTGTTGTTGAATATCTGAAGATACCACAAAGTTTCATAGAACGCAGATTTAACAAAGTGAAATTGCATGTGAACACAAAGACATACACTGCAAAGAGAAACTATCATTTTCTTTACTCTATTGACAGAAAAAAACTGGGGCTGTGGCAATTAGAAAACTTAAAAAGATTCCGAAATGTTGAGATAAGAACTAAATTCTTGGTTTCAAGAATAAAAAATAATTTTATCATTGCTAATGGTCAGAAGATATATTACAAATATCTTGTGGGAGCTGATGGATCGAAGTCTATTACTAAGAGATATTTAGGAATTAAACCAAAGAAGATCGGACTTGGTCTTCAATACAAGGTTTTTGACAAACGATATCAGAACCTAGAATTCTTTTTTAATTCAAAGCTATTTAATACCTGGTGTGTTTGGGTTTTCCCTCACAAAGATTACGCTTATATCGGATGCGGAGCAAATCCTAAGATATTAAATTTCAAGAAGTTAAGTAAGAATTTTGATTTTTGGCTTGAAAAAAAGCAAATCAACATGACAAATTCTAAAAAAGAATGTTTCCCTCTCGATTATGACTTTCAAGGCTACCGTTTTGGAAATACGTTTTTGGTAGGAGATGCAGCAGGTCTTGTGTCTGGACTGACAGGCGAAGGTATTTTTCCTGCTTTGATTTCTGGAGAAGAAATCGGCAAAATTATACTTAACCCATATTACAAATCAGAAAGAATGGATCAAATATTAAAAACTAAGAGGAAACATGAAAGAATACTTAATATAATGATAAATGCAGGATATTTTAGAAATTTGTTCTTCCATACAGGGTGTTTATCATTAAAACTTCCCTTTATCAAAAAGAAGATTCTATGATGATTAGATTAGAAATTTCAAAAAATAATTGAAGAAAAAGAAGTAAAGAAAAAAAGAAAAAGATTAGCAGCTTCCGGAAGCAGCACTAGCACTAGCAGAGCCTTCCCAACCAAAGCCAGGTGCAGGTGTGGTGTCATCCAACTCCTTATTGCAATCCTCTGGCTCCTCTTCAAATGCGTTGCAAACTAAATCCAAGAATGCCTGCTCAGA